>CP051187.1:5765470-6130941 GCA_038087035.1 Gloeotrichia echinulata CP02 | reverse complement strand
TTAAGAAAGTACGATTACCAGGGTCAAGTGCTATCACCCTATCACTACCAGATGGGGTAACATCTTTGTACTGGGGAAAGCAACCAAACCATTTACCACGACGGTATACAAGCTCTGTACCATATTCACATTGGAAAGGAGTAGTTTGACCAATCGTAGTAAATTTCAAACCTTTGGTTGTATTGCAATACCAAGTGCCATTCTTGAAATTACCAACTTTAAATTGGATAGCTTGGCTTGTTGCTTTACAGCTTTTGAACTTAGCATTGCCACCCTGACTACGAGCTTGTTTAAATGCGTCAAATGCTTCAAAACACGCCTCTTGACGCTGATGTCCTGGTAATGTCTTGACCCATGCTGGCACATCCATTTTTTGAGCTATTTTATCCAACTCTTGGGCAGATATTTTAACTTCTTTTTCTTTGTTGGTTTTCTTGACAATAATTATTCGAGTCTGGGCATCATAATTCTTGTGAAGAAAACTAATACATTGATTGAAGTAATAGCGATAAGCAGCAAGCCAACGCTTCCAAACTTGATGTAGTTCTTTGCTAGGAAATAGCCTGATTTTCAATACACTGTTCGGTGACTGCTTTGTCGATGCTTTGTGCCTCGCTTTCTTTTTGTAACTCTTCAAAGATTGTTGATTTGTATTTTCTAAGTCCGTATAACCTGCTAGAGAAACAGTGAATGATGGACAACATATCTTGTACGAGTTCTTGCTCTGGAGAGAGTTTGCGGTCATTGAGAACCAAGAGTTCGCACTCAAATTTTGTGCATAACCACTTAACCAATTCAAATCCGAACCGGACAAGTCGGTCAGGGTGGGCAATGACAAGACGTTGGATATCGCCGTCGATGATTCGTTCCAAAATTGCGAGGAATTTTTTCCGTTTAAAATTGAGTCCGCTTCCAACTTCTGAAATGATTTCTGCCTCTGGGTGTCGCGTGCGTAAGTGTTCAAGTTGTCGTTGCAAATCGTCTTGCTGTCCATTAGTCGAGACTCGCCCGTAGCAAACAGTTCTAACTGTCCTGGACACTCCCGCGACTTTTTCAACTTCTTCGAGGACGAATCTCCTTTGACCGCCTGGTGTACGGATTGCTCTAAGCTTTCCTTCGTTCTCCCACCTTCTAAGACTGGAGACGTGGACACCAAGGATTTTAGCTGCTTCCTTGGGGGTGACATGTTGCATCAAAACCTCATTAACTCAACTACTTTTAGCATAGCGCGAGTTAATAAGGTTTACTCGTTTTAAGCAAATAATTTACAATTAGTTACACGTCCTATCCCCTGAGTTGTTCGCAAGGCGACGACAGGGGATTTTTTATGGAAAACTAACTAGCTGGGCGTAAAAAACTGTACTTTTGAGGTGGTTTCAACCTCTAGCGACAACTTAATACGTTTAGTGGTACAATGTTATATAATTTTAAGCAATATTGCTGCTGCTGTTTTAATAAATGTTTTGGAAACTAGACCAAAGAAAGACTTGGAGGTAGGATGAGCCAAGCCAGCCCCGACCGCCTAGACCGCATTGAAGCTATCCTTGAGCAAGTAGCACGGCAACAAGCTACCAATACTACCGCAATTGCTCAACTGACAGTGAAAGTTGATGGACTGACTGAAGATGTCGCCAGCGTCACTGACATCCTTATGCACTCCATCCAAATCGCTGAAGCCGACCGCGAAGTATTCCAGGCGGAAATTCGTCGCATCTGGGAATACCTGCTAGGACAACAGCGCAACGGGAAAGGACGGGGTGAAGGATGAAAAACGTCGCCATGTTAATCGGTCAATAGTTCTGGTAGAGTGCGTTAACCGCAAGTACGGTACCATGTTTATCGATTTATCGCGGTGCCGTAGTTTCAGCTAGAATCTTCTTCCCGAATTTTGAACTTAACAAAGAAAATTTTTCTCTTGTTGCTGGACACCGAGACAATTTACCAGGAACAGGAGAACTGCTGTAAAGTGAAACGGCTTTCTTCATTCTCTACGAAAGACTTGGCATTTGGTACTTCACAACGCTGTATATTAGTTTGTGATGACTGCTGTGTGTTGATTAAGCGAGCAGCTTGTGTCCAAAGTCCTTGGTATTTTCGCGAATGACCAATGACTCGTGACATCTGTCAGCTTAAAACTTTTATTTCATTTTGATTGAAAGAGGTACAAAAATCGTGAAAGGATTGGTACGTTTATTAACAGTATTTAGTTTGTTGCTGGGCTGCTGGGGATGGTTAGGCACAACTGGGCCAGCCCAAGCTGTCAGTTTCAACACTTTGGCGTTTCCTCAAGTCCCCGTGTTGGCGGTTGGTCAAAATAAGGCTGACGCCAAGCTAGGAACGGAATTCGGTAAAAAAATTGATTTGAATAACACCAACGTCCGCGCTTTTCAACAGTATCCAGGGCTTTATCCCACCCTGGCTAAGAAAATCATCAAAAATGCTCCTTACAAAAAGGTGGAGGATGTATTGAATATTAAGGGATTGAAGACTCGCCAAACAGAACTCCTCCAAGCTAACCTAGATAACTTCACGGTGACGGAAAAAGCACCTGAGTTCAACGAGGGAGACGATCGCTTTAACAACGGTATCTATAGATAACTGCATCGCCAGTTAATCTGCTCAATCAAAACGCACTCCTTTATCTAAGGAGCGAATTAATATATCATAAATGGGGATGGGTGACAAGGATAAAATGGGAAATATCTCCCCCTATCTCCCTCTCCCCCTCTCCCCCTCCCCCCCCCTCCCCCAGACTTTGCCTCAGATAAATATTCCTAACCAGTTTGATGTATTAGTAGTTGGTGCTGGTGCTGCTGGACTGTACACGGTGCTTTGTCTACCACAAAACTTACAAGTCGGTTTAATTACTAAAGAATCTGTTTCTTTGTCGGCTAGCGATTGGGCGCAAGGTGGTATTGCGGCGGCAATTGCCCCAGAAGATTCACCTGCAATGCATATTCAAGATACAATCAAGGCAGGCGCTGGTTTGTGTGATGTCACAGCGGTAGAATTTCTTGCCCAAGAAGCCCCTAAATGTATACAATCTCTGGTAAACTTGGGGGTAGCTTTTGACCGTCATGGTCAAGCTTTAGCTTTAACTTTAGAAGCAGCCCATTCTCACCACCGAGTTCTCCACGCAGCAGACACCACAGGTAGGGAAGTCATCACCACTCTGACAGCGCAAGTCCTACGACGCCAGAATATTCAAGTCATTCAACAGGCTTTGGCCTTGAGTTTGTGGATGGAACCCCAAAGTGGGCGCTGTCAAGGAATTAGTCTATTTTATCAAGGGGAAATTACATGGATTAGGGCTGGTGCTGTGGTACTAGCAACCGGTGGTGGTGGTCAGGTATTTGCCCAAACGACTAATCCTGCTGTGAGTACAGGCGATGGAGTGGCGATCGCTTGGCGTTCGGGGGCTATCCTCCGCGACTTAGAATTTATCCAGTTTCACCCCACAGCCCTCACCAAACCAGGCGCTGATCGCTTTTTGATTAGTGAAGCTGTACGCGGCGAAGGGGCACACCTAATTGATGACCAAGGACGCCGTTTTGCCTTTGACTACCACCCAGCCGGTGAACTCGCACCTAGAGATATAGTCAGTAGAGCAATTTTTAGCCATTTGCAACGCACCACCACAGATATTACCACAGCCAATGTGTGGTTGGATATGCGCCCCATACCCGCCGACAAAATTCGTCATCGGTTTCCCAATATTATCAAAGTTTGTCAGCGTTGGGGCATTGATGTTTTCACAGAACCCATTCCCGTTGCACCTGCAGCCCATTACTGGATGGGAGGAATTGTTACAGATCTTCAAAATCGCACGAATATTCCCGATTTGTACGCGGTGGGAGAAAGCGCTAGTACGGGCGTACATGGAGCAAATCGTTTAGCGAGTAATTCCCTACTCGAATGTATTGTATTTGGGGCACAGATGGCTAATATTAAGTTGGCCCCTGTAGCTTTAGAGTCAGAGACACCAGCGCTACCATTGCGGAAATATATCGCCGATGTCAGTGAATGGCACAAGCAACAAGCACAACTAGAAGAAATACGGTTGAAATTACCCCGTCTAGTGTGGCAAACTGCGGGAATATGTCGAGAACAAACTGGGTTAGAAACAGCGATCGCGACAATAGAATCTTGGCAACAAGATTTTGCTGCCTTACCTTTAACTCAATTTTTGCTGAGTTTAAGTCCCACAGAACCAGCTAGTTTAGATCTACCAGAGGTAGAACAACAATTGCGACTTTGGGCGCAAACCCGCAATTTAATAGATGTAGCCGCCTTAATTCTCAAAAGTGCTGCTTTTAGAACCGAAAGCCGAGGTGGACACTACCGCCTAGATTATCCTCACCCAGACCCTGATTGGCAAGCCCACACACTTATACAAAAATACCATTGGTGGAAATCCTCACTCTTGAATAAATGACGGTTGTCATTTGTCATTTGTCATTTGTCACTTGTCATTTGTCATTTGTCATTTGTCATTACTCATTACTCATTACTCATTACTCATTACTAATTACTCTTTGTCATTTGTCATTTGTTAGTGGTAACTACTATTGACTGTGGGCTCTGGACTCTGGATTCTGGATTCTGGATTCTGGACTCTTGCCTAACGATATTAGCGCGTGCCACTACCATGCTGACTATCAGGACCACCATAGTTTGGTGGGATATAAACTTTTAAACCCTCATGATTCAGCTTGGGGGTGGTTAAGCTTTGGTTGCTAGTAGTGCTGAACCCATTAGCGGTAAAAGTGTTGATAACCGCTGTCGCATCAGTAATTTTGGGTAGTAGCAAATACGCACTGACACACAAGATCACAACGCTTGTGATTCTCAAGTGAGTTTCCATAACCCTCGGTAAATTACCATGTGTGGTTTTCATGTAAGTACCTTGTTCCATATACGCATAATTACTTAAATAATTGCCGAAATAGATTAAATCTTTATGAAAGTTTTGGTGTTACGAGTTCAATAATTGAGCAAAAAATTGTTGTAACTCGGTTGTAAATCAGGCAGGAGGGTATTTTGGTTGAAACTGCTTAATGTATTAGGTATATAAACACTAATAAATTCTAAACATCTATCTAGAGATATATATTTTTGTTAATTCCCATAAGTAAATTGTCTTAATCAAAGTTCCTTAATTAAATTTTAATGTTTGAGCGTATAAATACTGTGTCAGCTAAAGAAAGAATCATGTACGACTCCGCTATTTTCGGAAGGATAACAGGGAAAATAACTAAATTTCACACAGCAAAGTTGCAATATTGTAGTTTTTGTATAATTTTACAATTTAGCAAATCCAGTAAAAATTACCAAATGTATAAGTTGTATACGAAATATACTTTTGATAAATATATATACTTAAGAATAACTCCAAGCTAAAATATGTCAGCTAGATGACTAATCAGGCGAACACTTAAGAATTATTACTGAAGTAAAGCTAATCAATGGACTAATCAAGCAAACTCATAACGGTTTTTACCGAGGCGCTTGGCAGTATACATGGCGGTATCTGCTTGTTTAATTAAAGTTTCAGTGTCTTGACTATTGAGTGGGTAGATACTGATGCCTATACTGGCGGAGACAGACGTAGTATATCCATCCAAAACAATTGGTTCGGTAATCGTGCATAAGATTTTTTCGGCAACTTTAGCAGCTACTTGCACGTTGGGAATAGACCGCAAAATAACGGTAAATTCATCGCCACCCAAGCGAGAAACCGTATCACTACCACGTAAAGAATTGCTGAGTCGTTGAGCGATAGTCACCAGCAAGCGATCGCCCATTTCGTGGCCAAGGGTATCATTGACTTGCTTAAAGCCATCGAGGTCAATAAACAGCAGAGCTAGCAACAAATTGTTAATTTGCGCCCAATGGAGGGACTCATAAATTTGTTCAGCAAAAAATTTGCGATTGGATAGACCGGTCAGGGGGTCGTGATATGCTATATAACGCAAGTGGTCTTCTTTGCGTTTTAATTCATTGTTAGAACGGAATAAATCGGCAGCAGTGCGCTTGAGTTGTTGTTCGATCAGCTTGCGCTTAGTAATATCGCGAATGACCCCAACTAAAAAGTAATTACCAGCAGCGTCTTTGTGGAGCGATCGCTTAGTCGCAATCAGATAGGTAATACCATTAGCATCAGTGAATTTTTCTTCATGTTCTCGCGATTGCTGAGTCTTGAAAACCAGCGAATCTTGTTGGCGAAACACATCAGCTTCATGTTTTGGGAAGAAGTCATAGTCTGATTTTTCAATTAACAGGCGATTTGGATAACCAATAAATTGACAATAGGCCTCATTTAAAACAATCCATTGATGTTGTTCATTTTTGACAAAAACTGGGTCAGCAATCGTATTGATCACTTGATGCAGAAACTCTTTGGAACGTTTTAACTCTTCCTGCATGTAGGCAATATAACAGGTCATCCAAATAGCGGAAGTACCAAAGGTAAGTAATGAAGGAATAATTGGTATCCACCAACCGGAGAGAAACGCTAGGTAAGAACTCCCAGCCAGCAACAAGCAAGAAAGCACAACCGTGAGAATACTCTTTTTTGGGTGTCTGATGCGCCAGGTTGTGACCGCACCTACATAAGACCAAGTAAAAATCCACAAATATTCCAGTAACTTAGACCAGACTTTGAGTAACGGTCGGCCTTGGACGGCAGATGAAATTAATTCACTGATAAAATAAGCTTGCAGCTCAATGCCAGCAACAGGCTTTGCCGTACCGATTAACTTGCTTGAGTGTGGGATAAAGACAAAATCTTGCAGACTGGGAGCGGTGGAACCAATCAATACAATGCGATCGCTGATCCAGCTTTTTGGTACTCTATTAGCTAGGACATCCCTCATGGATACCTGGCGATAATGAGAGGATTCTGTACATGACCTGCGACAGATGGGTTTGGGAAAGTTAGACAAAATTTGGTAGCCTCCAGCATCAGCTCCCACATAGGCACCATCTGCAGCGCGAAACGGAGTAAACACGGCCTTTCCCAACTGCAAATACTCAGGGTTGCTGGCTGCTGTTTTCGGAGTAATTCCGTAAGACTTTAAATACAATAAAGCTAGCTTGAGGGCAAAACTTTCGTGAGCCTGATTATCAATGTGCCAATACAACAAGCTGCGACGGATTTTACCATCAGGATCATACAACACATTGTTAAAACCCACTTTGTCAAGTTGATTCAGGACTGGTGGCGGTAAAACGCTGGCGTTCTTGTTATTTGCCAATTGTTCAATCCCAATCAAGTTTGGCATTGACCTAAAAGCATTCTCTAGCTCTTCATGACCAGGCTCTACTGGTAAATCTCGGTAGATATCTAAACCAAGAGCGCGGGGGTTTTGGGCTGTTAATTTTTGCAACAACTGGGCAATAACGCCATCTGGTATCGGCCAGGAACCTACTTCGCGTAAAGAAGCTTCATCAATCGCTACAATAGTAATACGTTCTTCTGGTGGTTCATTTGGACGCAAGCGAAATAATTGATCCAAAGCTGCCAACTCTAGAGATTGCAACAATCCAATAGAGCGTAAAAGTAAGATGCAAACTGCAACGCTGGTGGCCGTAATGAATTCTCTGTTACCTCTACCAAGCGGTTGTTTGCGTCCAAAAAAGAATTTCAGAAAAAACTTACCTAGCTGCTTACTCATTCCCATAACCTAATTGGGACAAATATTCTTGATTTTCTCTACCCAGCCATCGGGAGTCCTCCTCTAGCCACGAAGTCAGCAGGGAGTGAAAGGCGAGGGAATTTTGAAGATTAATTAACCGCATAGCGATTAGGGGTAAGTAAGAGAGTTGAGCAATTTTCAATATTTGCCTTGACCTCTGATGATCACCAATGATGATCAAATCACATAGCAACTAGGACTTGAATGCGTATTCACACAAGTTAAGTATAAATATTGTGTACAGATTTAAGCGTCAAGGGTCAATAGTTGGAAAGAAAATTAGACTCTAAACTCTGTTTTTGTCAGTAAAGCAAGGGTATCGCTTCATTTTATAGCAACCGCCAAAGTGCTTAGGACATTAACTGATGATAAAACCTAGACACAATCAGACTTGTAACCCAGTCCCCAGCGATGCACTGAGCGGTCGTTGTGTCCCCAGTCCCCTGCTATATCTAGACAAAACTTCCCCGGACTGCTAGCAGTCCGGGGATTAAGGGGTGGAGTAAAATGTTTGTGGGGCAAGCGTTGGAACTGAAGTTGATACAAATGGCGTCTGTCCCACCCATTAATCAGAGCGGGCTAAACGCCCACCGCACAAGAAAGTCGGAATTATTTTTTATTTGAAATATTTGAAGTTCCGAGAACCTGTATAGCCAGAAACTTTCGCCAGTTCTTCTAGGTTTTGGACTCCACCATAACTTTTACCATTGATAATCCAAGTCGGGAAGCCTTGTATTTTCGCTGCCTTACACAGTTCTGGTTGAGCCTTGAGTCCATCAGGAGCGCATTCTACCTTAACATTCTTGTTAATTATCTCGGCAGCTTCTTTACCAAATATCAGCTTTTGTTCGTGACAGTGAGGACACCAATAAGCAGAATATTCCTTAGCGCCAATTTTGACCAGATGATTTGCGAGGGCTATTTCCGCTTCACCAGAAGTGGTGGTGACTTCCCAACCAAATGCTGGGTTAGGCTCTACCTTGGGAGTAAAGCTAATTTGCACTGGTTTGCCAGAATTTGATTCCCCCGTCGAGCCAGCATTCACATTGGCAAAAATGGCTAATGTGCCAATCAGGGTAATCATCCCCACAATAATCGCGGTAAAGAAAATTTGCCCCAGATCTTCCCATTCATGACCGACAATTGTCAATACCAACAGACTCAGGGAAAATAAAGCCGAGGCAATACAGTAAGGACATAAAGCTTTGATTTGGAACGCCAGCAAATACATCAAGTAGCTGCTGAAGATCGACATAGCGATCGCCCCTACCAACAGCAACCACCTAGTTCCAGTTTCCAGCTGTTTGCGCTGATTATTGTCCTCTAGTTTCAATGCCAAAGGGGCTACAGCAAATATCAGTATACTTGTGTAGGCTAAAAACCCAAACAAAGCTAATGGCTGACCAAAAATCGTTGCCCAAGGACTGGAAAGTACATCATTACAGCCCCTAGCGCCAGCCTGTGCGACACAAGCTGCACTACCGCCCGTTAACTTTTCGTAGGTCAGATAACCTGTTGTCAAGGCACCAAAAGAGGCGATCGCGCCTATCAACGGACGCGACCATTTATGAATCCAAGGAGTAGGAGTAGAACGGCGGCGAATCATAAACTGCAATTGGGGATTGGGGATTGGGGATTGGGGATTGGGGATTCGGGATTGGGGATTGGGGATTGGGGATTGGGGATTGGGGATTCGGGATTGGGGATTCGGGATTGGGGATAACAAGGATTTCCTAGTCCCTAGTCCCCATTCCCCATTCCCCATTAAGAATGTACACTCATCGAAGAAATTGATTTAGTTTCACCCTTAGAGTTCCAAGTGCGACGTGCGGCTTCGACAAATTGACTAACGCGAATGGGGTCAATTGGTTGCTCGATCCGACCGTGGCGTTTGAGGGAACTGGAAACAATTACACCATCTGCTGCCTGCATAAGTGTACCAACATTTTCCCAATTTGCTCCACTACCAATGAACACGGGCGTGCCATTGGCCGCACCACAGGCCAGTTCTAAATCTTCTTGGTTAGGAGGACTACCAGTAGCCCAACCTGACAAGATTACCGCGTCTGCTAAACCCCGCTCGATGGTGTCTTTGACGGCGACCGTGAGATTTGGCGAACTTAAAGGACGGGCGTGTTTAACCAACACATCGGCAAAGATTTTGACATCACAGCCTAACTCCCGTCGATAACGAAGTAATTGATAGGCTTCTCCCTCAATTAATCCTTGGTCTGTAGCCATCACTCCTGTGAGGACGTTGACGCGGATGAATTGTGCCCCTACACAACTGGCGATCGCCATTGCACTTTTGCCGTCATTCCGCAATACATTTAAGCCAATCGGCAACGTGACCAGATTCTGTATTCGTTGCACTACCACAGTCATGGCACTCACAACTGCTGGATCGACTTGGTTTTTTGTAAACGGCGCGTCAAAAAAATTCTCTACAATAATGCCGTCAACCCCTCCACTTGCCAAGGCTGTTGCTTCTTGTTCGGCGCGGTCTATCACTGCTTTGAGGCTACCTCCCCAACGGGGCGAGGTAGGGAGTGGGAGTAGGTGAACCACTCCAATAACTGGTGTTCGAGTTTTAAATAACTGATATAATTCCACTTCTTTCATCCGCTGCAGGGAGCCAACAGTCTCTTGCCTCTTGCCTACTTCCTTGACCCTTGACTTTTGACTATACTAGTCAAGGTTGTTTTGTATGGGTTGTTTTTTTACCTCCCCCCTAAGGTGGAAATTAGCGTAAAACCTCCCATAAGATATGTTAAGATAAAACTTGGCTACAATAAGAGGAGTTTGCCACTCACAAGACGCGAGGCATCTTCCCAGATTTTAGGCGTGTCACTTACGCATCGTCGTAAACCAAGCCTGATTGCCTGGGTAGCATTACTGCTTGATTAGGCGTAGTCGCAAGTGCGATTTCCCTGAGGGTAGCGACTTCTCACAACCAGCCCTTTGGGCGGCTTCCCGATGGGTAAATTAACAAAAGACACGCTGCGGTAATGTAAAATACCAACAGGCGAATTGTTAAAAAAACATAAAAAGTGTCAAATGTACCCAAAGACACTTCATTTAACCCTGGGAAATTAATAAAGATATCATAGCATGACCTGAAATTGATTAAGGTTATGAGTTTTGGGACGGTTGCTAGCAGTGGTAATCTATCACGTGATGACTGTCTGGATAAGGGTGCTAATCACAAAAGAGCCAAGCAAGCACATTTAATGTTTGCCAAAGAGAAAAAACCGAAGATTTTTTGAAAATATGGGTGACAAGCCAACAATTGCCATTTCTCACCTGGGCTGCGAGAAAAATCGCATTGATACAGAACATATGTTAGGACTGCTGGTAGAAGCAGGGTACGGCGTAGATACGAATGAAGAGTTAGCAGATTACGTAATTGTCAATACTTGTAGTTTTATTGAAGCCGCAAGAGAAGAATCTGTCAAAACTTTGGTAGAGTTGGCAGAGGCAAATAAAAAAATCGTGATCACTGGCTGTATGGCGCAGCACTTCCAAGAGCAGTTATTGGAGGAGTTGCCAGAAGCAGTGGCCGTGGTAGGTACAGGAGATTATCACAAAATTGTAAATGTAATTGAGCGGGTAGAAGCAGGAGAGCGGGTCAAGCAGATTAGTGCCGAACCAACCTACATTGCCAACGAAACTACACCGCGCTACCGCACTACAACTGAGGGCATAGCTTACCTGCGAGTGGCCGAAGGATGTGATTATCGATGTGCGTTTTGTATTATTCCTTATCTACGAGGAAACCAACGATCGCGTACTATTGAATCCATCGTGGCTGAGGCCGAACAGTTAGCTAGTCAAGGGGTAAAAGAAATTATCCTAATTTCGCAAATCACCACTAATTACGGTTTGGATATTTACGGAACGCCAAAGTTAGCCGAATTACTTCGGGCTTTGGGGAAAGTAGATGTCCCGTGGATCAGAATGCATTATGCCTATCCCACCGGACTGACACCAGATGTCATAGCGGCGATTCAAGAAACACCTAACGTCTTACCCTACTTAGATTTGCCCTTACAACATTCTCACACAGAGATTCTCCGGGCGATGAACCGTCCCTGGCAAGGACGGGTAAATGATGGGATTATAGAGCGCATCAAAACCGCGCTACCATCAGCGGTGCTGCGAACAACATTTATTGTTGGCTTCCCTGGAGAAACAGAAGAGCATTTTGAGCATCTACTACAGTTCGTCCAGCGTCATGAATTTGACCATGTTGGTGTCTTCACCTTTTCACCAGAAGAGGAAACCCCTGCCTATAAGTTACCAAATCAGTTGCCCCAATTAGTGAAGGATGAGCGGCGACACCGACTAATGGAACTCCAACAACCGATTGCATGGCAAAAGAATCAACAGGAAATCGGCAAAATTGTGGATGTCCTGATTGAGCAAGAAAATCCTGAAACAGGAAAATTAATCGGTCGTTCAGGGAGATTTGCTCCCGAAATCGATGGACAGGTCTATGTCGTCGGGGTTCACGTTGGCGAAGCATCTGGTAGAGAAGCGTCTGGTAGAGAGGCGAAGTTAGGCACAATCGTGCCAGTAGCCATCCAAGACGCTGATACATACGACCTTTATGGTCAAATTGTCAATAACTAATCCAAAAATCCAAAATAAATAAAATCGAGGAGACTTGATGAATCTTTTGTTTCAAGAACTAGGTATTTCCCCAGAACGCGCTGATCAACTAGAAAAAATCGGCTTTACCACACCCACTAACATACAAGTGCAAGCAATCCCCCAACTGCTGGCGGGTCGTGATGTTGTTGGTCAATCACAAACGGGAACAGGTAAAACAGCAGCATTTTCATTACCGATTCTAGAGCGCCTGGATATTAATCAAAAGGCAGTACAAGCCCTAGTTTTAACCCCAACTCGTGAATTAGCAATGCAAGTTCACGACGCTATCGCCCAATTTATTGGTGACGAAGGATTACGGGTGTTAGCAATCTATGGTGGTCAATCAATTGACCGCCAAATTATGCAACTCAAACGCGGCGTTCACATGGTTGTGGGTACGCCAGGACGGGTGATTGACTTACTAGATCGGGGCTGTTTGAAGCTTGATCAAGTCAAATGGTTTGTGTTAGATGAAGCCGATGAAATGTTGAGCATGGGCTTTATCGACGATGTGATTAAAATCCTGTCGCAAGCACCTAACGACCGTCAAACAGCTTTATTCTCGGCCACAATGCCGCCATCGATTCGCCAATTGGTGAATAAATTTTTGCGATCGCCTGTGACAGTCACCGTCGAACAGCCGAAAGCCGCACCCAATAAAATCAATCAAGTAGCTTACTTGATTCCCCGTCACTGGACAAAAGCTAAAGCTTTACAGCCAATTCTGGAAATGGAAGACCCAGAAACAGCTTTAATCTTCGTCCGCACCAGACGCACAGCCGCCGAACTCACCAACCAATTACAATCCGCTGGACACAGTGTAGATGAATACCACGGTGACTTATCCCAACAAGCCAGAGAGCGCTTATTGAGCCGATTCCGCAATCGTCAGGTGCGCTGGGTGGTAGCAACTGATATAGCCGCACGGGGGTTAGATGTCGATCAACTGTCTCATGTAATCAACTACGACCTACCCGATAGCGTTGAAACCTACGTTCACCGAATTGGTCGGACTGGTCGCGCTGGTAAAGAAGGCACCGCAATCTCCCTAGTGCAGCCCTTTGAACGCCGTAAACAGCAGACATTTGAACGCCATAATCGCCAAAACTGGCAATTACTGACAATTCCCACAAGGGCACAAATTGAGGCGCGACACATTCAGAAACTGCAAGAACAGGTAAGAGAAGCTTTAACAGGCGAACGCCTAGCTTCATTTTTGCCGATAATCAGCGAACTGATTGAAAAATATGATCCGCAGGCGATCGCCGCTGCTGCATTACAAATCGCTTACGATCAAACCCGTCCCGCTTGGCTAAGTGCCGAAATTGACATTCCCCAAGAAGAAAACCTCCCCACCCCCAAACCCAAACTAATGAAGCGTCGCGACTCTGGTGGTGAACGTACCCGCTCCTGGGGGGGCAAATCCGACAGTAACAATGGCGACGACGAAAGACGTGGTAGCCCTAAGCCCAAACTGAAAACAAGCCATCGTGAGTCTTCACACAAGCTAGGTTAAGTTAATTAGTTACGAGTTAGGAATTAGGAGTTCTGTAGGGTGTGTCAGTCATACCTCAATTATGGCAACCATATCGGTGGATTCGTTTACTGACGCACACTACAAATTTAATCTAGCAGTTCTGTAGGGTGTGTCAGTCATACCTCAATTATGGCAACCATATCGGTAGCCTCGTTTACTGACGCACACTACAAATTCAATATTTGTGGGAAAATCGATAAAGATACATTCTTGGTATTGTTATGTTCACCATCACAGACTTAGAGCATCTTCAAACAGAGCATCCAGAATGGCAGATGGAATTGGTAGATGGGAATATACTTGTTATGGGTCCGTCAGATTTTGTTTCTGAAGAAATAGGTGTAGAGTTGGCGCGTCAGCTCGCCAATTGGGTACGTCCACGCAAATTAGGCAGAGTCACTGGTTCCAGCGCTGGGTTCATTTTACCTAGCTTAGAACCGGAAACCGGAAAAAGAAATCTTCGCGCTCCTGATGTGTCTTTTGTTCGTGCGGATAGACTCAAAAAAAGTCAGCGGGACTTTGTGGAACTAGTACCTGACTTGATGGTAGAAATTAGATCTAAAAGCGATCGCCTCAAACCACTAATAGAAAAAATTGAACTATTTCTACAGCTTGGCTCTACAGTTGGTATTATTATAGACCCGGATAAATTAACTTTAACAGTTTATCGACTTAATCAAGAACCAATAATCCTGCAAGATAACGACAAACTGACATTACCCGATTTACTACCAGGCTGGGAACTGACAGTATCCGAACTTTGGCCTCCTGTGTTTGAGTAATGTGAAGACTATTTTAAAATAAATCTTACAGCAATTTTCATTTCTTTGAACCACAGATACTCGTAGGGGCGCAAGGCCTTGCGCCCCTACCGCGTGGTCTATTTACCTGAAAAACGCTGTAAGTAGGGTGCGTTACAGCTTTAGCCTAACGCACCATGTTACGTGGCGGTGCGTTAACGAATCGCGGAAGTCCCCACCCTCAACTCGTGAGTTCGGTGGGGATAGGGAGTGGGGGATGAGGATTACATCTGGAATTGATTTTTTACCAGGTAAAAACAAATTCTGGATGGATGACGAATCCCTAGGATTTTCTGCTAATATATTTACTGTCTTGACCATCAATGCCATAAGCGAAAACCAAGCTAATAGGTATATGTCGCAAGAAGAAGATTTGGGTCTTGGGAATCAGGACTCCTGCCCTTGGAGGGAATGTCAGACCAAGAGAACTGCGGAGTTTTTGAGGCTATTCCTGATGAATTGGGAGAGCTACAGACTTCAGCCGTAGGCAAGTCTGAGTAGTTCACGTAAACGGACGGCTAACTTGTTCTAACTTGCTAACCTCATCATCACTCAATCTCCAGCCCAAAGCGCCTGCATTTTGTCGCACTTGTTGGGCTGTTTTTACCCCAGCAATGGGAATCACATTCCCCTGAGCAATTAACCAGTTAAGAGCAACTTGGGCTGGAGTACGTTCGTATTTATCTCCAAATTGTCGTAGCAAAGATATCACAGGCTCAATTTTTTGCAGCCCATCTTTACTAAATCGTGGGTCTATTCTTCTAGCACCACTAGGTGTTTGTTTACCATCGGTGGTGTATTTACCTGTGAGTAATCCCTGAGCCAAAGGACTATAGGCTAAGATGGTCACGCCTAATTCACGGGCTGTTTGGAAAATACCATTGCTTTCAATTTGGCGAGTTAGCAAAGAGTAGCGTACCTGATTCACCGCCAAAGGAACACCACGGGCGGCCAATATTTTCTGTACCTCTCGCATTTGCGCTGCCGAGTAATTACTGACACCAACTGCAGCAATTCTACCCCGTTTCACCTCATCCGCTAGGGTATTCAACAGCGTTTCTTGACTTAACAAGAATGTGAAAGGCCAATGGACTTGATACAGTTCAATGCGCTCTAATTGTAAGCGTTTGAGGCTATCTGTTAAAGCATCAGCTACAGCTTGACCTGTAAATCGCCAAGGCCAACCCCAATACTTGGTAGCAATTTGCACTGGTTGCTGCGTCTGTTGCAAAAATTGCCCCAAAAGTTCCTCACTCTTTCCCAGTCCATAAACTTCCGCTGTGTCAAAGAAAGTAACACCAGCCTCTAAAGCGGCTGTAAAGGCTGCTCGTAAATCTTCTTGACCGTAGCCATCGCCATAATTCCAAAACAGTTTATCACCCCAAGCCCAAGTACCAATGCAAAGAGGTGTAACTGCTGGACCATTTTGTCCCAATGTAATAGTTGTCACGTTTGTTAAAGTTAAATTTGTTTACATTTCTTTACTTTTATAGTGTACAGATATTCGTAGGGGCACAGCAATGCTGTGCCCCGGATGCATGGTATATTTGCTGGAAAATTGCTGGTCGATTCTATGTGCTTTGCTGTGCGGCGAGTTGGACTGCTTCTACATCAACCTTAAGCTGTTGAGCAATCTGCTCTATGGTCATCCCTGTTTTGAGTAACAAAGGTACGGTAAGTTTCAACATTTCAGCTTCCCGTTCTTCTCGACCTTGTTCTAGCCCTTGTTCTAGCCCCTCGGCTTTCGCGTCCTGATAAACCCTGGTTTGCTCTAAAGTTAGTCCTAGCATGGCTTCAACTTCCTCTCTACTCAACGAAGAAAATTTATAAACGAATCCTAACTTGGTTGATGCCTACTTGAACCGAGGTTTTTTAGCGTTGAGGGGAATATGAGCTTTTAATCCATGACAACGCTTCCCATTAAGATGGGGTACAACATTATATCGTGGGGCTAGGGGCACGGCAGTGCCGTGCCCCGGAGGGTGTACTGTTTGAACTCGATGAATGAGGCTTTGAACTCGGTGAATGAGCCTTTAAGCCACTACACAAATTGTAATTCTTTCGGGCGAGATTAATAAAATTTAATTAAGCACAAACTCACGACCCCGGTTTCTCAAAAAAATTTTTCATAAAATCGCTTTCACCCTACTGATAAGTAAATAGAGAAATCAAAATTCAAGATTTATTCAGAGGGTATTATGAGACAGTTTTCTAAATTTGTAGCCACAATTTCTGCGTTATCTTTAATTGCTTGCACTCCAATTTTGTTATCAGGTAAACCAGCAGGCGCTGTAGAGTCTACAGTTTTAGCATCAATTGTAATAGACATCTCAGGTACCCACTCAAATAAAGTAAATCCCTACATCAATCAGGGTTCTTTCCGCTTGTTGTCAGGAGATTATAAGGGAGCAATTGAGGATTTCACTCAAGCCCTGCGGATTGATCCTAAATCAGCAATAGCCTACAATAACCGCGCTTTTGCCCGCGTTCAGTTGGGAGATTATAAAGGGGCGATTGAGGATTATAACCAAGCTCTGAAGATTGATTCCCAAGATGTTGTTGTCTATATAAATCGGTGTTCTGCCCGCTCTCACTTGGGAGACTATAAGGGGGCAATTGAGGATTGCAACCAAGCTCTGAAGATTAATCCTAAAGAACGTGGTGCTTACCATAATAGGGGCATTGCTCGCTCTGAGTTCGGAGACCCTAAAGGAGCAATTGAAGATTTTAACCAAGCCTTGCAGATTGATTCCCAATATGCATCAGCTTATAAAAACCGAGGTCATGCCCGCGCTCGTCTAGGAGATGATAAAGGAGCAATTGAAGATTTTAACCAAGCTCTGCGGATTGATTCTGACTCTAGCAAAACCTACTTATTGCGAGGTGGTAGTCGCGCTCGTCTAGGAGATGATAAAGGAGCAATTGAAGATTTTAACCAAGCTCTGCAAATTCATTATAACTCTGCCTTAACCTCCTCAAAACTGAATCTCGGTGGGCGGGAAGATTATCGAGGCGTAATTGCGGATTCTAACAAAGTTCTACAGATCAACCCCAATGATGCTGATGCTTACTTAAATCAGGGAGTTGCTCGTTATCTGTCGGGAGATAAGCAAGGAGCGATCGCTGATTTGCAAACAGCGGCTAATCTATTTAAGCAAGAAGGAAAAACACAAGATTACCAGGATGCACTCGCAATGCTGACAAAGCTCAAATGAACTTCAGTAGTTATTTTGCACAAATCTGACAACAGACATCAGAGCAATTTTCAGATATTCGTAAGGGCACAGCAATGCTGTGCCCCGGATGCATGGTATATTGGCTGGAAAATTGCTGGTCGATTCTATGTACTTTGCTGTGCAGCTTGCTGGACTGCTTCTACATCAACCTTAAGCTGTAGAGCAATCTGCTCTATGGTCATCCCTGTTTTGAGTAACAAAGGTACGGTAAGTTTCAACATTTCAGCTTCCCGTTCTTCTCGACCTTGTTCTCGACCTTGTTCTCGACCTTGTTCTCGACCTTGTTCTAGCCCTTGTTCTCGACCTTGTTCTAGCCCTTGTTCTAGCCCCTCGGCTTTCGCGTCCTGATAAACCCTGGTTTGCTCTAAAGTTAGTCCTAGCATGGCTTCAACTTCCTCTCTACTCAACGACGAAAATTTATAAACGGCGATTGTGGTGATGATGTCTAGGATTTCGGTTTTCAGCAGTGTGTCCGTTGACTCTAATTGTACCCGTTCAATTAATAGACGGGCTTGCTGCGCCATTACCTCATCAGATGCTACAGTCAACTGCATCAAGTTGATACCTATTGGCTGCTGGTTAGCTTCGCCTAACTCGTCGAGATAAATTCGCTGTACTTGGTTGCTGTTGAGATATATTCGATGAGTTTTGCGATCGCTTGGTTCCAAGGAACGGGAGGGAAAAATTACCACACAAAACCAGTCATCATACCCAGAGCGATTCCGGTTCAGGTACATCATCGCCTCGGTAAAGAATCGATGATACAGTCCTTCATCTTTTTGGAATTGAACTTCCGCAAAATAGATTACTCTGGATGTTGCATCCTTTGGCGGTAAAAATACACCATCGATGCGAAACGCGGTTTCTTTTACCTCGACTGATTCAAATCGATAGTTTTGTGCTTGTTGTGGTGGGTGATCAACCAGTTGAAACAGTAACCCTGGAAAGCGTTTAAAAATTTGATAATAAATCGAGTCTCGTTTCACGAAAATATCCTAAAATTCTCTGGTCAAATGAATGAACTCCACTAGTTATTTTGCCAGAATCTGACAACAGACATCAGAGCAATTTTCAGATATTCGTAGGGGCACAGCAATGCTGTGCCCCGGATGCATGGTATATTTGCTGGAAAATTGCTGGTCGATTCTATGTGCTTTGCTGTGCGGCGAGTTGGACTGCTTCTACATCAACCTTAAGCTGTTGAGCAATCTGCTCTATGGTCATCCCTGTTTTGAGTAACAAAGGTACGGTAAGTTTCAACATTTCAGCTTTCTGTTCTTCTCGACCTTGTTCTCGACCTTGTTCTCGACCTTGTTCTCGACCTTGTTCTAGCCCTTGTTCTCGACCCTCGGCTTTCGCGTCCTGATAAACCCTGGTTTGCTCTAAAGTTAGTCCTAGCATGGCTTCAACTTCCTCTCTACTCAACGACGAAAATTTATAAACGGCGATTGTGGTGATGATGTCTAGGATTTCGGTTTTCAGCAGTGTGTCCGTTGACTCTAATTGTACCCGCTCAATTAATAGTCGAGCTTGCTGCGCCATTACCTCATCAGATACTACAGTCAACTGCATCAAGTTGATACCTATTGGCTGCTGGTTAGGTTCACCTAGTTCGTCGAGATAGATTCGCTGTACTTGGTTGCTGTTGAGATATATTCGATGAGTTTTGCGATCGCTTGGTTCCAAGGAACGGGAGGGAAAAATTACCACACAAAACCAGTCATCATACCCAGAGCGATTCCGGTTCAGGTACATCATCGCCTCGGTAAAGAATCGATGATACAGTCCTTCATCTTTTTGGAATTGAACTTCCGCAAAATAGATTACTCTGGATGTTGCATCCTTTGGCGGTAAAAATACACCATCGATGCGAAACGCGGTTTCTTTTACCTCGACTGATTCAAATCGATAGTTTTGTGCTTGTTGTGGTGGGTGATCAACCAGTTGAAACAGTAACCCTGGAAAGCGTTTAAAAATTTGATAATAAATCGAGTCTCGTTTCACGAAAATATCCTAAAATTCTCTCGTTATCCACTTTTTACTGGCTCGTTTAACTAATCCTAACTTGGTTGATGCCTACTTGAACCGAGGTTTTTTTAGCGTTGAGGGGAATATGAACTTTTAATCCATGACAACGCTTCCCATTAAGATGGGGTACAACATTATATCGTGGGGGTAGGGGCACGGCACTGCCGTGCCCCTACGGATGTACTGTTTGAACTCAGTGAATGAGCCGTTGACACTCGCGAAGCTCAAAGACGAAACTTAAACCAGGGCGGTTTGCTCGCAATTTGTCGCTGTCAGTCGCTGATTTCGGTTTATCGTTAGTTAATGAGAGACTAAGATTCCAGAGAAAAAAATTAGCTATGGCAAGCGGTGATGCATTTAATTCCCGAATAAACTCTATCGCTGTACCAAAGGTCAATCTGCTGACCATGTTCCAGCTAGGCTTGTTTCAAATGGGGTTGAGCATGATGTCTATCTTGACTCTGGGGGTATTAAACAGAGTCATGATTCAGGAAATAGCAATTCCGGCGACGTTGGTGTCATTAGTTCTAGCACTACCGGCGTTTGTGTCTCCTTCGCGGATCTGGTTTGGTCAGATATCCGACGCCAAGCCGATGTGGGGCTATCATCGTACAGCTTATGTCTGGGTAGGAGCAGCAATATTTGCGATCGCGGCGTTTTTAGCTGTACAAGTAATGTGGCAGTTAAATTTTGCTGCAAATCTTGCTGGTGGTTGGGCTTGGACTCCCGCAACAATTGGCTGGACTGCGGTTTTAGCTTTGGTTTTTGCTGTTTACGGTCTCGCACTTTGTGCTAGTGGTACTGCTTTTGCGGCGTTGTTAGTGGATATATCGGAAGAAGACAACCGTTCCAAAGTTGTTGGTGTGGTTTGGTCAATGCTGATGGTGGGGATTATTGTTGGGGCGATTATTAGTTCGGGGTTGCTGAAACAATTAACACCAGAAGCGACTACAGCCAGTTTGCAAGCTGCAGTTAACCAACTGTTTATGATTGTCCCAGCAATTGTGTTTGGCTTGGCAATCATCGCCACTTTGGGCGTCGAGAAAAAATATTCTCGATATACCAGTCGTTCTTCCTTGGTTAACCGAGATGACAGCATTAGCTTGGGTAAAGCTTGGAAAATCTTAACCGCTAGTCGGCAAACAGGTTTGTTTTTCACCTTTTTATTGGTGATGACTCTGTGCTTGTTTATGCAAGACCCAATTATGGAACCCTATGCAGGGCAGGTATTTAAAATGCCTTTAGCGGAAAGTACCAAATTGAATGTTTTTTATGGTACTGGCTTGCTGATTGCTTACGGCGTCACTGGCTTTTTGATTGTACCACGCTTGGGTAAACGCAGAACTGCACGCCTAGGCTGTGTATTGGTGGCATTCTGTTCCATATTATTGGGTTTATCGGGATTCTCTGCTAATCCAGTGCTGTTGAAAGTGGGTTTAGTTATGTTTGGTTTAGCTGCTGGTTTCTTAACTACAGCCGCAGTTAGCTTAATGTTAGATTTAACTGCAGCAGAAGCCGCAGGGACATTTATTGGGGCTTGGGGATTAGCTCAGTCTATGTCTAGGGGAGTAGCAGTAGTTATCGGTGGTGCTGTCTTAGATATAGGTCGTAAGCTACTACCCAGTTTGGAGTTAGCCTATGGGCTGGTATTTCTCCTAGAAGCCGTGGGGATGATTGTATCGATTTGGTTCCTGAATCGGGTCAATGTGACGGAATTTCAAACGAATACTAAACAGGCGATCACTTCTGTGTTGTCAAGCGATTTAGATTGAGGTCATGGGATATGGGGTATTGGGATTTCTCTATTCCCTATTCTCCATTCCCTGATTGTGCGGCGATCGCCACTGTATAATTATGTAATTTTTATTCATCAATAGTAATTAACTTGACATATAATTCTGAGCAAGCAAGTGATAATCAAGACATAAGCCACTCAAAGCAGAGTTATGACCCATATCTGCTGTCTAAATCCCGCTTGCTACAATCCCCAATCTCCTGATGGCACAAAATTTTGTGTTAACTGCGGTGTTCCACTGGTAATACTCAGAAACCACTATCGCCCGATAAAATATTTAGGCGGTGGGGGATTTGGCAAAACTTATCTGGCTGAAGATATTGACAAATTGAATCAAAAATGCGTTATTAAGCAGTTTGCGCCACAGGTACAGGGAACAGGCGCACTGCAAAAGGCTACAGAATCTGGAACTTGCAAACAGGAGAGTTGAAATCTACCCTCACTGGTCATTCCGACGCGGTTGGTTCCGTCGCCATCAGCCCAGATGGTCAGACTTTGGTGAGTGGGAGTAGGGACGGGACTATCAAAATTTGGCGGATGCCGTAGTTGCAGTACAATCTGCTTGGTGTTAGCGGATCGCAGTTAAGAATAATTGTAGGTTGGGTTGAGGCTCACCGCAAACCCAACAAATTCCGGAGGAATATTATAGCGCTTCTCAGTTGGATGCAATACAAAATTATATCTCGCATGTAGGGGCACGGCATTGCCGTGCCCCCACGAGTGTATTGGACTCAAACGAGAACCGCTATATCTGTAGGTGCTGACTACAACAAAATTAATTGACCAATGCGTTTTAATACACTTAGTACCTGTTGAAATTCTGCATCTCGTTCAATTGATAACGCATAAGAACGAGCATATTTTGGCTTTTCTTGCTGAACTAGCTTGACAAAAACAAACTCTCTACCGTTGACAAGTAATCCAAACGTTGGTTGTTCAATATTGGGAGTATCAAGCATATAAGCAAGTGCTTGAGGTAATGCGGTTAAGACATCAAATTTAGTGCTTTTAGATTCAATAACTAGTACCCAAAAACGTTTTTGAATTACTAAAACATCAATATTACCTTTGACTATTATGCTTTCATCTACAGCAGAAATCTCAGTAGATTTTTCAGTTTCAATTTCAAAAGGTGGCTGATAAAAACCTGCTAAATCTAGCAGTGGAGATAGCACTACCATCTTCACTGCTTCTTCTGACATTGGACGACGTTGACTTAAATTTAAATAGTTGCTTTTAACTCGTTCGAGCGATAAATTTTCTGCATCATTCAACGATGGTAAATCATTTGTCCATTCTGTGAAAAAATCAGCATTTGTAACCAATTGCAAACCAAATTTTTCTTCTAGTTCATAAAGGCTGATATCCCGCGCTGGGATTGTTTGCACCATAATTACCTTCGTCAATTATGAATATATACGTATTATAAGCAATACGGTTCAGTTAAGAAAAATTGTAGGTTAAGGTTTTTGGCTCTAACACCAAGCGTATTGATTTATTTGGTCCAAATGGGGAAGAAGTATTTGAAGCATACGTAGAGAATAAAACACCAGCCGCATTTAGAATGTTTTGGTACTACAGTCCTGGTCAAGGAGTGATAACAATCTTAGCAATTACTCCTCATCCTTCATGTTAAAATATAGTCAAAATGTCCAAAATAGTCAAAATTATTATGCAGACCTACACTCTCACAGATGCTCGTAACAAACACGGTGAGGTTTTTGACAAGGCTGCTATTGAGCCGGTGCTATTAACCAAGCAATCACGGCCTAGTCATGTAATTATCTCAGCAGAAAGCTATCAAAAATTAATTAATCGGCTGCAAGAATTAGAAGACATGCTTTTTGGTCAAGCGGCGGAAGCTGCTTTGAGTCAGTCGCAAATGGTTGGTACAGAAGCTTTTACCTCTGCATTGGAGCAGTTTGCTAATGGCGAGGCTTGATGGTCTAGGAACTGTTCTTGATTTTCTGAATGGTTTACAACCTAAAATAGCAGCACAGATTGCAAAAAAGGTTTTGGCTTTGAATGTTGAACCTTTACCAGCTGATAGTGAGCAGCTATCTGGTTATCAGGGTTTCTATCGAGTTGATAGTGGTGAATATCGAATTATTTACAGGTACTTTCCTGAGCAAGATTTAGTAGAAGTGATTTTAGTTGGTAAACGCAATGATGATGATGTATACAAAAGATTAAAGCGTTTATTGGGATAAATTTATTAGTTGCGTAGCTTTGTGTAGACACAAAGTGGTTCAATACGGTTCGATTAAGCCTGTCTACTACTCTTTCTCAGATACAAATGATCGCTTGACTTTTGAGACAGTCGCTACGATTTGATTCGCAGTCGGGAATTCAGATACGTAGATACGTAGGGTGCGTTAGCGCGGAGATTACGGCACCATCATCAAGGATTTGGTGCGTTACGGATTTCATCCTAACGCACCCTACGATACCTAATTTTGTTCAAAAATCAAATAGTAGTCCTATAGCAATACGGTTCAGTTAAGAAAAATTGTATCAAGGTTTTTGGCTTTAACTGAACCCTATTGAGTTATAATAGTAAAATGTAGATTTTTCACCATCAAATTATGATAATTACCAATCAAAACTTTCATGTAGTAAAAGAAGCTATCTTAACTACAGAAGAAGGAAACTTAACATTACCAGAAGTAGCCAAGGCAAAAGTTTACCGAGTTCTCACAAACGATGCTGGACAGATTCTATTAGACCCTGTGGACATAGAAAAGATTCCAGAAGAACAGCGCTGGTTGTGGCAAAATCCAGAAGCGCTGGGAATGGTACTACGTGGTATTGAACAAGCCGCGAGGGGAGAAGTTCATGATTTAGGTTCATTTGCTCAATACGCAGATCTGGAGATTGATGATTAATGCAATTTCATCTGCAATATTCGACTGAAGCCAGGGATGCATTGAACAATTTAGAGCAAACTGACCCCAAAAAGTATCGGAAAGTAGCCAAAACGCTGGCTTTGATGGAAAATAATCTGCGTCATCCCGGTTTGCAAACTCATAAATTTGATGATTTATGTGGTCCAAATGGGGAAGAAGTATTTGAAGCATACGTAGAGAATAAAACACCAGCCGCATTTAGAGTGTTTTGGTACTACGGTCCAGATCAAGGAGTGATAACAATCTTGGCAATTACGCCTCATCCTTAATATTTATCCCCAAATTTTTTGCATATTTAGTACAAAACCGGGTAAAACATTTTCCCCGGAAATAGTTTGAGGTAATTTTAAAAGTTCCACATCTTTTCCGGGACGATAAATTTCTACTTCCTGTTTTTTTCGGTTGAGCAACCAACCTAGACGACAACCATTTTCGATATACTCTTGCATCTTCATCTGAGTTTTTTTCAAGCTGTCATTAGGTGACATTATCTCGATAACAAAATCGGGACATAGGGGAATAAATTTTTCTTTTTGTTCTTTAGTCAAAGCATCCCAACGAGATTTTTCTACCCAAGAAACATCAGGAGAACGGTCAGCCCCTGAAGGTAACGTAAATCCAGTTGATGAATCAAAAACTTCGCCCAATTGATTTTGGTCGTTCCAGAACCATATTTGAGCGTTAATAGTAGAATTACTTTTTCCTGTTTCTCCTCCTGTTGGTGGCATTATAATTAATTCTCCTTGGGCATTGCGTTCTAATTTTAAATCTGGATTTTCTGCACACAATTGATAAAACTGGTCTTTTGTCAGTTTAATTACAGAATTGAGGTTTAATGTCAGTGCTGTCATAGGAGTATCTCCCGTTTTTGTTCGCGGACTGGGCTACAAACCTATATCCATTTTCACACTTTTGGGCGAAATATTTGGGTCTGATTTTTAGCGATGTCTATCACGGGCGTAGCTGCAGCATAAAAAACTCCACCCCCTTGTAGGTGGAGTTTACCAGTGCTTTCAATAAACCAGCCATAAAAACTGGAATTAAATAGCCCTGATATTTTCCCTTAGAACATTTTGCTTCTACTCAGCACAGAAGAGTCAAGTTTTCAAATTATAACTACCAAGGATTTGCATTTTGATCGTTAATCCTCACCCAATAGCGCATATTGGCAATGGGAGTGAGATTATCAGCTGGATGCGGACTCAAACCATTAAATTGCGAAGCAGCTTGCGCCCAAAAATTCCATCCTGGCCATGCACCAGTCCCATCATGAAACTCTGCCATTCTGAACCCAGATAAATTATAAGCACGTAGACCTTCTGTCTGGCATAGGTTATCTGCATATGCTTGCGATACCAAAGATGTACCGACAACGTTAGGAATAGCGAAGACTTGTCCACCAGACCAAGTGTTGGTAGATGCACCACCAGGGCTAATGATGGTGTAAGCATAAGATGGAATTGGATTGATTGTCAGGTCTGGTGATTTACGAATGCAAAGGAGTGATCTGGCTTCAGTTACATTTGTATCACCAATGTATCCATTTGATATATAATCAGTTCCAACAAAAATGTAAGTTTTTCCGCCAGATACGACGGGCGCATGTTTACTCGTCCAAGTCAAGGCTTTCTTTGCCTGAGCCGGGTATACAAATAGACCTGCATCCACTGTCTTATTAATATAGACAGTTCCTAATTCCAATTGCTCGGAGAAGTCTTGCGCTTGGGACGGGGATGCAACTGTTATCGTCAATAAACCCATAACAGCAACGAAAGCTAGTTTGTTTAACACAGGTAGATCCCTCTATTTGTTGGTGGATTACAATCTCATAAATTTTACGTTATTTGCAAATATGGCAAATAACTACTTGTTAGCTACGTAACCATAATAAGCTTGTGCTATTTTTGTTATTTGTAAACTTTAGCTTTTTAATTAAAACTTGATTTATTGAAATTACTCCAATGAAATAAAAATAAAAAGTTTACTAAAATTAATTTTTGTTTAATTACTGTCGATCCCACCATAAGCAGGATAAGGTGGGCATAGCCCTAACTACGGATACTTATATTTTTTCAAACAAAAATGGTTGCTACAGAAGCTTTTACATCTGTATTGGAGCAGCTTGCTAATGGCGAGGCTTGATGGTCTAGGAACTGTTCTTGATTTTTTGAATGGTTTACAAGCTAAAATAAAAGTCAAGCTAGGTAAATAAGCTAGCATCTACGTGAAAATAGTTTGCAAGTGCTTCTACTTCAGATTTGTTGATGGGGCGTAAGCCATTAATAATTTCTCGCACATCTTCCAATGAGCCAATTACCTCAGCTAATGCTTCGATTGTCATATCCCGTGCATCCATTAGATGCATTAGCATTAAATGGGGCGTACCTTGAGGGATTGGGTAATTACTTTCTTCAAATTTTTCGATTAATGTCACCAACAGTTCCAAAAGCATATCCTCTTCTGGTGTACGATTGGGGCGATGCTCTAAGTTTTGGGCGAGTGCGATCGCTTGTTCGTTTTCTTGGGCGTTAGTAATTGTTTTTGGTTTATATTCGGCTAGCAGTTTACCGTAAGATTCAGGATTAAAAGTACTGGTCATTTTTCCATATTAAAAAAGTGCAAGATATAAGGTAGGCAATTCAGTGCGGGACGAGGAGCGGGAATTAGTTAAGATATTTGAAGCCGCAGAACAACCCTGATAAACGCAGATGACTGATTTTTGGACAACGGTGCTTGAGTTTGCCCAAACTACTACTACCAGAGTGGGTAAGCAATTGATGCAGGATTTTGGACAGGTACAGCCTTCGCTCAAAGCTGATGGTAGTTTGGTGACGCAAGCCGATAAATGGGCCGATCAGGAAATTCGGGATGCGATCGCTTCTAATTTTGCAGGTTACGGAATTCTCACCGAAGAAAGCGAACGGGTGTTTCCGGGGACAGAATGGTGTTGGGTGCTTGACCCTGTGGACGGTACAACTAACTTTACACGGGGGCTTCCCATTTGGTCGATTTCCCTCGGCTTACTGTATCAAGGTACGCCGATTTTTGGTTATATTTACGTACCACCACTAGACCAAGCCTTTTATGGATTTTGGCAAGGTACATCTGGATTAGTAACGCCAACTGGGGCTTTTCTCAATCATCATCCCATCCACACTAGCAAAGATGCTCCCAGTAATCATCACTTTTTTAACCTTTGTTCCCGCAGTACCGGAGTGATCCAACCAAGCTTTCCCTGCAAAATTCGCATTTTGGGAGTTGCTAGCTATAACTTCCTGACTGTTGCGACTGGCGCCACCCTAGGGGGAATTGAAGCGACACCAAAAGTATGGGATTTCGCAGCAGCTTGGGCGATTGTCCAAGCTGCTGGTGGTACTTGGGTATGGTTGAAATCAGACCCATTTCCCTTAACACCAGGAGAAGATTATAGCGATCGCCCTTTCCCCACCCTTGTTGTCAGTCGCCCAGAATTGGTGTCTGTGTTTACACCATTTCTCGAAGGAGTAAAAATTTAAACCGGAATTGAAAACCGAAAATCGCCTGGGAAAGACAAAAAATTTTCCGGGCTATTTTGTCGATCTATCAGGAAATAAATTATTTCAACCGTATATATAAATACACAGTGTAAATTATCTCAGGCGGCGGGAAAGCTTTTTGTCTTTACACAGGCGATTAAAGTTACCAGCCGCCGTCAGTGGTTAATAGTCAATGGTTAGTTTTATTTCTGACCGTTGATAAATGACAACTGATTTTCAAGGGATGGGATGAGCTTATCTGTGGACTTAGGGAATTCCAAATAAAAAATATTTCATCGCAACTGTTGACGGTTGATCGTTGACAGATTCTAGTGGCTATTTTTCTTCTTGGGAGTTCCCTGATTAACTAATAGGTCATCTATTCTAAATAGCCATGTTGTCTAATTCATCATTGATCGAAGAATTTGTGAGGGACTCTATCGACAAAAAAGAAGTTTTATTATCTAACACTTCTTTAACAGCCGAAATGGTATATGATACCAACCAGCTAATAGCCAAAAAAGAGGGGGTAATTGCCACAAAAAAACTGACTAATAAAATATCTGAATTCTGGATTAATTCCAATTCATCATATAGAGACTTGATGAATGAAGCCTTAGCAAAATTCGGGTATGTATTTACAGCAGAAATAGATCAGCGAGGCTTCTGCAAATATCAATCTTGCTCAGTGCCTAAAGGTTATACAATGCAATGTACCAAATCAGTTTTATTGTGGCAAACTTGGTGGAAATATCGGAAATATCCATTAAGATTGGGAATCCCTTTGGAAGTTCTAATTCAAACAAGAGATTCATGGTATGGGATTAAAGATTTAACAATTAGCGATGGACTGTTCTATATCAAAACCTTGGTAAATGAGGTAGTATTTCACGCAGAAGATATGGTAATTTGGTTAAGTCGAATTGAGAGTAATCCTAAATTATGACAGGTATTTGCGCTTGAGCGGTGGGGTAATCAAGAGCGCTAAAGCGCAACTACAAACATCATTACTCATTACTCAACTCATTACTCATTACTCATTACTCCTTACTCATTACTCATTACTCATTACTCATTACTCATTACTCCTTACTCCTTACTCCTTACTCATTACTCATTACTCATTACTCCTTACTCCTTACTCATTACTCATTACTCATTACTCATTACTCAACTCATTACTCATTTGGAAAATAAAATCAGCGATCGCCTGATCTACTTTTGCAGAAATATCAGTTGGTGGACTGAGCAAGACAGAACGCTGAATCAGTTTTTTATCCTGAAGACGACGAGCGACACGGCTGGGAATACCGTAACCATAAATAATGTGTCCCTGACCAGCTAAAACGACAACTTGATAATCTGGATTAGCCCTGATAAACTTAGCAATAGAATCAGCCATTGTTTCATCCCACAAAACTTGCGCCTCAAAAAAGCGGGATGCATTAGCACTGTTACCATGACCAGCAGCTTGATGATTTTGAAAAGCTGCTAAAACCAGTTGGCGATATTGCTGATTATCTGTGCGAATTTCCGATATTGGCGGAATTTGCTCTCTTTGCGATGCTGTCAAACTGTTTAAACCTTTACGTGCAACTTGGCGAGTAATTTCGCTAGGAGTATTTAAAGCTAAAACCGCGAGTTGTTTTTCTTGAGCAAATCGCAAGATAGGGGCGTAATATTCCCAAGGAAAACCCCAGCGTTTTGCATACTCGCTTTGTTCTATAAGTTCTTCCTCAGTGATTTTTCCTGCGAGATATTGATTAATCACACCTTGATAGGGACGCTGAAACATTTCTAAAGCGATGACAATTTTTGAATTACCCTGATAAAGTTGCTGAATAATTTTGAGTTGATTTTGGTGGTCTTCGAGACTATCGTGAGTTTCACCCAAATACACCACATTCGCCTTTGCCAGTTCTGGTAAAATTTGTGCTAAACTATTAACGCATTTACTGGCAACAAAGACAGCACAGGGATTTTCTACTTCTTGAGCATAACTTGGTAACATCCAAAATAAAAAAATACCCAGAGACAAAGTAAAAACCTGGGTGGAAACGGAGTTGAGAAAATGAATTTTCATCTTTGTTCCAACCTAATTCATAATTCAATACAGGGATGTTAGACTCCAATGGTATACATTGTAGGGAACATCCAAAATCTTTTGTTCTAATGACAATTTTATTCGTGCCGTGCCCCTACGACAATTTTCTTAACTGAACTGTATTGATTCATAATTCATAATTAAAAATGAAAGGAATCTGGCTCGAAAACAACCAATTGCAATTTTGCACAGATATATCCATTCCCGAACCAGCGCCAGGAGAAGCCCTGGTGCGCGTTTTGCGTGCAGGTATCTGTAACACTGACCTAGAATTGCTCAGAGGCTACTATCCCTACACTGGCATTTTAGGACATGAATTTGTCGGCGTTGTCGAACAAGGTCCAGAAAACCTAATAAACCAGCGAGTAGTCGGCGAAATTAATGCTGTCTGCGGTCATTGTCGCTTCTGTCGTCGGGGACAACCGACACATTGCGAAAACCGTACAGTTTTGGGAATTGTCAATCGCCACGGCGCCTTTGCAGACTATCTCTGTTTACCTGTACAGAATCTGCATATTGTACCCGATAATGTCACCACAGATGTAGCGACTTTTACCGAACCTGTAGCAGCAGCCCTAGAAATTCAACAGCAGGTGGCGTTGAGTGCAGATGACCGGGTGGTAGTAATTGGCGATGGTAAACTGGGACAATTAGTAGCCCAGACATTAGCTTTAAGCGGTTGTGAACTGCTGGTAGTCGGGCGTCATCGAGACAAACTGGCTAACCTAGAAGCCAGGGGTATTAAAACTGGACTAGCCGACGCTGTAGTTGATCGCTATTTCGATATCTCCGTTGAGTGTACAGGAAATCCCGAAGGATTTGCGATCGCCCGCCGCGCCCTGCGTCCCCGTGGTACATTAGTCTTGAAAAGTACCTATGCAGGCAATCTCAGCCTAGATGCTTCTTCTTTAGTAGTCGATGAAATTACACTCATTGGTTCTCGCTGCGGTCCCTTTGCGCCAGCACTCCAGCTACTAGCTACAGGACAAGTGGATGTAAAACCCTTGATACATGCTCATTATCCCCTCAGCGAAGGGTTGGCTGCTTTTGAGTTGGCGCAGAAACGAGGAGTTTTAAAGGTTTTGTTGGAGATGGAAACAGCATAGTTTGTATTAGCCCGTAGGGTGCGTCAGAATGGTTAATTTTCGGATAAAGTTACTAATTTTCGGCTGCTGACGCACCCCACTTGATCCAATACTGCTCGGTTAACGAATGTAGAGACGTTACATGTAACGTCTAGACTTGGGTTTCACGCTTTGCGATTTTCAAAACCTACGCAGTATTGCCACTTGATCTAACTAGCAACTTAGGTTATTACAGCGTTTCTCGCCCTAGTGAGGTACATCGGTAAGGGCACGGCAGTGCCGTGCCCCTACATCGCGTGATACAATTTTGTACCTCATCTGAATAGGAAGTGCTATAGCAATTTATCATAACTTTTTTAATTTGCCTTTCATTCAAATTGTAGTGAGCGAAAATAAATTAAAACTAATTGTCTATAACGTTGGAATCTGCTGAAAAAGCCGGGCGTTTTGCAGCATTATTCGGGTGTCGGTAACTGGTCATAAGCTTCTGGCTCAACATCTGGGACTTTCGCCAAGACAGCTTCATATTTTTCTCGACTACCCCGTTTTGCCAACTCTTCTAAATATGTTTCAGTTGTCAAAGCGGCGATTTTTTCTGCAACTGCTGTGGCAATAAACTGATCGACAGAAATACCATCTTTTTCTGCAAGCTCTTGCAAACTTTTGTACAAAGAATCAGGAAGTTGAACTTTGAGGTTACTCATGGCAATGCTCCAATAGATTGTAGAAACTCAGCTGGTGTAACTGTTCTGATTCCAAAACGCTCGATGCCAACAAAGTCACGAGTGTTGTACGTCACTACACTATCACATCCTGCCTTAACTGCCAGTTCTAACACCATATCGTCTTTTGGATCGGGCAGATATGGTCGCCAGAGAAAAAATATTCTATGTCGTTTCGCAACCGAACAGTGAAACTCAATTAGTTGTTCAATATCTGTTGCAGTGACATACAAATTTGAAAGTTCTCGTGATAAAACCTCTTGATATTCCAAAACCAGGGGAACAGAGAGATTGATGTCAAATTGACCTGTACCTACCAGCGTCAGTAGACGGAAAGCACTGCCACGTTTAGAACGCAACCCAGAAACAATAACGTTCGTATCAAATACAACTTGCGGAATTGGCATAAAAGCATTATGCAAGTTTTTGATTTAATAATCAATACTGACTCAGACATACAATAATTTTCATTTCTTTGCACCACAGATCCTCGTAGGGGCGCAAGGCCTTGCGCCCCTACCGCGTGGTCTATTTACCTGAAAACTGCTGTAAGGTGTTTTGACACTCCCACCATCTCAGCATATTTCTAGTACAGATAAGGGTTGGTTTTGGCTTGGAAATCACCACAATGGATCGCCTCTTCTGTATTGGCGATAGATGGGTGTACAGTACATTTGAGACGGTAATCGGCGGTAAAAAATTGGCAGTTAGTACAGGGGATTTGATGCATTTGCTTGGCTACGGCTACACTGTCTCGCGCCGTCGTCCACAGACTCCAAACGACAAGAATCATTAAAGTCCAAGCAGCGACAAAGCAAACTGGGACTAAAAGCGGTTGAATTCCCCGAAGTATCAAATAAATGAGTTCTAACACAACAAATCTTGATAAAAGTTAGGAGTTAGGAGTTAGGAGTTAGGATTTACTCCTAACTTCTCAGTATAAATTAAATGCCAGCATGACCGAGGGCTAAACCAGCAACTAGCATTCCCAAAACTAGGAATGGTTGGGCGCTGGCTTGGTATTTCACGTCATTCTTTAGGGGGTCACGCAGGAAATACATATCCTGGAAGGTGATTTGGGGGATAATTAACAGTACAAGAATTGCTGCGTACAAATTCTCATGGATACTGACGAGATATGCGGCAATCAGTCCTTGAAATAAATCAATCATCACTACACAAATCAACGCTGCAGTTTGGACGCCAAACATTACTGGTAATGATTGTAAACCTAATTGGCGATCGCCTTCAACACTTTTAAAGTCATTGACAATCGCAATACCCAATCCAGCCAAGCTGTAAATCAGGGTGAGAATGGCAATTTTCCAATTGAGTTCGCCAAACAAAGCATGACCAGCCCACCAAGGTAAGGCGATGTAACTGGCACCTAAAGCATAGTTCCCTAACCAGCCGTTTTGCTTGAGTTTCAGGGGAGGCGCAGAATAGATGTAGGCGATGAATGAACCAAATACGGCGAGGGCTGTGACGTTAGGAAAGTCATGACCCGCCCAGACATCGAGAGTAAATGCCACGCCTATACCAGCCAAGAATAATACTATAATCTGCGTAATTACTTGGCCTTCGGAAATTGCGCCGGAGGGTATGGGGCGATAAGGTTCGTTAATGGCGTCTATTTCGCGATCATAGTAATCATTGAGGGTTTGGGTATAACCAGTCAGCAGCGGTCCAGACAGCAACATACAAAGCGCTGCTTTGAGGACATTTTCTAGGCTCCAGATATAGTTACCAGAAGAAGCTGCGCCACAAACTACACCCCAGATTAAGGGAATCCACGTAATCGGCTTCATCAGCTGCAAGCGGATTTTCCAAATTGAGGTTTCGCCAGTTGCAGCACCTTTCATGCCTAGCATCTGCCGAGTTTTCCCAGTGCGATCGCTCGTGACAGTGGCTCCATCAGGGGAATTAATTGCTACTGAGTCGATAGCCTCAGCAGGGTGGGAATTTGGGTTAATGGGGGTTGAATCAGACATAAGTTAATTAAATACTCAGGAGTTATGAATGAGGAGTTATGAGTGATGTGAATTAACAAATCTTATTTTCCTACATGGTATTACGCTTGAGCAAAACTCTGAATATATGACCTACTCTGGGGGCACAAACAATAATAATCGTAGGGTGCGTGACGCTGCGATTATTATTGTACGTAGTCACAAGACTTGTGGCGTCACGCACCATTCTTTAAATGTGACACGGAAGTAAGTCCTGATATATCTTCTGTTAAGTAGGTCGGCGCAAATAAACCGTATAGGACTTACGCACTGTACAAATTTGGCATGGTATGCTTTTACCAAAATACGTTGTTTCAGGCTTTGATTAATTATTACTTTGATGGTAAACAGACCCGCGTTCTCGGGGTTTAGCAATGCTAAACCCCTACGACATCTCCGGTTTTTTGTAGCCACATATTTTGTGTTTTTTGTCAATGCGTCAGTCCTACCGTACTAGCTTTGGTCGTCATTTGTCATTGGTCATTGGTCATTGGTGAAAATTTGAGACATATTTATATTTCGTAATATAGTTTTGTTTTTCGCGCCGACTTACTTATGAGGAATACTTTGTTTTAAGTTTGATTTAAACTTAAGTAGTAACGGTATTTTGGCTACGTAACAATGGGTAAAAACAATTTGAACGTCAGGATTACTGACGAGGAAAGACAAATTTTAAACAACTACTGTGATGCAGTCGATAGAACTCAATCGGATATCATCCGTGAGTTCATTCGATCATTGAAAAAGAAAACTAAGAAGAATCAAGATGTAGCATTACTAGGAAATAACTCCTAACTCCCAACTCCTAACTCCTAACTCCTAACTCCCAACTCCTAACTCCCAACTCCCAACTCCCAACTCCCAACTCCCAACTCCCAACTCAATTAGAAGGAAATTATCAAATAATTCTGCTGAAATTTCGCACCAGCGACACGTCTACCACTCAAAGCTGGGGGTAGGAGGATATTGCGACGCTGGTCGCCTGCTTCCACAGTGACTTCTGGTCCATATTGGGTGAGTTTGACCTGTTTTTTGTCGAATCCAGGTAAGAATAAGCGTACCTGCTGATTGTGGACATCGATGTCAATTGGTTTAGGAGCTTGTACTGCTTGTTCGACAAAGTTGGGTAGGGCGTCAATTAGCGGTTCCCAATCTCCGGTTGGAGTGTCAGGAATGACACTCACGCTGAGGGGGATAAATTCTTCTTTTAGGCTGACATTTGTATCATCAGACACTTGAAGCACGCCACCTACAGTCAGACCAACTTGTTGAGCGCTACCCCATAAATAACGGGTACTGGCGATTTCAATTGGCTCTGAGGTAGTCACCAAAAAGGCTGCAACGCGCTTGGGGTCAGCAAGGGCTGCTTTACCCTTTTCTAAAAAATTGTTGATTTGGTTGGTAGGTTGGGCGAAGTTATCTGTAGTCCAATTGAAATTGAAAAAGGAGCTAATTAGTGGTTGAATCAAGGGTGATTCTGCAATTGCCTTTCCTAAATCAGAGTTAACAAATAATTGCCGAAATCGCCGCACATACCAACTCAGAGATTCTGGCATCCCTAACATCCGCAGGGTGGTAGAATCACCAGTGCCATTGTAAACAATCGCGTCATATTTGCCACTGGCATCATATTCGCGAATAGCATTCAAGGCGAGGGCGCTGTCCATTCCTGGTAATACTACCAGTTCTTGACCAAAAACCTCTTTAAAGATGGGCGTGCGGAGGTATTGCGCCTCAAGTTTTTTGGCTTCTTCCCAGTTGCGTTCTAGGAGTACAGATGCTTGGAACTGTACGACCTGCAAATTGGGAGCAATTTCCTGGGGGTCTGCAGTTAAGGTAGTACCTAGCAGGATGGGTAATGCTGGTTCTGCATGTCCTGCTAGGAGTACGCGCTTCCCTTGGCTAGCCAACAATTTGGCGGCGGCGATCGCTATTTTGGTACGAGCGGTGCCGCTTTTGCCCAAAAATGTCAATATCAGAGACATTACTTAATTTATTCCAATTACCGCCGGTGTTTTCAACTCCAACTTAGCACTTGGTCAATCATGAAAGCTTCTGTCTTGAGTTCTGCTACATAAAATCTGGACAAATTGTGACACTAGCGTAAGTCCTGACTCTATTGCACGGGTTTGATTTCATCATCAAAAAACCAAGTCGAAAAATTGTCGTCAAACTTGACCACCACACCAACACCGCTACCATCGGTGACTTTGTAGCCTGCGATAGTACCCACTGCTCCGAGTTTGTTCACGATACGGCCAGAGACGCGATCGCGCAAACGATACACCTTAACCTTTTGTCCGATTTCCATGCCTACTTACAACGCAATAAACCAAATCTCAGTTTACCGGAATGCGTGACCCTTCTGTCAGAGATTTAAAGGATTGAGGGATAAGGGAAAAATAAGAATTGACAAATGACCACTAACCTAACATTAAAATTAAATCAAAATATTTGGGTTGGAAGGCGATCGCTAATTTCCCAATCCCCAATCCCCAATCCCCAACCCCCAACCCCCAATCCCCACCATGTATCAACCCAATCCACCGCGTCCACCGCATGAAACCCTACCGACGATGTATGATTTACCCAGTGAATTAATAGGAGAATCAGGGTTGCCAGATGAATTTCACCGCATTCAGGCTGAGTTACTCAGTGAAACTTGTCAGCCTCCTCAATATTCCCGTGAAGAAATTTTACTTGCTAGCGATTTAAACTTGTATTATGATCCTCGTCATCCTTTGTGGTATAAGCGCCCAGATTGGTATCTCGTTTTGGGTGTTCCTGGTGCTAATCAACTGCAAGACTTACGCTTGAGTTACCTTGTTTGGCAAGAAGGAGTTGATCCATTTTTAGTAGTTGAATTACTGTCACCAGGAACAGAACAAGATGACTTAGGAAAAACATTGCGGGAGGTGAATCAACCACCGACAAAGTGGGAAGTCTATGAAATAATTTTGCGGATTCCTTACTATGTTGTTTATGACCGCTATGAAAATAATTTACGCGCTTTTCAAATTATAGGCACTCATTATGAGGCAATTTCCATCACAGAAAACCGTTTTTGGTTGTCAGATTTAGAACTAGGATTAGGGCTATGGGAAGGTACTTATCAGCAGACCACAGGTTTATGGTTACGTTGGTATAATGCTGATGGTTGGTTGCCAACTTTGGCAGAACGGGCGCAACAAGAACGCCAACGCGCCCGACAAGAAAGCCAACGCGCAGAACTTGAACGCCAACGCGCAGAACAAGAACGCCAACGGGCGGATAAATTAGCAGAATATTTGCGATCGCAGGGCATAGATCCTGATAACCTACCCTAGGAGGAAATAGCGATGACTACCAGCATCAAAATAGTCAATCCCCGTATCGAATATCCTAGTTCAGATGGTGAACCCTTGGCTGAAACCTACCTACATCTCTACGCAATTCTGACGACGCTAGAAGTCATAAAACAATACCTCAATGGTAGACAGGCGACAGTCCTAGCAGACCAGTTTCTCTACTATGCTCAAGGTTTCCCCCGGCTACGAGTAGCACCAGATGTGATGGTGATATTTGATGTGGCTCCAGGAGGAAGAGATAATTATAAAATCTGGGAAGAAGGTCAAGTTCCCCAGGTGGTATTTGAAATGACTTCTCAAGGAACGCAAAAACAAGACCAAGAAGAAAAGAAAAACCTTTATGAACAATTAGGAATTTTAGAATATTGGTTATTTGACCCCAAGGGAGAATGGATTGTCGAAAAGTTAAGGGGATATAGATTAGACGGTGAGACTTATCAACCAATTACTGATGGAATATCTCAACCATTGGAATTGAGCGTGATAGTTGAAGGGGAACTATTGAGATTTTATCGCCTAGATACGGGTGAGAAGTTACTCATACCGACCGAACTAGCAAAACTAGCCCGACAAGAAAGCCAACGCGCCCAACAGGAACGCCAACGCGCCGAAGAAGAAAGCCAACGCGCCCAACAAGAACGCCAACGCGCAGAACAAGAACGCCAACGGGCGGATAAATTAGCAGAATATTTGCGATCGCAGGGCATAGATCCTGATAACCTACCCTAGGAGGAAATAGCGATGACTACCAGCATCAAAATAGTCAATCCCCGTATCGAATATCCTAGTTCAGATGGTGAACCCTTGGCTGAAACCTACCTACATCTCTACGCAATTCTGACGACGCTAGAAGTCATAAAACAATACCTCAATGGTAGACAGGCGACAGTCCTAGCAGACCAGTTTCTCTACTATGCTCAAGGTTTTCCCCGGCTACGAGTAGCACCCGATGTGATGGTGATATTTGATGTGGCTCCAGGGGGAAGGGATAATTATAAAATCTGGGAAGAAGGTCAAGTTCCCCAGGTGGTATTTGAAATGACTTCTCAAGGAACACAAAAACAAGACCAAGAAGAAAAGAAAAACCTTTATGAACAATTAGGAATTTTAGAATATTGGTTATTTGACCCCAAGGGAGAATGGATTGTCGAAAAGTTAAGGGGATATAGATTAGACGGTGAGACTTATCAACCAATTACTGATGGAATATCTCAACCATTGGAATTGAGGGTGATAGTTGAAGGGGAACTATTGAGATTTTATCGCCTAGATACGGGTGAGAAATTACTCATACCGACCGAACTAGCAAAACTAGCCCGACAAGAAAGCCAACGCGCAGAACTTGAACGCCAACGCGCGGATAAATTAGCAGAATATTTGCGATCGCAGGGCATAGATCCTGATAACCTACCCTAGGAGGAAATAGCGATGACTACCAGCATCAAAATAGTCAATCCCCGTATCGAATATCCTAGTTCAGATGGTGAACCCTTGGCTGAAACCTACCTACATCTCTACGCAATTCTGACGACGCTAGAAGTCATAAAACAATACCTCAATGGTAGACAGGCGACAGTCCTAGCAGACCAGTTTCTCTACTATGCTCAAGGTTTCCCCCGTCTACGAGTAGCACCAGATGTGATGGTGATATTTGATGTGGCTCCAGGGGGAAGGGATAATTATAAAATCTGGGAAGAAGGTCAAGTTCCCCAGGTGGTATTTGAAATGACTTCTCAAGGAACACAAAAACAAGACCAAGAAGAAAAGAAAAACCTTTATGAACAATTAGGAATTTTAGAATATTGGTTATTTGACCCCAAGGGAGAATGGATTGTCGAAAAGTTAAGGGGATATAGATTAGACGGTGAGACTTATCAACCAATTACTGATGGAATATCTCAACCATTGGAATTGAGGGTGATAGTTGAAGGGGAACTATTGAGATTTTATCGCCTAGATACGGGTGAGAAATTACTCATACCGACCGAACTAGCAAAACTAGCCCAACAAGAACGCCAACGCGCGGATAGATTAGCTGAATATTTGCGCTCTCAGGGAATAGACCCCGAGAATCTTCCCTAAAAATCAAATTATTGTATCACGCTGTGTAGGGGCACGGCAATGCCGTGCCCCTACGGGTGTACCTTACTAGGGCGAGAGCGCTGTATAATTTGCAACAGCCAGCATTTCTAGGGAGCGCCTAACGCACCATCTTGTTTTTTAGTGCGTTATACCAACAGGACTGACTTGCTTGTCAAATTTAAATAATGGTGCGTGACGCCACAACTCTTGTAACTACGTACAATATTTATCAAAGCGTCACACACCCTACGATTATTAGGGTGTGTTAGGCGCATGTTTCGATATAGCACTTCCCATTCAGATGAGGTACAAAATTGTATCACGCTGTGTAGGGGCACGGCATTGCCGTGCCCCTACGGGTGTACCTTACTAGGGCGAGAAACGCTATATAATTTGCAACAACCAGCATTTCTAGGGAGCGCCTAACGCACCTTCTTGATTTTGAGTCAGATGTAAATAGATGGTGCGTGACGCCACAAATCTTGTAACTACGTACAATATTCATCAAAGCGTCACGCACCCTACGATTATTCTGACTAATTCGTCCCAAGAATATATGTCATCAGTTTTGATTTGGGAACGGTCATATTTATGTGCTGAAATTAAGGCGTTTTGGATGCTGCTGGCTTCTCCTGGCTGATAGTAAAAAATATGACTTCTGGGAGATGACATGTAAGCTGGAGCAATGATTGGCAATTTGGAGTAAGTATATTGAATAATTTTTAGGCTATCTGTTAAAGATTCTATTCCTGGACTGTACGAACGTATTTGAAGAGCTATATCTGCATATTTAATGTAAGGAATTGTCGCTTTAAAAGGTAGCTCTCCGTAAGCAATGATGTTTTTTCTTTGAGGTAAATTTTCAATCGGTCCGATGATATGAAATTGCCAATTAGGGAATAATTGACTGGCTTGATCTAAAAAATTATAATCAAAATAAGAATTCCCGACAAAAATGATGTTGGGATTGTCTGCGGCTGAATAAGGGTTGGTAAGTTCCCGATCAAACAAGTCTTTACGAATACCATGTAGGTGCAATTCTAAATTAGGCAATTCTCCAAAGAGACGGTAAATATGTTGGCTAGGGACACTAACTAAATCAAACTTGGGAGCCATTTGTTCCTCAGTTTCTATAACCACTGAGTGGTTGCGTAACAGTCGCAAATCGTCGGAAACTCTATAGATAAATTTAGCTTGGGGATTGAGGCGTTTGCATCTTTCAAAAAGCAGCAATGCTGGTGTACTCTCAAAGATGAAAATATCAGCATTAACAAGCAAAGATTCTACTGCACCTAATGGGAGTTGACCGTAAAATCGGAACAGGGGACGGCTAAGATAATTGAGTAAATTTAAGCGGAGATTAGCAGGGTGCCAAAGCGTGAACCAGACGTAACTCCATAAATTTGGCTGTACCTGTTGGAGTTGATTGGCCTCTTGTAGCACAGGATAAGCCAAGCGGTAGTCTCGACGAATTACAGATAGCCAACTCAGAGCAGCAGTGACAAATACAACTTCCCAGCCTTGACGCCAAAGAGCATCAGCTAACCAGTGAAAACCCGCCTTCCGTTTAGAGTTCCAATAGTGACCAGTAATCAAAACTACACGCTTCATAACTTGTTGAATATCAATAAGTGTCCCAAGACTGCTAGACTAATACACTAGTGAAAAAAGTGAACGGTAGGGTGGGCTATGCCTAACCTACGAAATAATAAGGTTAGGGACTTTTTTTGGCAATTATGATGATGGTGCAAGATATCAGGATACCCTTTTGGGCGATTTAGGCTTTTAAGTCATAAATAAGACTTATGATATTTGTAGTCCAGCAAGCTTGCCCTTAATAAGGCTTAGGAGTAAATTCTTCCAAGTTATAGCACTTCCTATTCAGATGAGGTACAAAATTGTATCACGCGATGTAGGGGCACGGCACTGCCGTGCCCTTACCGATGTACCTCACTAGGGCGAGAAACGCTATAAGCATCTGTCTAAATTTTTTCTCCATTTCTTTAGTTTGGCAAGTACGCCCATGTTGACTATAGTCCAAATTTAATCGTTAAATTCATGACTGACAAACTTCAAATTTTGATTAATTTACAAGAAAAAATTAGGGCGCATACTGCTGTTGTTGGTGTTGTGGGATTGGGCTATGTCGGTCTACCATTTGCGGTGGAAAAAGCCAAAGTGGGTTATCGGGTGCTGGGAATTGAGCAAAATCCCCGAAGAGTTGAACGAGTCAACATAGCTGATAATTACATCTCTGATATTAAAGATGAAGATTTAAAACAGGTCGTTAGCAGTGGAAATCTCCAAGCGATTTTGGATTTTGAACAAGTACCAGAGATGGATGTCATCGTGATTTGTGTCCCCACACCGTTGACTAAAAATTTGACACCGAACTTGAGCTATGTCGAAAATGTCACCCATGCTATTGCCACATACTTACGACCAGGACAGTTAGTAACTTTAGAATCTACTACTTATCCGGGAACTACGGATGAGGTGATGCGACCTGTACTAGAACAGATTAGTGGTTTGAAGCAGGGAGAAGATTTCTTTCTCGCCCATTCGCCAGAGCGGGTAGACCCAGGTAATCAACGTTACACTACCAAAAATACAAATAAGGTAGTAGGAGCATCGGATACAAATTCCCTGGAAGTTGCTACATTATTTTATCAGCAGACGATAGATCATGTAGTACCTGTGAGTAGTGCTAAAGCTGCAGAATTGGTAAAGGTATTTGAGAATACCTTTCGGGCTGTGAATATTGCTTTGGTGAATGAGTTAGCTTTGCTGTGCGATCGCCTCGACCTCAATGTTTGGGAAGTCCTAGATGCTGCTAATACCAAACCTTTTGGCATTATGCCCTTTTATCCTGGCCCTGGGGTAGGCGGTCACTGCATCCCCATTGACCCTCATTACTTAGAATGGAAGGCAAAAGAAGTTAATTTCAACACTCACTTTATTGCTTTGGCTGGGGAAATAAACCGCTCGATGCCTTTATTTGTGAGAGAAAAAGCCCGCCGAGTACTGAATAATTTGGGTATCGCTCCCGCCAAATCTCAGGTACTGGTCATTGGTGCTGCTTATAAAAAAGATATTGCTGACTGGCGAGAGTCACCGGCAATTATGGTAATTAACTATTTATTAGAAGATAAAATTACGATTAGTTATCATGACCCTTACGTACCACAAATTGAGGTAAAAGGCAAGACTTTTGTTAATTTGGAACTCACAGACGAGAACATTAGCGCTGCGGACTTGGTAATTATTGCCACAGAACATAGTCAAATTGATTATGTCAATTTAGTCGCCAAAGCCAAAGCAGTTTTAGATACGCGGGGTGTGACTCGACATTTAAATTGTGCCAGTGATAAAGTAACTCTGCTGTAGGGATAGATAAGTGGTGATAAATTCGACAAAAGAACAAGTAATTGTAGTTGGCGCGGGGAATTGGGGTAAAAACCTAGTGCGTAACTTCCACGCTTTAGGCGCATTAGCTGGGGTTGCAGAAGCGCATCCGGGACTGCGAGATGCGATCGCCACAACTTACCCAGATATTACTACTTATGCTGACTTTACAGCAGCCCTAGAGACAGATGTACCAGCGTTAGTGTTAGCAACACCGGCGCCGACTCATTATGAATTAGCGATCGCCGCTTTAGCAGCGGGTAAGGATGTATTTGTCGAAAAGCCGATGACCCTGCGAACTGACCAAGCCAGAAACCTGGCGGAATATGCAGACCAGCAAGGGCAAATTTTAATGGTCGGTCATCTATTGTTATATCAGCCCGCAATCGCTTGGATGCGCGAATATCTCGCCAGTGGTAAAGCAGGTCAGGTGTTACACGTTGCTACCAGGCGCTTGAAATTAGGTAAAGTCCGCAAAGAAGAAAATGTTTGGTGGTCATTTGCACCCCATGATGTCTCAGTGGTTCTCGACCTATTGGGAAATCCGCAATTGCAAAGCGTCCAAGCCCAAGGCAACGCTATTTTACAACCAAACATCGAAGATTACGTACAGGTTGACCTCCGGTTTAAAAGTGGTCAATCAGCCCAAATTAATTGTTCTTGGTACTGGCCGCTAACTGAACGTAGTACAGTAGTCATTGCCGAAAAACAAATCTTGGTTTACGACGAAGTGCTACAAACGGTGACAATTCACCAGAAATATATTGACCAAGATTTAAAGCATTATGACCAGGGAAGTGAAATTGTCGAAGTAGCCGCATCTGAACCCCTGAAAATTGAATGTCAACACTTTTTGGATTGTGTGAAAACTCGGCAAAAACCCCGTTCTGATGGCTGGAATGGCGTAGCAGTTGTAGAAATTTTAGAGGAGGCGGAGAAGTTTTTACATGGTTAATTATTTTGTGCATGAATCCAGTTATGTGGATGAAGGTGCCCAAATTGGCGAAGGTTCCAAAATTTGGCACTTCTGTCATATTTTCAGTAAAGCGAAAATCGGTCGCAACTGCATTTTTGGTCAAAATGTTTTAGTTTCTAACAACGTAATTGTCGGTGATTTCTGCAAAATTCAAAATAATGTCTCCCTTTACGAAGGAGTAATTTTAGAAGACTACGTTTTTTGTGGTCCGAGCATGGTGTTTACTAACGTCAAAACACCCCGCTGTGAATTCCCCCGCAACACCAGCAACGATTACCACAAAACTTTGGTGAAACGGGGTAGCAGTATTGGGGCGAATGCGACCATAGTTTGTGGTGTCACCTTACATGAATGTGCTTTTGTCGCCGCTGGTGCTGTGGTGACAAAAGATGTACCATCTTATGCAATGGTCGCAGGAGTTCCCGCGAAAATAATTGGTTGGATGAGTGCTTATGGTGATGTGTTAAAGTTTGATGCAGATGGCTATGCAATAGATTCGACAAACACTAAATATCAACAAATTTCCGCAACAGAAGTTATTAGAATTTCATAAGCCAAACTGGCAATGCTGAGGGAGGTTTGATGATAAAAAAATATACAATTGTAGGGTGCGTCAGCAGCGAGAAACTCAAAACGTAGCCCGAAATTATTGGTAGTGACGCACCTACCGTGGATAATTTAATTTCTGGAAGTCCCTTATAGCGCAATACAGTTCAGTTAGGCTCTAATGATATACACTGTAGGGGCACGGCACGAGTAAAATTGTCATTAGAAGAAAAAATTTTGGATGCCGTGCCCCTACGACAATTTTCCTTAACTGAACTGTATTGCCTTATAGCGGTTCTCGGTTGAGTCCAATACACTCGTAGGGGCACAGCACTGCTGTGCCCTTACAGGCGACGATATAATTTTGTATTGCATCCAACTGACAACCGCTATAGGGTGCGTCAGCAACCGAAAATTAGTCATCTTCTTTGAAAATTAACCTGTCCTACTCTGGGCTACAGGCTACTCAAAATCTGGTTTTCAATTAGACAAAAGCTAATGATTTATCCTGTTCCCAAGTCAGCAATTCATCCAGTTTTCCCGATTCTGTAAATGTTCTTGCTGCTAACAGACAGCGCAATAAATCCACACATTGATTTGCTGGGTAATTTCCCCTTTGTCCACCAACAACTAAGGTTTGTATTTGTTCTGATTTTGTAGAATCAATTAAAATGTAAAAATCCAAATTATCAAAAGTCACTGTCACAACATATTGATTTGTTCCTCCTCCAATACTCATATAGCTATCTTCATTGATACCTAATGTGATTAAAGTTTGGCTTTTACCATCTAATTCTCTAATAGCTTTTTCGATTTGACTCCAGTTGGGATTTTCAATCACATCACCTTCGTTTTTATTGCCCAACCATTTTTCAGTTGTCATCTCTACAACAAACATTGCTATCTGCTATTTGCAAGCTGCTTTATATCATAGCAGTAGGCAATACTGCAAGGGATACGAATGTAGAGACGTTACATGTATAGCGTTTCTCGCCCTAGTGAGGTACATCGGTAAGGGCACGGCAGTGCCGTGCCCCTACATCGCGTGATACAATTTTGTACCTCATCTGAATAGGAAGTGCTATAACGTCTAGACTTGGGTTTCACGCTTTGCGATTTTCAAAACCTACGCAGTATTGTGGCCGTAGGGACAGATCATATCTTGCACCAGGTCGATAATGCACAACAAAAAAACGTTATATTAACTTTTGTAACAAAAATAAGTGCTTTCGTTACCAAGACAACTACTTTCGTTACCAAGACAACTACTTTCGTTACCAAGACAACTACTTTCGTTACCAAGACAACTACTTTCGTTACCAAGACAACTACTTTCGTTACCAAGACAACTACTTTCGTTACCAAGACAAGTGCTTTCGTTACCAAGACAAGTGCTTTCGTTACCAAGACAACTACTTTCGTTACCAAGACAAGTGCTTTCGTTACCAAGACAAGTGCTTTCGTTACGAAAAATGCATTTCGCACTCTGCGGAAAGCCGCAGAAGCGTCTACAGGATGACAACAAAGCTTTTGCGTAAGTCAGGTTAATTTTTTTAGCAAAAGTCTACGCAGTATTACTTCCCGCCCACTCAATACGGTTCAGTTAGAGCCAAAAACCTTGACCCATGTAGGTTGGGTTGAGGAACGTAGGTGCAGCCTTCTCGGAGAGTAACCCAACATTTGGCGGGTTTGTTGGGTTTCGTTCCTCAACCCAACCTACAATTTTCCTTAACTGAACCGTATTGCCCGCCCACTTACTTAATTACTGAGCTACCAGTCAAATTTTATGCAAAAAACACCTTTTATTTGGAAATTTTACTGAACCACTTCATTGTTCTATTGAGCGACTCTAGAAAGGTAAAATTTAGTAAAAGGTGTGCATTGATGCCACGCAAAAAAAGAACCTCTGCCGTGCTAGAAAAAACTGAACAGCAGATCATCGGATTTCAATCGATTGATCCGAGTCTTAATTTTGGTGATGCCATCAGTTTGAAGCATTTGACCGAGTTAAATGGGCAACTCCGCGACCAGGTGAACCAGTATAACATGATGTTAACCGCCCTCGACTCGGCAAGAGAAAAAATAGAAACCCTGGAAAAGAGCATTCGCGAAACTTCAGAACGCTTAGTCAGTGGTGTGGCGTTAAAGCATGGTAAAGACAGCCGGGAATACGAGATGACAGGCGCAGTACGCAAAAGCGATCGCATTCGTAAAGCCACCATCACCAGGTTAAAATCGACTGTAGTGTCAAAAGCCGCTTCTTGACAGACGGCCTAACAGGCGATCGCTTTGAAACCCAGGTCGGTGGCAATACGGTTCAGTTAGCCTCGAATGATATACACTGTAGGGGCACGGCATCCACAATTTTTTCTTCTAACGACAATTTTATTCGTGCCGTGCCCCTACTACGACAATTTTCCTTAACTGAACTGTATTGAGGTCGGTGGGGATTTCGGGAAAAACCTCAGCAAAGCGTGAAACCCTTGTAGAGACGTTACATGTAACGTCTCTACATTCGTTAACCGAGCAGTATTGGTTTCCCACCGACTTTTGATCAAGAAAATCCCCGAAATGCCTAAATTGTATTGAGTAGGGCTTTTTACCACAAAATTTTGGTGGTAGGCTAATGCAGAAAAATGCACTCCTATAGTATAGAATGCGCGAGTAGGTAAGTTGTGATGTGTAGTGGTGTTTGAGGATGACGCTGACGCTGAAAGATCGTTCAATTTGGTTACAAGTACAACGCTATTGGGAATTGCTGTACGTTTTGGTAGCGCGAACTTTGAAGGTGCGTTATCGCGGCTCTGTGCTAGGGGTTTATTGGTCGCTGTTGAATCCGTTGATTATGACAGGATTGTATACAGCGATATTTGGAGCCACTTTTGCATCGTATTACAATAATTCTATCCTGAATTATGTATTAGCAGCGTTTACAGGATTGGTGGTAATCAATTTTTTCTCAGCTTCTACTGCTCAGGCGTTGGTCAGTGTAGTAGCAAATGGTGCATTATTGAATAAAATTCGTCTCCCAGTCAGCGTTTTTCCTGTTTCAATGGTTGCAGCCAATGTATTTCAGTTTGCCATCGGAACATTGCCCTTGTTGGCGGTGATGACTTTAGTTAATTCCCACAACATACTGAATGTCCTGTTTCTTGTGTTTCCCTTTGTGTCACTAATTTTAGTATGTACAGGAGTCGGTTTTTTAGTTAGTGCTTTATACGTGTTTTTTAGAGATTTGCCTTACTTTTATGAATTAGTTACATTTGTAATTTGCATTAGTAGTCCTGTTTTTTATCCAGCAGATATTGTACCAAAGCAGGTAAAGCCGTTTTTAGCCTTAAATCCCTTATCACCGATTATTGAAAGTCTACGTCAGATTACTTTATCAGGAACACTACCGGATTTATGGTTAGTTGGGACTGCCTTACTTAGTGGCATAATTATCTTTTCACTAGGATTGGCTTGTTTTCAGATGTGGCGACATCAATTTATGGATTTGCTGTAAAGTAAATTTAATTTACCAGCAGCAAGGACAGCGACATTTAGCTATTGTTCCAAGTAGTGTGTGATGGAAGTAATTCGTTTAGATCAAGTTTCGTTATGGCGTCGGACACAAGAAGAGTTTTCTTATGACCTGAAGAAAACACTATTATCTATTGTGGAAGGAAAATATCGGAAACCAGCGAAAAAATTAGTGTTAGATAACATTGATTTAGTAGTTGACAAAGGTGAAAAAATTGGTATTATTGGATCAAATGGATCGGGTAAATCTACAATATTAAAAGTTATTTCTGGGATTCTACAACCCACGAGTGGAACTGTCAGGGTGCGTGGTCAAGTCGCTCCGTTGATTGAATTGGGTGCAGGGTTTGATCCAGAGATTTCTGTGATGGATAATATTTGGCTTTATGGGGTGCTGTTAGGGTTTTCTCGGGATGAGATGCGAGAAAGATCGCAGTCGATTTTAGAATTTGCGGAATTGCAAGATTATGCATTAGTCCCGGTGAAGGGTTTATCTTCTGGGATGGTAGCGCGGTTAGGATTTTCGATAGCGACTGATGTTCAGCCAGATATTTTGATTTTGGATGAGGTTTTGTCGGTGGGAGATGAGAGCTTTAAGAATAAGTGTCAGCAGCGAATTGATAAGTTTTGGGATGGGGAGGTGACAGTTTTAGTGGTGTCTCATGATTTAGGTTTTGTAAAGCAGTCTTGTGAGCGTGGGATTTGGTTAGATCATGGAAAATTACGTTTTATGGGAAATGCTGATGAAACTGTAGACTGCTATTTAAAGGGATTAAATTAAATATAAAACTAGAGTAGCTAACACTAATTACTTATCCTACAATAGCAATCTCAGAAGGATAATAAACTTTTTCATTTAGCTAAAAAATTATCACAGTATAAGGTGTTCAGCCCATATTTGTCAAAGCGAAACAGCAACCTTTACTAAAAAAAACTAGGCTTACTAGTTTCAGTAAGCAATATAATAAAATTTTCCTGGATTTATAGCTATGAATACCGATTGGGTAAAAGACTATCCTTTAGTTGAATCGATTACAGAAGAAGCTCTCGATGAAAACAACAGTTTAAAAAAAATGTTGACTTTAATAGGAGCCAATAAGCGAGTAGTAGACTTTGGTTGTGCAACTGGCTACTTTGCTCAGTTAATGAATCAGAAGGGGTGTACTGTAACTGGAGTAGAGATTAATCCAGAGGCTGCGAAGATTGCTGAAAAATACTGTAAAGAGGTAATAGTTGCTGATTTAGATTATGTGTCTGTTATAGACATATTACCTACCCAGGAATTTGATGTAGCAGTGTTTGGAGATGTTTTGGAACATCTGCGGAACCCCTGGAAAGTTTTGGAAGAAATCAAGCCGATTTTAAAAGAAGATGGATATGTAGTTGCTTCTATTCCAAACATTGCTCATGGGGCAATTCGCTTGGCTTTACTTCAAGGTAGATTTGAATACATGGAGTTTGGTATATTAGATAATACGCATCTCAGATTTTTTACAAGGAAGACAATAGAAGATTTATTTGAAAGTTCAGGATATTTATTAAATGCTGTTGATCGCACGAAAATACCAATTTTTGCAGATAATCTCTTAATACCTAAAAATAATATATATGAATTTAATACTGAAACTATTAACCGAATTCAACAAGATCAAAATTCTGACACTTTACAGTTTATTGTGCGGGCAGTTCCTATCACTGGAAAAGGAAAAGAAGCTGTGATAAATCACGAGTATTCAAAACTGCTTGACGAGTTGCAGTTATTGAAATCTCAATGGCAACAATCCCAGTCCGCATTGCAACAATCCCAAGCCGCTATCGCAGCAATGACAAGTAGTAAATTTTGGAAGATGCGAACAATATGGTTAAATTTGAAACATGCTCTGGGTTTAGATAGAGAAGGATAGTCAAATGCATAGAAATTTTTTGTCGGATTTAAAACACTTGTGGTCTGTTTTCAGATGATCTCGTTATAAACCAAACTATGTAAATAGGACATCAGAAAATACACGTGGATACATTAGAATTAACTTCAAATTTACCTTTAATTGATATTTCTATAGTTACTTATAATTCTGCAAAATGGTTAGAGAAATTTTTTCTCAGTATCTTGGAACAAAACTATCCTAAGAAATTAATCACTATTTTATTAACAGATAATCAATCTACAGATGATACAGTAGAATTATGTAATTCGTTTTTAGAAAAATATGGCGATTATTTTTATGGATTTCAGATATTTCAACGTCCTAATCTAGGATTTGGTTGTGGGCATAACTACAACTTAGTACAAGGCAGTTCTCCCTATTTTCTTGTTTCTAATGTTGATTTAGAGTTTGAAAAAGATGCTATTTCAAAAGCAGTAAATACTGCAATCACGGACGATGATGATGTAGCTTCTTGGGAATTTCGTCAAAAACCTTTTGAACATCCTAAATATTATAATCCTGTTACTCTAGAAACCTACTGGTCTAGTCATAGTTGTACTCTTTTTCGACGCTCTGCTATTGAAAGTGTCAACGGATACGAAGAAAAAATTTTTCTTTACGGAGAAGATGTAGAGCTTTCTTATAGATTGCGAGATAAGGGTTTTCGTATTAAATATTGCCCTGCTTCTGTATGTTGGCATTATACCTACGAATACCCTAATCAAATTAAACGTCTACAGTTTTTAGGTAGTACTTTAGCCAATAGTTATATCAGACTACGTTATGGATCTATAAGGCAAATAGCTGCCATACCTTTAATGTATTTAAAATTATGGCTTGCACCATCTTGTATTGAAAATCAACGCCAAGGGTTGCTAGGAAATATTTGGAAAATTTTACAAAACTTTATATATTTTTTAAGCACTCGTAAACAGACTGATAAACTATTTCCAATTAATAAGTGGGATTATGGGTTTGTTAGGGATGGGGCATTTTATCCTTATCCTTATGCTCATAAATTTAATGACTTCCAACCTTTAGTGAGTGTGATTATTCGTACTTATAAAGGCAGATTATTCTATCTCAAGGAAGCCATAACTTCTGTTTTAAACCAAACCTACCCTAATATAGAGTTAGTAGTTGTAGAAGATGGCTCAGATCTGGCAAAAGATTATATAGAACAAATAGCCAAAACTAGTCATCTAAAAGTCATTTATAAAGCCGAACCAAAACGTGGGCGTTGTCATACAGGAAATGTTGGGTTAGCTCAAGCAACTGGTAAATTTATAGTATTTCTTGATGATGATGATTTATTTTTTGCAGATCATATTGAAGTTTTAGCTAATGAATTGTTAGCTCATCCAGAAGTTGCAGCTACATATTCCATATCTTGGGAAGTTGCTACAAAAATAGTTTCCTTAGAACCTTTGCATTATATAGAAATTTCCCATAAAACTATTTATAGACAACGATTTTCAAGAGCCTTAATGTGGCATCATAATTACATTCCTATACAATCAATTTTATTTGACAGAAAATTGTATGATAATTATGGTGGCTTTGATGAATCTCTCGAAAATTTAGAAGACTGGAACCTATGGACTCGTTACTGTTTAAATAATGATTTTTTATTTGTTGAAAAAACAACATCTATCTATCGAATTCCCGATAATCTTAATGAATGGATAGCACGTAAACAAACTTTAGACTCTTATTATACAGCTGCCGTAGAAAAGCAGAAAGCCTTAACAATCACTGCTACAATTCCAGAATTAATGGAATGTTATCAAGATTTAGCAAGCTATGAGTGCATAACTCTCAATTATCAACCACCATCTTTTTTGAAACGTAAATTAAAGAATATTTTATTAAAAATATTCTTTTTTAAATTGTTCTATTATCATTTCACTAATATGAAAAGGCAAAAAATAAAAATTAAATATTAAGTATTTTTCCTGTTAATAAGCTTAGTTTGAAGATAAAAAAATTAAAAATTAAAGATATCAAGTTGCAGGCAAAAAAAATCAGGATATTTAAAATCATGAGATCATTCTCTGCTCCACCAATAATGCTTTGTAATTCTGTATCAATTATTTTAGTTAACTATAATGGCATAGATATTTTACCTAATTGCTTAAACTCTATAGAAAAATTTATTCATACACCTAATTACGAAATCATTGTTGTAGATAATGCCTCTACTGATGGTAGTCCAGAACTAGTTGCAGAGAAATATCCTCATATATCCCTAATTAGAGAGTCAGAAAATCGTGGTTTTGGAGCAGGAAATAATGCTGGTGCCAAAGTAGCTAAAGGTGAGTTTTTATTTTTATTAAATACTGACACAATACTTACAAATAACATTTTACCCCATCTTATAGAATTAATATCTACAAATTCAAATATAGGAGTTATTGGACCTAAATTACTTTTTCCAGATGAAAGCTTTCAAATTTCTTTTTCACCTGAAATTGGCATTAAAGGAGAATTTAAAGCGAGAAAATTACATAAACATGCCGATAATAATAATTTGCATCTTATAGAACAAGATTTTCAAGATATTAAAGAAGTAGATATTGTCGTCGGAGCAGCATTTTTTATTCGGGCAAATTTATTTAATTTATTAGGTGGCTTTGACGAAAAATTCTTTATGTATTTTGAAGAGTCTGATTTGTGTCAAAGAGTCAGAAATCAAGGGTATAAAATTCTATATACTCCCCATGTATCCCTAATTCATATAAGAGGACATTCTGTCAAAAAAATATCGAATAAAATGGCTGTAGAATATAGACGTAGCCAGATTTACTACTATCATAAACATCGTCCGATGGGGGAAATATTAATTTTAAGAATATATTTAATATTTAAATTTTTCTATGAATATCTCAAAACATCCAATCCTTATAGTTGGGAAATTATCAAATTAATTTTTATTTATAAATAATTGAATTGTGTCTTTACTAATTAATCTCTCATTCCTCCTAACTAAACCTACAGGTACAACCACCTACGCCCTTAACCTGCTCCCGCACTTACAACAGCTTCACCCCACACTGCTCGCAGCGCAAAACATTCCTGGCTACAATTGCTACCAAACTCCCCCAAACCAAACCGCCCAACAAGGGATAAAAGGACATTTACGCCGCCTAATCTGGACTCAATTTCAATTACCGCAAATCTATCAACAGCTAAAATCAAAACTAGTATTTTCCCCGCTACCAGAAGCACCGATATATACCAACTGTCGCTTTGTCGTGATGTTTCATGACACAATCCCATTGCGCTTTCCCAAACCTTTCTCACCCCTGACGCCTTACCATCGCTATTACACTCCCCAAATCCTCAAGCAAGCACAACATATTATCTGCAATTCTCAAGCCACTGCTAAGGACATTACCGATTTTTACCAAATTCCCCCCAGCAAAATTACCCCCATCCCCCTAGCGCACGATCGCACTCACTTCCGCCCTCTTAATATATCTGGCACGGCACATATATCTGGTAGGGGCACGGCATTACCGTGCCCCTACTTCTTGTACATTGGACGACAAGACCCATACAAAAATATACACCGACTAATTACCGCTTTCGCTGCATTACCTAACTGCGAAGATTATGAACTGTGGTTAGCAGGCCCAACCGATGGGCGTTACACCCCGACTTTAAAAGCGCAAATTGAGGAACTGGGTATTACTAATCAGGTGAAATTCCTTGACTATGTACCTTACAGCGAATTACCGAAAATTATTAATAGTGCGATCGCTCTTGTTTTCCCTAGTCTGTGGGAAGGCTTTGGTTTTCCTGTCCTCGAAGCAATGGCTTGTGGTACTCCCGTCATCACCTCTAATGTTTCCTCTCTACCCGAAGTTGCTGGCGATGCTGCAATTTTGATTAATCCCTACAATATTGACGAAATTACAGAGGCAATGCAGACAATTGTAACTGATGCCGAATTGCGATCGCATCTTTCCCACCAAGGTATAGTTAAAGCTAATCAATTCAGTTGGGAAAAAACTGGACTAGCTACGCTGGAAGTTTTAAAGCAATATCTTTGATTAGCTACTAGTTAATTGATATCTATCATAGGGCGTGTTTTCAAACTATTTGTTTAGCCGGATAAATTTTTAGATACCCCTAAATCCACACGATATGATACCAGCTGTAGGGGCACGGCATTGCCGTGCCCCTACGCGAAATCTACATGTGCCAGCGTTTTAGTGGTATTGTATAAGACTTTGAAAACACGCCCTAGCCCCCTCCTCGCTTGCTCTTAGGGGGTTGGGGGTGGGGTTCTTCGATAACCGCTATATTTAATAATAAAATTAATATAGCACCTCCCATTCAGATGAAGTACAAAATTGTATCACGCGGTGTAGGGGCACGGCATTGCCGTGCCCCTACGGGTGTACCTTACTAGGACGAGAAACGCTATATGCACATAGGAGAAAAATTATGTTGATGAAGACAAATGTAGAACTTCCTAGTGGTAAAATATTGAATATTGCTCGTTTTATTGCATTACTCCCAGTAAGCAACGCTCTAGATACTGGTTATCAATTAATTTTAGAAGGATACCCTACCCCCATTGATCTGGAATTATCAGATGCTCAGACTTTGAAGCAAATTCTGAAATTAGATCAAGATAAAATAGTTAGCAATAGTCAATCAGGATGGGATAAAGACAAGCAATTACAAAAAAACCAACGCGCCATAGAACTTTTGGCAGAACGTATTGAACGACATAAGAATATGTCTGATACTGAATCATTGCAGCGCCAAGAATTATTTGATGAATTCAAAAAAACTGTTGATGCACAAAGACTTCCAGGACAGAAATTATATTCAGACTTATGATAGTTTTTATCGCCAGTTAAATTTAAATTTACACCCGAATAATCAACCATGATACTTGTAGAAACTCCTCCTCAACAATCTACTATAGAAGAATACTTAGCACAGGAAGAAACTGCTGAGTACCGTAGCGAATATAGTAATGGGGAAATCATACCAATGACAGGCGGATCTATCAATCACAATCAAATCATTGTTAACTTGATAATTGCTCTGACCCTGGGACTGAGGGAGCAAAATTACCAACTTTACACAAGTGACTTACGCCTATGGATTCCTCGTTATCGGGAATACACATATCCAGATATTCTCATCATCAAAGACGAAGCCATTTTTCAAGAAGGACGCACGGACACAGTGGTAAATCCTAGCATTATCTTTGAGGTGCTGTCTAAATCTACTAGTAGTCGAGATCGAGGAGATAAATTTACTTATTATCGTTCCATTCCCCAATTTCAAGAATATATTTTAATCGACCAATATCAAATTCATATTGAACAATTTAGCAAAACTTCAGAAAATAAATGGCTATTCAGTGAATCCGACGATGAAGATGGTATTTTAACTTTAACATCTGCCAATAGCCAAATTACCCACCGCCAGATTTACGAACGAGTGACATTTGAAAATCAATCAGATTGACAGCAATTTTTAGTTAACTAAGTCGCCGCGAAAAAATACAACTATATTAAGAAACGTAAAAAGGAAAATTAGAGGTAATCTTGGACAGGTTCGGTAGTAATCTGTAACCAGGAATATTAAATTTTTATTAAAAATACTATACAGCGCTGAATTTATGCCTGAAACTCTTTAATAATACATCACACAATTGAATAAAAATTAGCACTCACAGGTTGCAAGTGCTAATTCTTGACAAAAGTTAAATGCCTGAAGTTGTAGAAGCAAATTCTACTTTTTCTAGATGGCAATTTGGAACTTTTTCCTGCATAACTTAGTCTAAAGATCTCAAGCTTCCATATAACTGATTAACAATTGGGAGGACTGGAATGAAATACACTTTTGACCTTGTAGGGGTATCTCCAGTTTTGCATTTTTTTAATCACCAACAGCAGAGTTGGGAAAAGCCACAGCAGCAAGGGGTGGAATACCTAGGAACACAGACCTGTACGCTTGATGCATTCATCGAATCCGTAGAAACAGTTCCAGCACAGTGGGGTTGGAATCTGGATCAAGTCGTAGACACGGTGATTCAGTTTTGGTTAAATAATTCAGATAGTATTCGCTATTGGAAGCATCGTTTAAATGATGCTGGTAAGGATAACTTGCTGGTTGCCAGGGTAGCAGATTTTAACGCTTTACAGGCAGAATTTGAATCCCTCCTGGGCAGAAAATGGTAAAATTGGCATTGAAAGCCAAAATCAATATTATGCAAGTCTTCAAGAGTCAAGAGTGAAAACAATTCTTGACTCTTGACCAGAAGCGGTTGCATGAAGACTGCAAGTGGTTAGAATGTAGATATAGCAACCGCCAAAGTGCTTAGGACATTAACTGGTGATAAAACCTAGACACAATCAGACTTGTAACCCAGTCCCCAGTCCCCAGTCCCCAGTCCCCAGTCCCCTGCTATATATGATATATTACGTTTCTACATTATCCTGGTTTTATGGGACTGCCAATTGTTGCAATTATCGGACGCCCGAATGTGGGCAAATCCACCCTGGTTAATCGTCTCGCCGGGGAACAAACGGCGATTGTCCACGACGAACCAGGTGTGACACGCGATCGCACTTATCTACCAGCTTTTTGGGGCGATCACGAGTTTTCAGTGGTAGATACGGGCGGTTTAGTCTTTCATGATGATACCGAATTTTTACCCCTGATTCGCCAACAAGCAATGACAGCCTTGGCAGAAGCGAGTGCTGCTATCTTTTTGGTCGATGGTCAATTAGGACTGACACCAGCCGATCAAGAAATTGCTGAGTGGTTGCGTCAACAACCAGTACCCGTCCTGCTGGCTGTGAATAAATGTGAATCCCCAGAACAAGGCTTAATCCAAGCTACTGAATTTTGGGAATTGGGATTGGGCGAACCATACCCCATTTCGGCGATTCATGGTAGCGGTACAGGAGATCTCCTCGACGAGTTAATTAAACACATTCCTCACGTCACGGAAGTACCGGAAACTAACGAAATCAAAGTTGCCATTATCGGACGCCCAAATGTGGGTAAATCAAGTCTATTAAATGCTTTTGTGGGCGAAGAAAGGGCAATTGTTAGTCCAATTTCTGGCACAACACGCGATGCGATTGATACCGTAGTTGAACGGGATGGACAAACCTATCGCTTAATTGACACAGCCGGAATTCGCAAAAAGAAAAGCGTCGAATACGGCACAGAATTCTTTAGCATTAACCGCGCTTTTAAAGCCATCCGCCGCGCCGATGTGGTTTTATTAGTATTAGATGCCTTGGATGGCGCCACCGAGCAAGACCAAAAATTAGCTGGGCGGATTCTGGAAGAAGGTCGAGCTTGCATCATCGTCGTCAACAAATGGGATGCAATAGAAAAAGACTCATACACAATCTACGACTACGAAAAAACCCTAGAAGGACGCTTACATTTTACCGAATGGGCAGACACGATTTTTGTCAGCGCCTTGACAGGACAACGGGTAGAAAAGATTTTAGAATTAGTTAATCAAGCCGCTGAAGCACACAAACGCCGTGTCAGTACCGCAGTTATTAACGAAGTTCTCGAAGACGCTATTAGCTGGCATTCACCGCCAACCTCACGGGGCGGGCGTCAGGGTAAAATTTATTATGGCACCCAAGTGAGCGCCCAACCCCCAAGTATTGCCCTGTTTGTCAACGACGCCAAACGCTTCAATGAAAACTACCGCCGCTACATTGAACGCCAATTCCGGCAACAATTAGGATTCAAGGGCACCCCCATTCGCTTATTCTGGCGAAGCAAAAAAGTCCGTGATGTCGAAAGTGGTAATCTCAATCGAGCAACTCGCGTGAAATAGTAGTGAATTGGGAGTAATGAGTAATGAGTAATGAGTAATGAGTGAGGAGTTAGCACCCCCATGCCCCATGCCCCATGCTTTCATTGCGGTGAATTATGAGTTATGAATTATGAGTTATAGCCAAAACTCCTAACTCCTAACTCCCAACTTTTAATCTTCTCATGGATTTACTGCGATCGCTACCACTGGGACTTTACCTAGAACAACCCCAAACTTGGCTGCATAAAATTGACCCCCGTGTCAAGTTTGCTTGGTTGATGAGCTTTCTGACCAGCTACATTTTTGCTAACAATGAATGGCGTATACTGCTGGTAGCATTCTTAATTTTTGTTACCTTCATCGCCAAAATTCCTCGGCGAGTATGGCAACAGCAAATGGGTTGGCTATTGATCCTGTCTTTTTTAGTCTTAGTGATTGCAGCAGTTAGTCCTGATGGATTGGGTGTCAGTTATCAGCCCCGTTTACCAGCTAATGAACAGATTTTAACCCAGTCAGAATTTAATAACACCTCCCAAGTCGTCCCCAAGTCAGTAGATGATGACAAAGACTGGTACACGTTGTTTAACAAAGGTCCAGTAAAAGTAACTCGCCGTTCTTTAGATTTGGCGGTACGGCTGAGTACAATTTTGTTTACAGTGATTTACAGTACCAATCTGTATCTGCTGACAACCGGACCGGAAGAAATCACCTCTGGGATGGAAAGCTTAATGCAACCCCTGAAACGGCTGAATTTACCCATAACCGAACTGACTTTGACCTTAACGTTGTCCTTGCGGTTTATTCCCCTAGTTTTGGAAGAAATACAGAATTTAATCCGTTCTGTGATGACTAGGGCAATAAATTGGAAAAAGCTAGGATTAAAAAGAGGCGTCAAAGTTTGGATGATTGTCGCAGAGCGACTGTTAGAAAATCTACTACTACGAGCAGCGCAAATGGCTAGTGCGATGACAGTACGGGGTTTCACAAGTGCTGACGAACACCGAGTACCGTGGCATGACTTACAGCTAAAAACCTGGGACTGGCTCGCTATTGCTACTTTAAGCCTATTTTGGGGATTGCGGCTGGTAATTGGAACAGCAGCCTAAAGAAATTTGTCGCGTTTGTAATAAACTTTTTGCAAAAATCCCCTAACACCCAATACAGTTCAGTTAAGAAAATTATCGTAGGGGCACGGCACGAATAAAATTGTCATTAGAAGAAAAGATTTTGGATGTTCCCTACACTGTATACTGCTCCCCTGCTTTTTGATTTAGGGCGAATTTCTGACTGGGGCAGCGTTTGTGTTGATGAATCGCTGACAATTGAGCGATATAGTCACGTTATGCACCTTGTCAGTAACGTCAAAAGTCGCTTAAGATGCGATTGTACTACCATTGATTCACTTCGTCCCCTCTTCCCTAGTACTCTGTCAAGATAAAAATGATGGACTGTAGCATCTTGCCCGCGTGAGCGAGACGCTCACACTACCAAAAATCCCTCAAAACAAAATTGACAGACTACTAGAGGTAAAATCACAGGTTGTCCCAAAGTCCCTACATCACCCCATCCCCTCACCTTCATAAAAAGTAGATCAAGGTCGTCACCACCGTCTGTAAAGGGCAACAACTCCTGAGTTTCGCATAACTTTGTAGAAATATTCTGGCGAAACCGAGGTATTATCGTCTGAATGTTTGTAATCAAAGGCGAAAAGATAGATATATCCGCCTACCTTGACTATTAAATGAATCCAGAAAACCCAGAAACCTACATAAATCATCCTACTTGGGGTTTACTCTACAAAATCTGTATGGTTGATGAGAACCAAGATCTGTTCACAACACTGTATGCCCAACGCTTATTTTTTTTGGTAACAAATGACGTTAAAGGTCTGAAATTTCAATCGATAGGACGCACTGAGGCGAGAATGATGTTGGAAAATCGTTTACGGACTCTGCGGCGCACGGGACAGTCTCAGGAGTACGATCAGCTTCAGAGTGTTTTCCAACGCACCTTCCAATGATCAGTCCGATTAGCGAACGTATTGCTCAAATTCGCTCCTCATTACCACCTGCAGTTCAGTTAATTGCGGTTAGCAAGACAGTTCCTGCACAGGTGATGCGCTTGGCCTATGACGCCGGGATTCGTGATTTTGCCGAGAATCGCATCCAAGAAGCTGCTAGTAAACAAGCCGAGTTACAAGACCTAGGCGATATTACCTGGCACTTTATTGGGCATTTGCAAAGCAATAAAGCCAAAAAAGCCCTGGAACAATTTGATTGGATTCACTCCGTAGATAATTTACAGCTGGCACAGCGCCTAAATCAATTGGCGCAACAGCTAGGAGTAAGTCCTCAAGTCTGTCTACAAGTGAAAATTCTGCCTGACCCCAACAAGTCTGGTTGGAGTGTGTCAGAATTACTAGCAGATTTACCGGCTCTCAATCAATGCCTGAATTTACAAATTCATGGTTTGATGACAATTCCGCCTTTAGGACTAGATGAGTCGGAGACATTAGATGTATTCACTGCTACATCTAATCTTTCTAAACAAATCCAGGCACAACAGTGGTCGCATTTGTCAATGCAACAGCTATCAATGGGCATGTCAGGAGATTATAAACTAGCAGTGCAAGCAGGGGCAACGATGGTAAGATTAGGAACTATCTTGTTTGGCGATCGCATCTAGTAATCTGTCACAGCAACGTTTACGGCTTGTTTGTAGTTGCGCTACCCTGCCCGAAAGCTGCGCTAATAGCGCGCTTAATTATCGGAGCGCTATAGCGCAACTACAAACAGTCGCTGATGACTGATCAGCTTTGGGTTACTGCACAAAAACTCTCGGAAGCAAATTCAGAAGATTTATCTAGCCAGTTTGTTGAATAGGTGTCATAAAGATATAGTATTGACAAAGGCAAACGCCAAAAAAAATATAGTGATCGGAACTTCCTTTCGGATCGACATTAGGATATAATCTTGACTCATTATTACGTCTAGGTGGTGTCCAAACGTTAAAAGAAACGTGAGTTCATCACTAAACCTTGTAATACAAGCTACAACCAGCAATAACATTGCTGAATAAATCAGGCTGACTAAATTAATTTACGGCTAGAGCAGGATAAAGGTAATTTGCACAGGAGCGCAGACAATGAACAATATATTTTCCAAACTCAGAGACTTTGTAGGTCTAAATGAGCCAGTCGAATACGAGTACTATGAGGAAGAAACCGATAGAGATCGCTACGAAAATGTGTATCAGGAAGAGAATCCCCAACCCGCCCCACCACAAGAACCCCCAGCCCAGAATCGACGTTGGCGGGAACCCATGCCTACAATGGAAAATGAAGTAGCAGCAACAGGTTCAAAGCCAATGGGGAATGTGATTGGTATGCCAGGAGCAATTAACGGAATTTCCGAAGTATTAGTACTTGAGCCACGCACCTTTGAAGAAATGCCCCAGGCGATTCAAGCTTTGCGTGAGCGTAAATCTGTGGTATTGAATTTAACAATTATGGACCCAGATCAAGCCCAGCGGGCAGTTGATTTCGTCGCAGGTGGCACCTACGCACTCGATGGACATCAAGAGCGCATCGGTGAAAGCATATTTTTGTTTACCCCCAGCTGTGTGCAAGTTAGCACCCAAGGTGGAGTTCTTCATGAAGTACCTCAACCACCAGCCCGCCCCTCACGTACCCCCGGTGTTAGCCAACCTTGGGGCAATGAAGCGAATCGCATGGCACAATAAAGTTAAACTAGTAATTGGTCATTTGTCCTTTGCGCCTGTTCTTTAGCTTTCCCGACAGAAGCCCCACGCTCACTCGAATGAGCGTGGGATGAATGGCGCGTGAGTGACGAATTGACCAACGAGCGAAATTGAGCATAGCGAAATCAGCAATGTTGGTCGGTGAGGAATGAACACTTTCTTGTTTTTTTTTCAAAATAAATATTTGATATAATTTTAACCAGTAGGTGTAATCCAATTAAATGCTGAAAAGCAGCCTATTAAAATAAAAGCTAATTGTTTGGCTTAACCAAAGAACCGTGGGTAGCACAGTCTTAAAGCTCAGTCAATGTCTTCATAGAAGAGTCGCTGAGAAGCCCACACTCACCTGAAAGGGAGTGTGTGGAGTACGTCACTGTTGATACTCAGGACAACTGACAAATGACTAATGACCAGTGACTAATGACTATTAACTAATGACTATTAAATTTGGTTTAATTGGCGGTGGGGTAATGGGAGAAGCGCTGTTATCCCGCCTTATTGTGCGCGGAATTTATCAACCATCAGAAGTCATAGTCAGCGAACCACAACCCTCACGCCAGAATTTTTTAAAGCAGCAGTACGACGTAGCTGTGACGACAGATAATCACCAAGTTTTCACACTCGCCAACGAAGTTATATTTTTAGCAGTAAAACCGCAGGTCTTCAGCGCGATCGCTCAAGAATTATCAGATATTCTGATTACAGAACACTCGCCTGTAGTGATTTCTATCTTGGCAGGTGTGCCCTTAAGTCAGCTAGAAGCGGCGTTTCCCCAATTACCAGTAATTAGAGCTATGCCCAATACCCCAGCCACCGTAGGGGCGGGAATGACGGCGATTTGTTGCGGTGCATACACTAATCCCCAGCACCACCAAATAGCACAGCAACTTTTTTCAGCGGTCGGGGAAGTGGTAGAAGTTTCCGAAAGTCTAATGGATGCGGTGACGGGACTATCTGGTAGTGGACCTGCTTACGTAGCGCTAATGGTAGAATCCCTCGCCGATGGCGGAGTCGCCGCCGGCTTACCCAGAACAATAGCCCATCAACTAGCTTTACAAACTGTATTGGGAACAGCTCTGCTATTACATGAATCGAAAATGCACCCAGCAGAACTCAAAGACCGAGTTACCAGTCCTGGCGGCACAACCATAGCTGGGATCGCCCAACTAGAACAAGCAGCATTTCGTTCAGCTGTAATAGAAGCTGTCAAAGCATCTGCCCAACGCTCTCAAGATCTGGGAAAATAATTATTATTGACCAATGACCAATGACCAATGACCAATGACAAAAAGTAATGAGTAATGAGTAATGAGTAATGAGTAATGAGTAATGAGTAATGAGTAATGAGTAATGAGTAATGACCAATGACCCTTGACCAATGACCCTTGACCCTTGACCCTTGACCCTTGACCCTTGACCCTTGACCAATGACAAATAACTAAGTTGACAAATAGCCGTTAATATTATAATTAACAATCTGGTTGCAAATCTCAGATTTTAATGCACCTTACCCCCATACATGAATGTAGGGGCTTCCACAGCGCGAGGACTTTGGTGATTGAGTGAACTATCCCGTACCATCCCCAGAAGTTGACCTAGGGTCGGTATTTCCCTTTGATCTGGATCAATTCCAGAAAGAGGCGATCGCGTCCCTGAATGCTGGACGCTCTGTAGTTGTCTGTGCGCCCACTGGTTCGGGCAAAACGTTAGTAGGGGAATACGCCATTTATCGCGCCCTAGCGCGAGGAAGGCGTGTGTTTTACACTACTCCACTGAAGGCGTTATCGAATCAAAAATTACGTGATTTTCGAGAAAAATTCGGTTTTGATCTCGTCGGTCTGTTAACTGGAGACGCCTCCATTAATAGAGATGCACCGATTTTAGTCATGACCACAGAAATTTTCCGTAACATGCTCTATGGCACACCCATAGGGCAAATCGGCATCTCATTAGTTGATGTGGAAGCTGTGGTGCTAGATGAGTGCCACTACATGAACGATCGCCAACGGGGGACTGTTTGGGAAGAGTCAATAATCTATTGTCCCCGTGAAGTGCAATTAGTAGCCCTGTCGGCCACGGTTGCTAACAGCGATCAGCTTACCGACTGGCTCAATCGAGTTCACGGACCGACAGACCTGATTTACTCTGATTTTCGTCCCGTACCCTTGGAATTTCACTTTTGCAATCCCAAGGGGTTATTTCCCCTGCTGAATGAGAGTAAAACCAAAATTAACCCCCGGCTGTCAAATCGCGGTAAAAAGAAACAAGCCGACAGAGGTAGAGCTGGGAGACCAGAACCACCCAGCATCATTTATCTCCTGAGCCAACTAGAGCAACGGGATATGCTACCTGCCATTTACTTTATTTTCAGCCGCCGGGGATGTGATAAAGCTGTGGCGGAGGTGGGTGATTTATGGCTGGTAAATAATGAGGAAGCCTACCAATTACGGGTACAGATTGACGAATTTTTAGCCCGCAATCCCGAAGCTGGACGTTCTGGACAAATTGCGCCCCTTTACCGGGGAATTGCTGCTCACCATGCTGGGATTTTGCCTGCTTGGAAAGTGCTGGTAGAAGAACTATTTCAGCAAGGGCTGATTAAAGTCGTATTTGCTACCGAGACCCTGGCAGCCGGAATTAATATGCCTGCCCGCACCACCGTAATTTCCACCCTTTCCAAGCGCACCGACAGCGGCCATCGCCTGTTAAACGCTTCGGAGTTCCTGCAAATGGCGGGGAGGGCTGGTCGTCGGGGAATGGATTTACAAGGGCATGTAGTGACTGTCCAAACCCCCTTTGAAGGTGGTAAAGAAGCGGCATATTTGGCTACATCTAAACCAGACCCCCTGGTTAGCCAGTTTACCCCTAGCTACGGCATGGTACTGAACTTACTGCAAACCCACACCCTAGACCAAACCAGGGAACTGATAGAACGCAGTTTTGGGCAGTACATGGCCACCTTGCATTTAAGACCAAATTATGATGAGATTGCTATCGTCCAAGCACAATTAGCCCAACTACAGGCAGAAATCGTCGCCATTGATCAAAAGGAACTAGCTATTTATGAGAAATTACGGCAACGCCTAAAAGTAGAACGTCAGTTATTGAAAACCCTGCAAGAGCAAGCACAGGAAGACAGACAAGCCCAATTAGCGATGATGTTAGAGTTTGCAGTGTCGGGGACGCTGTTGAGTCTCAAGGGTCCAAACATCACGGTTCCTACACCGATCACGGCGGTGTTAGTCGGAAAAACATCCGCTGCAAGTCTTGTTCCTACCTTGGTATGCTTGGGACGAGATAACCGCTGGTATGTAGCAAGTTCGGTGGATGTCGTCGATTTGTATGCCGAATTACCACGGGTTGAGGTGCCACCAGAAATACTACCGCCGCCTGATTTACTGTTGAAACCGGGACAGTCAAAGCGTGGTGATGAAGAAACAGCAGTTATTTCCCGTCGCATTCCCGATGCTGGGGCGTCGCTGTATTTGTCACCGGAAGTAGCAGAACAACTCAGTCGCGTTACCGCCATCCAAGCGCAAATAGAAGCTCATCCTTTACATCAATTAGGTCCGGCAGCTATTGTCAAACGCGAAGCACGCTGCATCGAACTAGAAGCCGAAATCGAAGAATTGCAATCTCACGTAGAGCAACAGTCCCAACGTCATTGGGAAGAGTTTCTCAGTTTAATTGAAATTTTACAGCATTTTGGCGGTTTGGATCAGTTAGTGCCCACAGCATTGGGACAAGTAGCTGCAGCCATCCGGGGCGAAAATGAATTGTGGTTGGGTTTAGTTCTGGCCAGTGGTGAATTGGATAACTTAGATCCGCACCATTTAGCAGCATGTGCAGCAGCTTTGGTAACAGAAACCCCACGTCCCGATAGCAAGGTGCGCTTTGACCTCAGTGACGAAGTGGGAGAAGCTTTGGCAAAATTGCGGGGAATTCGTCGCCAGTTGTTCCAACTACAACGGCGGTATAATGTGGCACTGCCCATCTGGCTAGAGTTCGAGTTAATTGCCCTTGTGGAACAGTGGGCACTGGGTATGCCGTGGGTAGAACTCTGTAATAATACTACTTTGGATGAAGGTGATGTGGTAAGAATATTACGCCGCACACTGGATTTATTATCCCAGATCCCCCACGTTCCCCATTTACCAGATGGCTTAAAGCGCAATGCTCACCGTGCTATGCAGTTGATTGATCGCTTCCCTGTGAATGAAGTCGTTGAATAAACTGTCCTTGTAGGGGCGCAAGGACTTGGGGGGCGCAAGGCCTTGCGCCCCTACGACGATTGTCGTCATATACCCAAATCAAATTAATTCCGCCTCTTGAAAAATTTGCCTAACTGTTAATTCCAAACCAGGCAATAGCGGATCTACAATCAGCATATTATCTGTGTAGATAAGACTGGTATCAGGCGAGAAAAATACCCTGACGCTCATAGCTTGCGGATCGACAACCCAAACCCGTGACACTCCTGCTGCAAAATAATCCTGTGCTTTGTCTTCAAATTCCTTCATGGTTTGGCCTGGAGATATAATTTCAATTACCAATTCTGGAGGAACCGGACAAGCTTCATTAAGTTGCCAACTTTTAGGTAAGCGTTCATAGGAAATGTAAGTTAAATCAGGTATAGGTGCCCAATCTTTACCTTTAAACTTTAAGATAATTGCCCACTCTGCAGCAACTCTACCTTTGCCTTTGCACCATGCATAAATCAGGAATAATAAAGCTCTTTGTGAGGCAGAATGAAAGAATTTTGGGGACACTTTAGCTACTGCATAACCATCCACAAACTCATAGTTTACATCCCCTTGTGGCAGGGACAGAAATTCTTGTAGAGTGAGTTTGTTTTCTGCACTTGCCTTAATCATGAGAAATCCACATATAGCAGGGGACTGGGGACTGGGGACACAACGACCGCTCAGTGCATCGCTGGGGACTGGGTTACAAGTCTGATTGTGTCTAGGTTTTATCATCAGTTAATGTCCTAAGCACTTTGGCGGTTGCTATAAATAAATAGCCCTTGGGATTGCTCTAAGCAGGTTGTTCTGGTTCTGTTGTGACATTTTGCCCGATTTTTGGCTCAGTACCTGCAAGCAGCCGCTCAACATTACCGCGATGTCGCCAAATCACGTACAACCCACCGACAACAGCATACAGAATGTAAGGTAAGGGTTGATGGAGAATTACCATGAAAATAGAAACAGCGATCGCACCCGTGATTGAACTTAAAGAAACAATCCGCGATATGGCGATGATAATAGCAAATACACCCAATGTTGCCAATCCTACTTGCCAATTAATCGCCAACAAAGTCCCCAAACCCGTAGCCACAGATTTACCGCCAGTAAACCCCAAAAATATTGATTTACTGTGTCCCAGTACCGCCCCTAACCCAGCTAAAATTACTAACCACGATTGCCATAATTTGACATCTATCGTTGGGGGGATGAAATCTTGGATAGGGGCAAAGTTGAATAACCAATACACAAGGGCGATCGCTAATATTCCCTTCCAGCAATCAATGAATAAAACGAACGCTCCAGGAACTTTACCCAAAGTTCTTAAGACATTGGTTGCGCCTGTGGAACCGGAACCAACTTGGCGAATATCAATACCCTTTAACTGTTTGACAGCGATGTAGCCAGTGGGAAAAGAACCCAGTAGGTACGCTACGACTAAAATTGCTCCGCACAAAGTTAACCAAATAGCCATAAAAATTCAAAAGTCCAAAGTCAACAGTCCAAAGTCAACAGTCAAGAGTCAACAGTCCAAAGTCAACAGTCAAGATCAATGACTTTTGACCCTTGACCCTTGACCTTTGACCCTTGACTCATTTAAAAGTCATCATCATAGTTTCTCATTGTTTTGGGGTCAGGGGCAAAGGCTAACCACAGGGGAAATTGCAACAGTGCTAGACTAATTTGCTCTTCCGAATCGTCAATGATAATCAAAGGTAGTTGATTTGCTTTTACCAAGCGGTCTGCTTTCTGAGCTAAAGCTCCTGCTGCTTCAAATAATACTACTCCCCGGTCTGGTCCGAAATCTGGGCGACCAATCCCCAAGCAGTCTTGCAAACCGCGCCGCCATTCACCCAAACGTTCTGGTGTGCTTGCTAGTACCAGTGTACGCAGGCGATCGCCATACAGCTTGTATAATATAGAAGTCACTGCTGAAGAAATCAGGATATTCTGCAAGCGGCTACCCATTGTCCGTAAAGCACCCCGTCCCCCTTGGCTAAAAAACCAGTTAGAGACTCGTTCTGCGTGGACTGGCTCAAAGGTACGGCGCAATTGCCAAGTAGGTCCATAGTAATCCGGTTGGCTACGGTATTGGTCAATCAGACGGCGAATTTGCTTTGTATTATCTTGAAACTGTTGTGAGGCAAATTGTGGTATGCCTAGTTCAGGTTCAACTGGCTTGACCTCTTTAATAGATGGTCTTTCTCGTTCTTTTACAGGTGGAACCAATTGCAACTGCTCGGCAGCGGCGGCCAAATCTTGTAAACTACCCGTGAGATAGTCTTTAAAACCCTGCACCCGAATAGCCAAATCTTGGGATGTACCCGCGAAAGTGGTTCGCATTTCGTTGCGGATGCGTTCTTGACGGCGTTCAAGTTGTTCTACAGAAATTTGCAGCGTTTGTTTGCGTTGTTCTAACTGCGCCAGCGACTCTTGCACGAATCGTCCTAGGGTCAGTTGGGTTTCACTCAATTGTGCCTGAAGGGTATTATAAGTTGCTTGCAGGTTGGCTATTTCTGTTTTTAGCGCTTCTTTGGTGCTTTGTAACTCTGCTACTTGTTGCGCTGCTTGTGCGTATAGTGAATTATCTTGTGATTCTGCCCTCGGCGTTACAGTTTCTGGTACTAACTGCGTCACCAATTCGCCAGTTGACTCTACTATTGGTTCAGATGTAGTAGTTATTACTACTCGATTAGAGATGGGCTGTTCTAAAGATGCGTCCTCTAGTTTTGTCTCAACTAATAAACTATCCGCTTCTGTTTGCGCCACCGGCTTAACAGACGGGTTTTGTGGAACTTGAGATGAATTACTCTGTTCTTCTATTTGCTCTAACCACTCATCAATTTGTTCTGGGGTTTGAGATTCCTCTGGGTTCATAAATAATAGTGTAATCCCTATGGCGCGAATAAATAGCTTTCAGCAATATACAATTTTCAGTTGTCATTGGTCATTTGTCATTGCTCATTTACCGAAAGCTTGGGTCTAGAGCCGCCGTTTTTCTAGGACGGCTTTTTGGTAAAATAGTGGCAACAGGCAGGGCATTGTCTGTCGTTGCTCAGTGATGTAAGACGGGCTATGCCTGCTATTGCTGTTTGAATCCAGAATCCCTGAACTTTCAGATCAGGGAGTATGTCAACATTGAAACTCCAAACTCCTGTACGGGCGGGTCTATGAAGAATGTAGTCTACCCACAGATTTACTCGTTAAACCCGCCCCTACACACTCCAAACTGCAAACTCCTCACTAAATACGTGGACAACGTTGTTCCAGACAGCTTTGTAAGGTTTTGGGGTCAAATAAAATCGGTAAAAAGTGAATGCTTTTGATTTCTTTGAAGTAAAAGAGTATGGGAATACCATTCCAGAAGATCCGCCAGTTTTGCCATTCCTGATAGGGAAAGCGCCGAATTAATTTTTCGCCTCTATAAATATCTAAGTCGGTGGCGGTAAATTGCAAGCGCAGTGTTACAGCCTGAAACATGAGAAACAAGCCAAACAATCCAATCACACCTCCTACCACTGGTTGAACCAGCAGCAGTGGAATGGAGGCTATGACCAACACTACAGGGATATTGTAACTAGGTTTGAGTTCCACGGTTGATGTGGAATTAGGGGCAAATGAACTGGTCACAGTTTTACATCCTGCTTTATTTAGTAGACAACTAGTAGTCTGTCAATTTTGTTTTGAGGGATTTTTGGTAGTGTGAGCGTCTCGCTCACGCGGGCAAGATGCCCGCACTACAGTCCATCATTTTTATCTTGACAGAGTACTAGGAGATTGCTCTTATTTTAGGATTTGGCAGGAGTTAGGAGTTGGAAGTTGGTGTTCCGAAGGCGAATGTTGGTGTTCCGAAGGCGAATGTTGGTGTTCTGAAGGCGAATGTTGGTGTTCCGAAGGCGAAAGTTCGTGTTCCGAAGGCGAATGTTGGTGTTCCGAAGGCGAATGTTGGTGTTCCGAAGGCGAAAGTTGGTGTTCCGAAGGCGAATGTTGGTGTTCTGAAGGCGAATGTTGGTGTTCCGAAGGCGAATGTTGGTGTTCCGAAGGCGAAAGTTGGTGTTCCGAAGGCGAAAGTTGGTGTTCTGAAGGCGAAAGTTGGTGTTCCGAAGGCGAATGTTAACAATTTTTTTTCAACTCCTGATTCCTGACTCCTGACTCAGCCCTGTTATATCCCCGGTAGGAATGCACCACCGGCACCTTGAAACATTAGCCAAGAAAGAAAAAAGTTAATCACAAATATAATTAGCAAGGCGGTAACAACGGCACTTGTGGTTGATTGTCCCACACCTTTGGCTCCTCCTGTTGTTGTTAAGCCCCAACCGCAACCAATGACGGCGATTAGAACACCAAAGCAAAAGGCTTTAATCATGGCGCTACAAATATCCCAGAAGCCCAGGAAGTTACGGGCTGAGTCAAGAAATGCCGTATCGGCTAGGTTGTATATATTTGTTGCTACTATCAATCCTCCTAACATCCCTGTTACTAAACATAGGAGGGTCAAAATCGGCAGCATTAAGCAGCAAGCCAAGACGCGGGGAATAACTAGGTAATCTATGGGATCGGTTTTTAACATCAACATGGCATCAATTTGTTCTGTTACCCGCATAGTGCCGATTTCCGCTGCAAAGGCGGAACCTACTCGCCCTGCCAAAATCACTGCTGTTAAAACAGGTGTGAGTTCTCTTGTCAAGGCTAGCGCCAGCACGCCGCCGACGATATTTCCTGCTCCAAAGTTGATAAATTCCCGCGCCACTTGAATTGTAAACACCGCGCCGACAAAGACAGCCGTTAATAGGGCAATCAAGAGCGAATCAGGCCCAACTGCTGCCATTTGATCTTTGGTGTTCCGCCAATGGATTTTGCCCCTCAGTAGGTGAACTAGTACTTGCCCACCTAAGAAAATCGCCGCCAGCAACCGCTGACTCCATACTCCGAAACTGGTTTTGAATATAGTCTCGCTCAATGTTCTGCAGCTAACTCGGTAACTGCCTTAAGAATAGCGAAAGTTAATGGTCATTTGTCATTTGTCATTTGTCATTTGACGGTTCGTCTCGTTCCCAGCCTCCAGGCTGGGAATGCAGTCTCATAGGCTCTGCCTCTTGTCAAGCTACTGGAGGCCCTGACTGGTTAAGAGCCTAGAGGCTCTTAACCAGTCAGGGCAAAGGCTGGATCTTAACTTAGTGCTATTCGACTCTGGACTCTTGACCCTGTTAATTTGGATGAAATATTAACTTATTTTAAAAGGACTCTCACAAAATTAAGACCTTTTCCAGCGGTTCTTCATGGGTTAAACAAGGAGCTTATGAGGTGAAAGCTAGACGCTGCAAGGGTTTTGTCTATGTTGTCTCTTGTCCATGCTTACAGCATCTGGTTGAAGTATTTACCGATTTTTTTAATGAAAACTTAAGATTTTTGACATATTGACTATTCCGAAGCAATCACAAGTATTGTAGAAAATGACATCTAGCTTTCCAGCTATTATCCTGTTTACTCACGGAGCTTGCCTGAAATGACTCTTTTTACCAACTTTGTGCGTTCCTTGGTAATCACCATTATTTTTAGCTTTGTCGCCCCTATGTTTCTAGTCGGCGGCTTTTTGCTCTTAATCTCTTGCTTGGGCTACATTCCCTGTTTACAAGCAATGACTGAGGCGATCGCTACTCAGATTATGCATTTTCTTGCCACTTTTGGCAGCGGTACTCCCCTACGCGGCCTCTTGGTAATTAGTTTTACTTGCAGTTTTGTCGGTGCGCTGTTTGATAGTTACGCCTATTACAGGTATCAAATCTTACGGATTGATTCCTAGTAATGAAGATTATGATCTCAGGTGTTTACGGTCTACTAAAGCGATGAAAATCCATCTTTGCAAAACAGCAAGATACTATTAATCCTGACCTATATAGGAATTAGCATTGCTGTGTTTTGCATAATTTTACTTAAAATACAATTTATTATTTAACTAATTTTTGCTCAGTAGTCGTCATTGAATACGAACTATAAACTTTGCTTGTCAAGATTTTGCTTGCCAAGGAGAATTTCCTGAAAACACAAAGCAGACAACAGAGCATGTTTAGCCAATGCTCTGAAGACTCAGTTAGAGTTTTGCATTTTGTTGCGGCGGTGTTTTTTTAGCAATTACTTTGCTATGTGATGAGAATAGCAAATAAACATATACACAAAACCTAAAAAAATAATTAAAATTCATCATAGTGCAATGACTGCTCATTTATATAACGGTTGACAGTTGACGGTTATCTCGCCATCCCCCAAAGGCAATAGCAGTCATTTAAAGGTTTAGCATTTTATATTGAATGTATTATGAGGTTTTATAATTGCTTATGGTTTGGCCTTTTAAGCGGAAGTTTACTAAACAAATTGCTCGCATTGAAATTACTGGTGCGATCGGCAGTGGTACTCGGACACGTGTGTTAGAAGCACTGAAAACTGTAGAGGAAAAAAAGTTTCCCGCTTTGCTGCTACGGATCGATAGTCCTGGGGGTACGGTGGGAGATTCTCAAGAAATCTACAGTGCCCTGAAGCGTTTACGCGAAAAAATCAAAGTTGTCGCTAGTTTTGGTAATATTTCGGCTTCTGGGGGAGTATATATTGGTATGGGAGCCGAACACATCATTGCTAATCCAGGTACAATTACCGGGAGTATTGGTGTAATTTTGCGTGGCAACAACTTAGAGCGCTTGCTAGAAAAAATTGGTGTTTCCTTCAAAGTAATTAAGTCTGGTCCTTACAAAGACATTTTGGCCTTTGACCGGGAACTGACCGAACCGGAACAAGGTATCCTGCAAGAATTGATTGATATAAGTTATCAGCAATTTGTCCAAACGATAGCTGATGCACGTTCTTTGGCTGTAGAAACTGTGAAAACTTTCGCTGATGGTCGGATTTTTACAGGACAGCAAGCCTTAGAATTAGGAATTGTAGACCGTCTGGGAACAGAGGAAGATGCTCGTCGCTGGACAGCAGAATTAGTTGGTCTTGATCCCGAAAAAACACCCTGCTATACACTAGAAGAACCTAAACCTTTATTAAGTCGTATTCTGCCGGGGAGTCGTCAAGTGTCATCAGGACTTGGGGCTGGTATTGATTGGCTAGAATTTGAAATGTCTACCAGTGGTCTACCCCTGTGGTTGTATCGACCTTAGTAGGAGTTATAAGTTAGGAGTTAGGAGTTACAACTTCCGAATGTAACTCCTAAAATTTCATTTTTCTATTTCTATCTATTTCTATTTTATAGGAGGATTTTGGCGTGGAGTGGCAAATGCGGGCTATTCGTGGAGCAACAACCGTTTCCGCAAATACTGTGGAGGCGATACGAGAAGCGGTAACAGAACTGCTAGACGAACTGGAACACCGAAATCAACTCCAGCCAAAGGATATTATTAGTGTAACATTCTCAGTTACACGAGATTTGGATGCTATTTTTCCAGCGGCGATCGCCAGGCCACGTCCTGGTTGGGATAATGTAGCAATGTTGGATGTGCAGCAAATGCACGTTGAGGGTAGTTTACCACGCTGTATTCGGTTTTTAATCCACGTCTACCAGCCGACTTCTGTCCCCCTTTACCATACCTATTTACGTCATGCTGCTAACTTGCGTCCCGACTGGAGTTTTACCGAGTCGTTACCGAAAAACTGGGTCTAGAGCCGCCGTCCTTCTAGGACGGCTTTTCTTCCTGCATTCTATCAATCCAGTCTTCAATCAGTTGAGTCATTGTCTTGCGTTTCTGTTTGGCAACCCTTCTTAATTTTTCAAGCCTTTGGGGGTCAACTCGTACACTCAATCTTTCCTTCATTGTGCTATCCACTGGCTACCCGCTTATGGTATCATGGATGATATGAAAACACTGAAGTTCAAGCTATACAGCCATAAAAGAAATAGACACCTTAAGCGCACAATTAACGCTGCTGGGGTGATTTATAACCATTGCATTGCCCTACATAAGCGGTACTACCAGATGTTTGGCAAGCATTTGAATTGTGCAAAACTTGGCTAACGCCACGCTACGCGAACAGTCACATATTGCCAAGTGAAGGAAGCGTAATTCTTTCTGGCAGTCGGTAGGTTCTCAAGCAGTCCAAGATATTTGTCAACGCATCGAGAAAGTCTACCAATTATTCTTTAAACACAACAAGAAAGGAGTTAGACCACCGGGGTTTAAGAAGGTTAAAAAGTACAAATCTTTCACCCTTAAGCAAGCAGGTTATAAGTTTTTAGGTGGGAACCGAGTAAAAATTGGTAGTCGAATATATCAATTTTGTCAATCCAGAGAGATTGAGGGAACAGTCAAAACTCTAACTATTAAACGCAATCCATTGGGTGAATTGTTTATGGTTTTGGTTGTTGACGATGGTAGCAATCCAGAAGTTGAAATCAAGACAGGTAAAATCGCTGGTTTTGACTTTGGATTAAAGACATTTCTCACCTGCTCGGATGGTACTAAAATTGAGTCTCCCCAGTTTTTCAAGCTGTCTATAAACGCCATTAAAAAAGCAAGTAAGCAACACTCTAAAAAGCTTAAAGGCTCGTCCAATAGAGAACGAGCAAGGAAGAACTTAGTACGCAAGCATGAGGATGTTTCCAATCGTCGGCGTGACTGGTTCTGGAAGTTAGCCCATGAATTGACGTTAAAGTTTGATGTTCTCTGTTTTGAGACTTTAAACCTCAAGGGAATGCAACGACTTTGGGGGAGAAAAATATCAGACTTGTCCTTTGGTGAGTTTCTGCAAATCCTAGAATGGGTTGCCAAAAAGAAACATAAACAAATAGTATTTGTGGAGCAGTGGTATCCATCCACTAAAACCTGTTCTCACTGTGGGCATATTCTAGAAAAAATTGATTTGTCGGTTAGAGAATGGCGTTGTCCATCCTGTCAGTCGGTGAATGGTAGGGATGAGAACGCCGCACGTAATATTCAAATGGTTGGGGCATCAACCATCGGGTTAGGTGATGTAAGTCAGGCTACGCCTGCAATTGCCGTTTGAGCCTAGAATCCCCACCCTTCAAGGGTGGGGAGTATGTCAAAAGCATCACAACAAGTAATTGAGTCAAAAGTTTAAAAGTCGCTATCTTAAGACTAAATCCCTATGCCAGATTTACTTGAAAGAATTACAGTTAATCCAAAACAGTGTGGCGGTCGTCCCTGTATCCGGGGTATGAGAATTCGTGTATCAGATGTGCTGGACTTGTTTGCAGCAGGACTGAGTGCTGAACAAATTCTTGAAGAGATTCCCGATTTGGAAATGGATGATCTCAAAGCAGCACTTCTGTACGCCTCACGTAAACTAAATCATCCGGTTTTGGTAGCGTGATCATCTGGGTAGATGCACACCTATCTCCTGCTATTGCTGTCTGGATTAATCTTTTACGAACAGGGGAGACTTTAGTAGAGATTAGAGGAGATTAGCGCATTTTTCAGTAACAGTGCCAGCATTTTAGATTGATCATCGAAAATCGTCTATTCTTGATGCTGATGAAAGCGAATCCCTAAAAAGATGTCGTAGACGAACTCAAAGAAATCTTTTTTCTGCAATAACCCTGAAGTTTGATAACAGCCTTTCTCATCTAACAGGGGTTTCATTAGATAGTAAGTGGGCTGGTAATTATACCAGGGAATAGAAGGCCACAAATGATGAATTAGGTGGTAATTCTGCCCCAAAATCAGGATATTGAGAATTTTACCGGGATAAACACGCGCATTTTTCCAGCGATCGCGCTCTACAAAAGGACGATGGGGCAAATAATCGAAAAATAATCCCAGTGCTATGCCTACTATAAACGCCGGGATGAACCAAAAATTGAGAATGTATCCCAAAAAGTGGTACTGAACGGAAATATAAACAATTGAACCAATAATCAAGCGGCTGATGAACCATTCTAGTAGCTCATATTTACGCCACAGTCGCCGTTGAAAGAAAAATACCTCATGGTACAAAAACCGCACCGCAATTAGCCACAATGGACCACCAGTTGACACATAATGATCTGGGTCATCTTTGGGATGATTGACATGGGCGTGATGCTGTAAATGCACCCGTGTAAATACTGGAAAGGCAAAAGCTAATATCAAGGCGCTGCCATGACCTAACATGGCATTTATTACCCGATTGCGATGGGCAGATTGATGACAGGCATCATGAATTACTGTCCCAGAACAATGTAAAGCTAGAGTATTTACACTAAAGCATAGCCAGTGCGGCCATTCCCACATCCAGTAACCAAAATTAGATAACACCAGCATCGCCACAACTGTTAAAAACAGGAGCAGGGTGGGGTTGAAATCACCAGGAGGCGCTAAAAATTCCTTGGGTGGGATAGTCAGTTGCTTGGGTGCCTCCGACGTGAGCATTCTCAACTCCTTTTTTACCAATGATTACGAATATACGACAAAGATTAGGAAAGAGTAAACTTTTGTAAATTTTTGTATAGCAAGATTTATTAGCATTTTTGCTTTTGGGCAGTGGAATAACGGTATGATGCCAGGGGATTGGGCATTGGACATTGGGCATTGGGAAAATCATTTCCCCAGTCCCCAGTCCCCAGTCCCCAGTCCCCAGTCCCCAGTCCCCAGTCCCCAGTCCCGCACTCCAGGTAAACTACTTCAAATATTTGTATATCAGTGACAGAAAAATAAATGCCCCTTAAACTACGATGATTCCCTAGATAGCTCCCTAGAATCAGCCCCTATGCAATTAAGAGATTCTCTACGCCGGACAAAAATTGTCGCTACTATAGGTCCAGCCACTAGCAGCCCAGAAATGCTAAAGGCAATTATTGAAGCGGGTGCAACAACCCTGCGGCTCAACTTCTCCCACGGCTCTCATGCTGACCATCAACGTAATATCCGCTTGATTCGGCAAACCGCCTTTGAACTAAATCAGCCAGTGGCTATTCTCCAAGACTTGCAAGGTCCGAAAATTCGCTTGGGGAAGTTTGAAAATGGGTCGATAGTTTTGGCAAAAGGCGATCGCTTCACCTTGACAAATCGCCCAATTGTCGGTACACAGGAAATTAGTTGTGTCACCTACGATTATTTAGCCCAAGAAGTCCCCGTTGGCGCCAAAATCCTCCTTGATGATGGACGAGTAGAAATGGTGGTGGAGGATATTAACCGTGATAAAGGTGATTTGAATTGTCGCATTACAGTTGCAGGTAAACTTTCCAACAATAAAGGCGTAAACTTCCCTGGAGTTTACCTATCGATTAAAGCCATGACGGACAAAGACCGCGAGGATCTGATGTTCGGTCTAGATCAGGGCGTGGACTGGGTAGCGCTTTCCTTTGTCCGCAACCCCCAGGATATGATAGAAATTAAAGAACTAATTTCCAGCACAGGCAAGAATGTGCCAGTAGTTGCCAAAATTGAAAAGCATGAAGCCATTGAACAAATGGAAGCAGTTCTGGCTTTATGTGATGGCGTAATGGTTGCTAGAGGTGACTTGGGTGTGGAACTCCCAGCGGAGGATGTTCCCGTACTGCAAAAGCGGCTGATTGCGACAGCAAATCGCTTGGGGATTCCCATCATCACCGCTACCCAAATGTTAGACAGCATGGTGAGCAACCCCCGTCCCACTCGCGCCGAAGTGTCGGATGTGGCAAACGCAATTTTAGATGGCACGGATGCGGTGATGCTCTCCAATGAAACCGCTGTTGGTAGCTACCCAGTGGAAGCTGTAGCAACAATGGCACGAATTGCCGAGCGGATTGAGCAAGAGGAGGTGGAAAATTCAAAAGTACGTCAGTTGAGAGATACGCGGCGTTCCATTCCTAACGCCATCAGTCAAGCTGTGGGTCAAATTGCCGAGCAATTGGGGGCTGCAGCAATTATGACTTTAACCCAGACTGGGGCAACAGCGCGTAATGTTTCCAAATTCCGTCCGAATACACCTATTTTGGCAATCACGCCCCATGTGAATGTAGCGCGACAGTTACAGATGGTGTGGGGAGTAAAACCGCTATTGGTGCTAGAATTACCTTCTACAGGTAAGACTTTTCAAGCGGCGATAAATGTCGCTCAGGAAAATCATCTCCTAACGGAGGGGGATTTGGTAGTGATGACCGCTGGTACTCTCCAGGGGGTTTCTGGATCAACAGATTTGATTAAAGTCGAAGTAGTAACTGCAGTTCTCGGTCACGGAATTGGACTGGGACAAGGTGTGGTGAGTGGTCGCGCCAGGGTAGTTAACACTGGTATGGAAGCCAGTAACTTTAATCCTGGCGATATTTTGGTCGCCACCCACACCAGTGCTGATTTTGTCGAGGCGATTCGCAAAGCAGGCGGTATTATTACAGAAGATGAAAGTCTTACAAGTCACGCTGCGGTCATTGGCTTGCGTCTGGGTGTGCCGGTGATTGTCGGTGTCAAGAAGGCGACGCAAGTGATTCGCGATGGCGCAATTTTAACCCTAGATACGCAACGGGGTTTGGTTTACTCCGGCGCTGTGGGGACTTAAATTTAGGACTTACGCACTTGTGATGAAAAATCAGCCTTTGCGATTACGTCGCAGCGCACCCTTCCCTACGGGACGCTTCACTAGCTTGCTTCTCCTCTGGACTGCAGGTTCCGCCTTAGCGGTACGTAATGACATAAAATCCTAGTTCGTGCGTAAATCCTAAAAATATTCATAGGACTAGTAGTCCACCACACAAACTTTGCTGGGTGAAGGAATCAACCACGTTCCCTACGGGACGCTATGCGTAAGCGGAGCCTAAGAAGAGAAGACAAGGGATGCAATACTGCGTAGGATTTGCAGGGGAGGCAGGGGAAGCAGGGGAGGCAAAACTCAACGCCAGCCTCCATTTCTTCCCCTGCTCCAAGAGCTTGCCTCAACCAAGAAATTCCAAAACCTACGCAGTATTGAGAAGGGATGGGTTTTTCAGAGGAGAAAATCTGCTTTACCTGGTAAAGTTACTTTGGTGGACTACTAGCCCTTTCAAGGTGGGTAAAAATTTTCCTCAAAAAATCCATTTTTCATCTCTTATCTCTGTGTTACTTGTGTCTCCGGGGAAATTATGACTAAACAAAAAATTCTCCAAGAAGGACAATCTTATACTTTTCGCTCTTATTTTGAATTACCTTATGATCCAGAAGAAATATTAGCCGAATTAGGTTACTCCTTTACTAAAAAATCTCTTACTTTACCTCACACATCCAACCAGTTAGAAAACATCACGGCGCTCAAAAATAAAATTACATCTTTTTTACCCTTGGTAAGTTTAAACAATGAAACTGCAAGACGGGAGACCTTAGTTTCACCTCTATTGTTAGAAGTGATTACCCATTGTCAATGTCAGTTAAAAATTGAATATGCAGTTAATGTCAATAATTGGTTAAAAGGAAATCTTGATTATTTATTACGTTCTCACCAAAGTTTATTAGTAATTGAGGCTAAAAATGATGATTTAACCAGAGGATTTACACAACTGGCTATCGAGTTAATAGCTTTATCGGAGATTGAAGAAAATAAATCAGTTTTTTATGGGGCTGTAACTACTGGAGAAATTTGGCGATTTGGTAAATTACAAGTTGATAAAAGACAAATTACTCAAGATCTGACTCTTTTTACAATACCAGATGATATTGAAGACATTGGTCACATATTAGTGGGAATTTTGGAAACAGAATGAAAGTCGGAATAAAAGATCAGCAATCGCTTTGGTTTTCTAAGCAGGTGCTAACCCGGCAGAATCAGTTAGGTGTTACTATAAGCTCCAATTAGTGAAAATTAGGCGAAACATTCAGCAGGGGCAAAGCCTGCATTTGCAGGCTTTGTCTGTATAACCTCAAGTTGATAGTGTCAGGGAAATTAGTAAATTTACCATTGAAACCACAACCCTAAAACTGCTGTAAAAACCGCAAATCGCTGGTGTACAAGCGGCGGATATCATCCATTTGGTGTAGCACCATAGCAAAACGTTCTACACCAAAACCGGCAGCAAAGCCCGAATAAATTTCTGGGTCATAACCCACAGATTTAAGGACATTTGGATCGACCATACCGCAGCCCATAACCTCCAGCCAGCGACCATTCCACTGCAAATCGACTTCAGCGGAGGGTTCGGTAAAGGGGAAATAACTAGCACGGAAGCGAATTGGTAAATCACCAAATATTGCTTGCAAAAATACCTTAATAGTGCCCTTGAGGTCTGTAAAAGTCAGTCCCTCATCAATTGCTAAAAGTTCGATTTGATGGAAAACCGCTGAGTGTGTCGCATCTACATTATCTCGGCGATAGACTCGCCCGGGAGCGACGACCCGGATGGGTGGTTCCTCAGATTCCATGTAACGAATTTGCACTGAGGAGGTATGAGTACGGAGAAGATTACCGTCTGGGAGGTAGAAAGTATCCTGCATATCACGGGCGGGGTGGTCAGGGGGGGTATTGAGAGCCTCAAAATTGTAGTAATCTGTTTCCATTTCTGGACCCTGAGCCACGGTGTAGCCCATACCGACAAAAATATCTAACGCCTGATCAATAATGCCATTGAGAGGATGAATACGACCTTGGGGGCGGTAAATTCCTGGCATTGTCACATCGAGAGTTTCCGCCTCTAGCTGTGCCTGAATTTGAGCAGATTCCAGGGCGGTACGTTGCTGGTCTAGACTCGTTTGCAGGGATTCTTTAACGGTATTGGCGATCGCCCCAATTACCGGTCTTTCCTCGGCGCTCATCTGACCCATACTCCGCAACAGCGCCCCCAGTTGCCCTTTTTTACCCAAATAGCTGACCCTGAGTTCTTCTAGGCGTTCTAGGGTATCAGCGGCGGCGATCGCTTTTTCTCCTTCCAGTCGCAATGCTAAAAGTTGAGCCTCTAAATTGTTTGTCATTAGTCAGTTGTCATTAGTCAGTTGTCATTAGTCAGTGGTCAGTTGTCTGTTGTCAGTGGTCAGTGGCAAAACATCAATAACAACCGTGTCCGGACAATTAACCTTAGCAATGTGCCATTAATTGAGTCAACGGCACAAAAAATTCCAGCCATACCTCTGTTTACCAGTTTAGAGGGGATTTGGTGTTAATGTGTGTTTTTGTTTTCATGCTTGTGACCCCTGACATTGACAAATGAGGTAACAACACATAACTAATTATTAATAAGCTGTTCTAGATAAAACTTGCATACAGGCTGATAACTATTGACCAAGCCAATTTTAGATTTTAGATTTTAGATTGTTTCGGTTCAAGCCCCGCCCCTTGTGGGCAGAACAAATCCAAAATCCCAAATCCCAAATCCAAAATCGTTTGACCACCGACAACTAAATTATGAAATTACTTATTAGCAATGATGACGGAATTTCTGCCTTGGGTATCCGTACCTTAGCCAACTGCTTGGCAGAAGCTGGTCATGATGTATCTGTAGTTTGCCCTGATCGGGAGCGATCGGCAACGGGACATGGATTAACCTTGCACCAACCGATTCGCGCCGAAATTGTGGAGACAATTTTTCATCCTGCAGTCCATGCTTGGGCTTGTGATGGTACGCCTTCCGATTGTGTGAAATTGGCACTGTGGGCTTTATTAGATTCTCCGCCAGACTTAGTGCTTTCTGGCATTAATCACGGTGCCAATTTGGGCACCGAAATCCTCTATTCCGGGACTGTTTCGGCGGCTATGGAGGGCGTCATGGAAGGCATTCCTGGCATAGCACTGAGTCTTAATAGTTCTACCTCCAAAGACTTTCAACCTGGGGCTAACTTTGCCAAACAGCTAGTAGACCAATTGGCGGCGCAACCCTTACCAGAGTTGATGTTGCTCAACGTCAATATTCCTGCAGTCAAACAAGAAGAAATTGCTGGAGTCACCCTTACCCGCCAGGGAGTGCGGCGCTACGTTGATATTTTTGACAAGCGAGTCGATCCTCGGGGCAGAATTTATTATTGGCTAACCGGGGAAGTTTTAGAGGAAGTAGAACCAACAGCAGGCTTAAATCTACCTCAAGACGTACCGATAGATGTCCATGTTATCCGTGATAACTACATTAGTATTACGCCATTGCAATACAATCTTACTTACGCAACTGGACTGAATCAATTATCCAAGTGGGAATTCAAATTTGGCTGAAAATTTGCTCTACAGAAAAACCCCAGGAGTAGGTAAAATGCATCACAGTTAAATTTAGGCTATAAAGTAGGAGCTATTGAGATATCACTGATACTTATAGTTCTGAAAAATTAGGCTTTACTTAGCTTTATCTGAATCAGATTTACCAAATCAGGCTGAAACAGAGTATGCTGTTTTACCAAGAAATTGCCATCTACCAAAAACAGTAAGACAGCATAAACTGAACAAAATAAGTAACAATTTTTTGATTGATCGCCCGCTCAGTCCAGCAAACAACACCCATGTCTAGGATAGAGAATCAATTTACCGTGCAATTTTGGGGCGTTCGGGGTAGCATCCCCAGTCCAGGGCCACAAACCGTTCGATATGGCGGTAATACCCCTTGCATTGAGATGCAAGCGGGCGATAAACGCTTGATTTTTGATGGTGGTACAGGACTGCATGTTTTGGGGCAATCATTATTGCCCCAAATGCCCCTAGAAGCTCATATGTTCTTTACGCATTCTCACTGGGATCACATGCAGGGGTTTCCCTTCTTTAACCCAGGATTTATCAAGGGGAACCACTTTCATATATACGGGGCGATCGCTCCCGATGGTTCGACAATTGAACAGCGCCTCAATGACCAAATGCTGCACCCAAATTTCCCCGTACCCTTGCAAATCATGCAAGCAGATATGAATTTCTACAATATCGTACCGGGGGAACCAATCCACATCGATGAGGTGACTTTAGAGACAGCACCCCTAAACCATCCAGGGGAAGCTGTAGGATACCGAGTCAACTGGCGTGGCGGTGCGGCTGTGTATATTACAGATACTGAACATTTTCCTGACAGACTAGATGAAAATGTTTTGTGGTTATCTCGTAACGCTGACATCTTGATCTATGATTCCACTTATTCTGATGAAGAATACTATTCGCCAAGATCGCCAAAAATTGGCTGGGGACACTCCACTTGGCAAGAAGGTGTGAAAATCGCCAAAGCTGCTAACGTCAAGACTTTAGTAATTTTTCACCATGACCCCGCCCACAATGATGATTTTTTGGATCGGGTCGGGGAAGAAGCATTTGAAAAATTTTCTGGTGCAATCATGGCACGAGAAGGATTGATACTGGAGGTGCCTATTTCAGTTCCCTTATCGCCATCTTTTCCTGTCAGCAAATTTTCTATTTAAAGGTTGCAAACGGAGCGTTGTTAGATTTTAGATTAGATTGGTGATTAGAAGCTCTCAGCCAGAGAGCGTACCTGTGAAGGACGCCACGAAAACTGGAGGATATCCTTTCTAGTGTCACCAAAGGAGCTTAAACGCCCCCAGAGAATCTCTGTTAGGGCTGAATGCTCCGGTTTGCACTTGGTGGAGTCTCCACCAAGGGTGTTCTCCTAAGCGGTTACTCATAATGTAGTAGCTGACGACTGATAGCTAAATAAACCTAAAATCCCAGAATCCACGTGTTAAATTTGTCTCAAAATGGGTGTACTGTGTGGGTTGCTTCTTCGACTAAATTGGTTCTAACACCGACGGCTGTGGCTCTTGGCAAATTTGATGGTGTGCATCTTGGTCATCAAAGGGTAATTCAGCCAGTGTTGCTCTTAGCTAGAAAAGAGAGGGCGCGGAGGGGAGAGGGGGAGAATTTGCCAGAATGCTCACCCCACAACCCTACCACCTCAGCATCATCACAGAAACATATTTACTCGACGGTTGTGACTTTTCATCCCCATCCATTAGAATTTTTTACAGGGCAACCCCGTGCTTTGTTAACGCCATTGGATGAAAAAGTCGAACAATTGCGATCGCTTGGCATAGAACAACTGGTACTGCTACCCTTCGATAAAGAATTATCTAATTTGCCTCCTGAAGAATTTGTAGAAAAAATTCTGGTACAACAGCTACAATGTCAGCAAATTAGCGTTGGGCAAGATTTTTGTTTTGGCAAACAGCGCAGTGGTACTGCAGATGATTTGCAATTGCTCGCTGCCAAGTACAATATCCCCGTTACTATCGTGCCCTTAGAAACATCAAAAGACAATGACAACATACCTGTAGAGAGCAGTTGTGCTACCCTTCCTCCCACCCAAGAGCCACCCATTAGCACTTCATTGATTCGCCACGCCCTAGACAGTGGCGACATCAAAAATGCAAATCTACTATTAGGACGCCCCTACACTCTCTACGGTGTCGTCGTTCAAGGTCAACAACTTGGCAGAACCATTGGCTTTCCCACCGCTAACCTCCAACTACCATCTGACAAGTTTTTGCCCCGCGAAGGTGTTTATGCTGTCCGTATTTTTACGTTATATGAAACATTAAACGCTACTACTTCTCCTGTCCACTTAGGAGTGATGAATATAGGGAACCGCCCAACAGTAAATGGTGCAGATAAATCTGTGGAAGTACATTTATTCGATTGGACTGGCGATTTATACAGCACAAGATTGGCTGTGCAGCTAGTAGAATTTTTGCGCCCTGAACAAAAATTTCCTTCCCTAGAAGCCCTGAAAACACAAATTCAACTTGACTGCACTATTGCTAGACAAGTTTTGAGTCAGGAGTGCTGAATGATGCGTTCTGAGTTCTGAGTGGGAATACTGTTAATACGGGACTGGGGAATGGGGACTGGGGAGAGCGGGGACAAGAAACTATTTTCAGTTCGCTCTCTCAAAATTCAAAATTACTCCCAATCCCCAATCCCCAATCCCCAATCCCCATCCCCCATTCCCCTAACTCATGAGAGAAAAAATTGACGCTTTAACAGCAAATCTGGCTCGTACCATCGTTGGTAAAAGCGAAGCCATACGCTTAGTGCTAGTCGCCTTATTAGGTGGTGGACATGCGCTGCTAGAAGATGTCCCTGGTGTGGGTAAAACCCTCCTGGCTAAATCCCTGGCGCGTTCTGTTGATGGCAAGTTTCAACGGCTACAATGCACCCCCGACTTATTACCGACTGACATCACTGGTACTAACATTTGGAACCCAAAAAGCGGCGAATTTAGCTTTCTCCCTGGGCCAATATTTGCCAATGTCTTGCTAGCTGACGAAATCAATCGCGCTACACCCCGTACTCAGTCAGCTTTGCTGGAAGTGATGGAAGAACATCAGGTGACAGTCGATGGTGTCTCCCGTCCAGTTCCTCAGCCGTTTTTTGTCATTGCTACCCAGAACCCCATCGAGTACCAAGGAACTTTTCCCTTACCAGAAGCGCAGATGGATCGGTTCATGTTGTCGTTGAGTTTGGGCTATCCTTCAGAAGCAGAAGAACTGCAAATGCTGCAAAGTTTGCAATCTGGTGTGAAGGTCGCTGATTTACAGCCTTGTATTACTTTGGCAGAAGTGGAGGCATTGCGTGGTATCTGCTCTGGGGTAAAAGTTGATACTACATTACAACAGTACATTATCGACTTGGTGCGAGCAACAAGGCAGGATGAGGAAATTTCTCTGGGTGTCAGTCCGCGTGGTAGTGTGGCATTACAACGGGCTACCCAAGCATTAGCTTTTATTTTAGGGCGTGATTACGCTATTCCCGATGATGTAAAGTTTCTCGTTCCTCACATTCTTTGTCATCGCCTGATTCCTAGGGGTGGACGGAGTGGGAGAACTGTAGTTGAGCGGTTATTGCGAACGGTGCCAATTCCTTAAGATAGAGCTATTTTCAATTAATTCAACCACAGATCCGCTCCGGGGCACGGCATTGCCGTGCCCCTACCAATGCAATACTGCTCGGTTAAGGAAAATGGTAGGTTGGGTTGAGGCTCTGCGAAACCCAACAAAGCCCCGGAAATGTTGGGTTAGCCTACGGCAAGCAAGCTACGTTCCTCAACCCAACCTACGAATTTTAAGTTTTTTGAGCTTAACCGAGCAGTATTGCCTACCAATGTATTTGCATCTTGATTAAACTTAGATCAGGCTTATATCAAATAAGGTACGCAGCAGATGAAAGCAATTGAAGTTACTGGTAAGATTGATGCTCAGGGAAACTTGGTTTTAGATGAGCCGATTCAGGGAACGACTTATGCTCACCAAGTTCGGGTGATTGTGTTGGTTCCAGAAGCGTCAGAAGTAGAAGAAATTGACCCTGATGATACACCCGTTGAGGAGATTAAAGCTAGTTTGAGAAGAGCCTTACATCAAGCAAAAACGGGGCAAACTAGACCAATTAGTGAGCTATGGGACAGGATTGATGCAGAGTGATAACGCGGTTTCAATTCGATTCTCGGATGAGTTTGAGCAAGAACTTTACAGACTATCAAAGAGATTTCGCAATATTCGCTCTGATGTTCAACCGATTATTGAGCAATTACAACAAGGGAATGTTGTCGGAGATAGAATTGCGGGCATTGGTGAGGAGTATATTGTTTATAAGGTCAGGGTTCGCAATACTAATATTCAAAAAGGCAAGAGTGCTGGATATCGATTAATTTATCAAGTCGAATCACCTACAAGTATTTTGCTACTAACGATTTATTCTAAGTCTGACCGAGAAGATATTGATGTAAATGAAATCAGAGATATTGTGGCTGATTTTTATGATGAGGAAGGTTAAAGCAATTCGCAAATAATTGCGAATAATACCTCTTGCAAAGGCTTCGATACTCACCATCGCTGCACTTTTGACAAAGCGATCGCAGAGGGTTGGTGCGATAATCCCCCTGTCCTGTTTATCAACTCCTGCAAAAGTGGAGCCAAGGGTAAGAACACGACCACCGATGTCAGCACATGGTTCGAGTGGGCGCGGCGGAAGCTACTCGTGCTGGCGATCTTGGTTGGTGTTGTGTATACCCAGGATAGGGCGGCTGTTGAGTTGCGGGAGATGATGCGATGGTTTTCGGTTGTGGAAGTGATAGCACAAAAAACTGAAGAACCTCATTTGCTATTAAACATTTTTGGTATAAGAGAACCATCCTGGCTTAGTTCTATAGATAAAATCTGGTTAGAAAGCACACTTGTATCCGGAAATTTTTCAAAAAGCCAACTATTTAAAGGTTTTTCAATGAAAGTTTCTAAGAGCGATTTTATACGTCTACCACCCAAAACTAAATTTCTTTCTTCTTTCATACGGTTCAATATAAATTCTAGAACGGATGACAAAAAATTAATTTTTAAGTTGTACTTCTCCTTTGTAAAATCAGCATATTGCTGTAAGAATTTATTGGCAATTGAATTGACAAAATCTGATCGAAGTAAATCAAATACAACTATATTATCACCTAGCCTACCTAGTAATTCTGTCCGACCTATATAGTTGCTAAAATACCACCGAACTTCTTGGTCAAAATGCTCTTCAATCTGTGAGTAAAGTGGTATATTTCCCTCCTTAACTTGGCTCATAATACCAGAGCGAATGGTTTCTCCTGTATTGTGATTAGTGAGATCGGAAGCTCCAATGTTGCTTGTAAAAATAATTACAGTTTGATTAAAATAAACCGTCTGGCCTTTACCATCAGTTAGTCTTCCATCACTGAGTATTTGTAAAAACTTGTCGAGTACCTTTGGGGTAGCCTTCTCAATTTCATCAAAAAGGAGAATACTGTATGGCTGCTCCAAAACACGATTAGTCAATTGTCCACCTGCTTCAAATCCCACGAATCCTGGTGGCGCACCAGTAAGTTTTTCTGCAGCGTGTTCTTGAGCATATTCACTCATATCAAAGCGAATTAGAGATCCTTCGTCTGCAAACAAAAGTCTTGCTAGGGCTTTTGCTAACTCGGTTTTACCAACACCTGTGGGACCGACAAAGAAAAAGATCCCTTTGGGCTGAGTGGATAATTGTCTTCCACTCATACTTAAGCCGATTCTGGCACTAGATAGCATTGATGTAACAGCTTCAATAGCCTTGGGTTGCCCGATTACTGAGCGAGATAATTCTTGTTTTGCAGAAGCAATTCTTTCAGGACTAATTTGTTCCCAAGGATCATCTAGTCTTCCAAATTTGTAGAAATCAACAAGTTTTCTAACCTCCTTTTCTTTGAGGGGCATTTTATGTCGCAATGAGGTAGTTCTTAAAGCTTCTAAATCTACAGTATGGAATCCTTCTGTTAGATCGGCTAACTCTTCTGCTAAAATTTCCAATTGAGAAGGGGTGTTATTATTGGGGCGTCGTATGCTAATTTTATCGCCTTCATAAAATCCACTAAAGTGTTCACGAGGACGCAGAGATTTCAAAGCAAATTCACGGCGTTCATCTTTATTCAGTGAAGATACTTGAACTAACTCAACTAAAGGATTATCCTTATACACCCATTGAGGAATTCTTGCTAAATCACTTGCTACTAAAATAATTGTATTTCTATAACCACTAAGCTTTCCTTCTGTCAGAACGGTTGATTCCAGGGTACACATTTTGAGAAGCATTAAAAGGTTTCGCTCTTCAAGACTGTACTGGCTGGGATCGGAAGTCAGCATATCGACAGTATCAACAATTGCAGCTACTGAAGTAGTGCTTTGGGATAGTGCCATTCTGAGATTGCCAAAAGCTACCTCTGGTAAGATTCTGATATTTGCAGCTTGCCTAGTGCTAACCCCCGGATTGCGACGGGAGGGCGGTGCCATAGGGTTCGCAGGAGCTTCTGGGCTAGGTGGTTCTGTAGACGAAGGTTGAGTGTGATGCTCAACTGCACGTTCTTGAATTAGAGAACCAAATTGCTCTCTCATGGACTCAGAAAAGTAACTAAATCCATTTACAGGACTGTACCGCACAATTAGGTTAAAACCTAACTCATGCAAAAAAGTATTGATAATTTTGTAAACCGTTTGCCGCTCATCTCTCCATAGAAACTCATCATGGATATTTCCATACAGAATAATGTGTTTACGGCAGTGAATCTGCTTTTCAAACTCTGTCAGCCATCGGAAGTAAACTGGATTGCTCATCGGTTTCCTCCTTTAGCTTCTCTGGAATTTGTGGGTAAATCGTTTTCTCCTACAACCCTACGATTAGGATTTTTACCTTGCCATGAAATTTCACCCATCTGAACTCCAAATTCCTGCTGCAAAGCGCTGTGCATTTCTGTTAGCACTGCTTCTGCTTCGTCACAAATTGCTACTGGACTACCGTCAGCAACAGAAGCAACTGTATTTTTGGAGTAGCCATCAACGTCGTACCAAACTTGTCCTTCTACAGGAACGCTGACGCTAATTGCCCTGCCTGCTGCTGTTGCTGTAAAGACTTTAGCTGTGGACGGATGCCCTGCGTGTTCATCCTCAACAGAAAGGATGGAAAAACCCATATCTTGAAGCGTTGCAACAATCGATTGGGTGATGTAGTCTCTTTTATCTGCTTTCAGTTGTGCAAGATTCGCTTCTTCAATGATTTGCTTCTCTTTTTCCTTAGCTTTAGCCAGGATTTGGCTTGGCTGATCGAACTGTTCTGAGGCGAGGGCTTGATTGGCTTTTTGCAGTTCATTTTCTAGCTGGGCAATAGAATGGGAATGCCATCGCATTACCACCGGATCGGCTTTTAGCCCTGTCACCAAGTCTTGAATTTGCCCAACAACTTGTTCTGCTGCTGCTTTGCGTTTTTCCCATTCCGCACGGCGTTGGGCAACTACCTGAGCGTGCTGTTTGACAACTGTACTCGCGTTATTAATCGGCGCTTGTACATTTTGAGGATTACCTGTAGCCAAAGCAGATCGCACCACTGCAAGTGCCTGTTTTAGAGAATTTTGACCGTTTTCATCAAATTTACTGGCATCACCTGCGGGAATACGCCCAACTTCTCTTTCTAACTCCTCAAGCTCAAATTGCAACCGTTCGATTTCTTCCTTACGCTTTTTCTCTTCATCATCTCGACGTTTGCGGGTGACAGCTTGCTCGGTATCTTGTAAGATTTGGTTAAGTTCGGTCACTACATTTTGCAGTAGGGACTCGTCTTGCACTTGGCGAATGGTATTGGTTTGATTTTGGCATCGCTGTTGTAAGGTTGCGGCATCTTGGGGATACATAGCAGATTGCTGCTGCTGAATCTGTGTTGCAACTGACTGTTGCTGGGAATTGACTCTATTTCTAAGATTCTCCAGGCGTTGACGACGTTCTCTTTCCGCCGCTTCTGCTCTGAGTCTCGCTTCTTCGGCTGCTTGGCGGCGACGCTCTTCCTCTAGTTGTTGTTGTCGTTGGCGTTCTAACTCTGCCTGTGAATACTTGGGTGTGCCACTCATAGATATTCTCCTTGTTTACTTTGGGTTGACGATGATCGCTCGATTGGACATTCGGGATTCAAATTCTTGGCGGAAGTTTAACTGAGTGGGAACTCCTGAAAAGCCAATTTCACCGGCTTCTGTGAAGAAAAACTCTAGTCCAGCCGAGCGATCACTTTGAGCTTCTAAAAACTCTCGATACCGACTGCTCAAAAGCAATACTCTTTGATTGCTAGAACCACGCCAGAGCAAGTCATCTTGTAAATTTTCCACATATACTCCATCAATCAAAAGATCGATTTTTTTTAATAGAGTTTTTTGTGAAGCAGTACCTTGCTTTTGTAAATGCTCCAAGCGAAATCCCGTGTAACACATAACCCCCAAATCTTTCTTCGTTCTAATTTGATCGATGAGAGTAGATAGGGCTTCTGCCTGTAACATTGGTTCGCCACCAGACAAGGTAATTCCTTCTATAGCTGTCTGATTAAGTATCCAATCAACAAGCTCAGAAATATCAATTTCTTCTCCAGCATCTCGATCCCACGATTCAGGCACAATACAGCCTTTGCAACCGAAATCACAGCCTTGTACCCAGATTACAGCCCTGGAAAAAGGTCCAAGCACTTTGACTGGGGATCTACGCTCAAAAATCCTCAGCTTATTGGGCGTCATTATCACCTCCCCCGCTGTTCATAAGTGGTAAATCACTGGGTATCACTGGGTGGTTCTCCCTCTATATACAGCACTTTCCTGAATCATGAAGTACAGTAGCAGCAGTTAGCAAACCAATTTCGCAGATGCATAGGATTGATTAGATTTAAAGCAATTGCAATCAATACATCTACCATTTGAGTAGTTTTTGGAGAAAATGTTTTGATAAAAGCTTTAAGCTGTGACCACCAATGTTCAATGGGATTAAAATCTGGTGAATAAGAAGATAGATTGATGACACTGGCACCAACAGATTCAATTATGGGCGTAATTTCATCGATCTTATGGGCAAATAGGTTATCCATTATGACAACTGCACCTTTCCATAATTGAGGCACTAACAACTTTTCTATAAACACGCGAAAAGCATTACTATCCATTGAACCATCTAGTGTCATCACAGCCAATACTTTATCCATACTGATTGCGCCGATAATAGTGACTTTTTTACCTCGATAAAATGGTTTTACATCATATACTCTACTTCCTTTTTCACTACGAGCTTTTGGACGCATTAACCCAAGCAGTAAGCCTGCTTCATCCAAAAAAACCAGATTTTTCGGCTCTATATCTCTGACTTTCTCTCTGTATTCACACCTGAGCAATTGAACTCTATCGGTAGCTGCCTGACTGCTGCGAACCGTTTTTTTTTACGAGTTAGATTTAATTTTTGCAATTCTCTACACATCATGCTGGAACTCACTAGTTGCCCCTCAGTTAAGAGCCAATATTCACAATATTCAGAGAGAGTTGCATCTGGATACTTTTTTACCAATGCAACAAGTTGAGCCGCAGAATCTGCTAATACCGCTTTTTTTCTTGTCCCTTGCTTACCAGGATTAACATGTCCTTTCTCTTTATACTGTCTCAACATTTTTTGTACAAAAGCTTTACCAACACCAAAGTTTACAGCTAACTTTCTAACTGAAATATTTCCTAACTGATAAGCATTGACTATTTTTTCTCTCAGATCGACGGAATATGGTTTCATAATAATAATTTATCTATCTTACATATTGTACTTCACATTGCTGGAAAGTGCTGTAACAGGCGGGAACCCAATAATCTTGTCCCGCAAGTTTGTACCATCTGTTATCTGTTTTTCCGTCACCACCATCAACATTCTCACCGTGAGTCCAACCTTCAAAGTTTAATTTGTCACCAGATCCTGCTTGCGTTTGTGTGTGAGCATCCTTGCGCGGAGCAGTGTGGAAATTTACCCTACTATCAGATATTACCGTGCCACTGAAAGTTGTACCTATGCTGCTAGAAGTTTCTTTAGACTCTACATTTTGTTTATCTTTGGTACTCTCTGCTTGATGATTATTTGGTGAATCTAAAGATTGAATTTCTGTAGGATTTGACTCCTCTAGATTTGTTGGCTGTGACAGTGATTCTTGAAGATTTCCATGCTCATCATTTTGGTTGTTTTTATCTTCAATACCCTCAGAGTTTTGTTGCTCACTTTCTTGTTGAGAATTTTCAGAAAAATCCAAAGCAGTGTTCATTTCGTTTTTTTTTGACCGAGGTTCAGGTTCATAGGTAATCACATCAGCTTTTACTAAGACGTTTCCTGCTACGCGATACCCTGCATAGATGGTCATTTTGATTTGACCTCTAGGCTCATCTCTGGTTTCGTGAGAGCTTTCATCGAATGCAGCCCCATTCTCTGGCATAAAAAGCTCACCTGAGTTGGGATCGTTTACAATGTCTCGAACTAGCCTTAAACCTGACTCAGCAAACTTCCTGATTTCGTTTAAGGCTTCCCCTGTCGTTTTAAATTTGGCAATTTGCTGTAAATTTTGGTCGATAAGTTTTGTCACTTCTTCGACATATTTCATGAGTGCTTGATCCGAGTTATCTACGCCCTTGGAACGAAGCAAGCCGGCTTGGATTCTTTCCTGAATCTTCTGGAAGATTGCTGGCGTAGGACTAAAATCTTCAATGCCTGACAGTACGTCCATAATCAAATGCAATTCAGCATCAATTTCGCCTTTGTCTTTAGCAAAGTACACCATGCCGCCACAAAAGACTCGCTCAGACAAAATGGACTTGATCTTAGAAAACTCTTCAGATCTGAAAGTAAGTTGAGAACCTTGCTCTCTCCAGCCATTTAAGACTTTGCTACTTGCCTCGTGAAATAATCCCATTTTTAGTTGGGAAAATTCAATTTTGAGTTTATCGGAGCGAGAGCCACCACCAGCTAGATTCGAGTTGATGTTGAGACCGGGTAACCGAGATATCGCTACCGAGAGCTTTTGTTGAGTATCTTGAAGCTCCTGTTCAATCTCTTGAAATCGTTTTTCTAAATCCTGCTTAGACTTTTTCAGCTTCTCGTTGTCTTGTGTAATTTGAGGAATTCCAGCAACTTGATTCTGCAAAGCATTGTACTTAGTAACAAGAACATTATGCTCATTTAAAAGGCGGTAATATTCTGTATTGTTTTGTCGGTATTGACTATTCTGATTTTTCTCATTTGATAATTCACGCTTAAGTTGATTGTTCTGATAAGTGGCATTCTCGATCTCTCGTTTAAGTTTCTTAATTTCATCTCGTAACTTTCCGACCTCTTTGTTCGCGTTAGACTCAGATAATTCAGAAACTTTTCGCTCTAGCTCTTGCTTAACAGATCGCAAATGAGAATTATCTGACAACAACTCTTGGATTTTATCTAGAAGTTGATCATTACCAAGTTGAGAAAATTCCTCCGTTATATCTGTCTTTGAATCTGAAAAACAAGATATAAATTCTTTCAGAAAAAATACGATATTTTCTTGTTGTCCATAACGATCAGCTAGCTCGCGAACAAATTCGGAATTAATTGTTTCAAACTCAAGGCTATAAATAGCCACAGGGGAATATTTACGTTTAAACTGAATTTCAAAAATGGTCTTCATACATCCCTCCTGAATTAGTAACTAGAAGAAAATCTGAAATTGCATCTTTCTCGATTGCCACTGATGGGATCGATCGCATAAGCAACGACTTCCGAAAGACCAAAGTGCATTTCTATTTCCATAAGCTTAGATGACTTGTCTTTAGGTGCGAATGGCAAGCGCAACTCAGTTTGAGCAATCTCACTCACTCCTTCCTCATCCGTGTAGCGAACTCTAGGATTAGGCGTTGAGAGAAACGTTACCGTCAATTCTGTCTCATTAGGAGGGATTTGATAGCTGCGAGTCACAACAGCATCATTGGGAACGCGATCGTCAGCGGCAACAAAGATGTCAAATCTTCCATTACAATAATCGCAGTATTCTTCTTGCTGATAGATCTTGCTCACTATCTCTTTTGGTAAGCGCTTATCCTCTGGATCTTTGCCGTTTTCAAATGGCATCATACAGCCTTTGCCATAAGTCAGCCTAGATCGTCGAGCAATTACAACCCCTGGATTTACCCCAAAAGAAGCTGCACCGAGAAGAACAGCAGCACCAGGGCGATCAGGAATAACAACTCTTTTAACTCTGCTACCAAACTCTTCCTGAATACGTTTCTTGAGTAAAGGAGACCCGGCAAATCCACCTACCAAAAATAGAATGTCGCATTGACGATCTTCCAGGGCAGTAAATTGGTTTTTGACCTTACCAATTAGGTGATTGACGACAGAGTTAAAGATTGCCTCCATGTCTTGGTTAGTCAGCCGAATTACCGTATTATCGCCACCTTGAGCATTTGCCAACTGCTCCAAAATCTCTGGAAACTTATCCTCAAGAATTTTTTCCAGCCTACGCGGAAGCTCGATAGAAGTTCTCCAGTTAGGTGTTGCATCATAACCGCATTTAATATTCTCCCAAGTTTCGCTCATGAGCTTGGAATATTCTACAGGCCATTGAGCTTGGAATTCATCCATCGCCTCAGCAGATAGCTTTCGAGCCAGGAATTCTCGAAAGCTCTTGTCCACATACTTAGAACCATGCAATCCTCCCCCGCAGGGAATTAATTCATCTAAGCCCTGTCCTCCCTTGACTTCATGAACAGTAATATCAACTGTTCCTCCACCCGCATCAACAATCATGATTACTTTGCCATTTTCTAGGGCAGATTCGTTTTGCCGCATCATCACCTGCTGACAATGAACCGCAGCCGCTTCTGGTTCTAAAACTAAAAGTAATCTTTCTGCCTCTTGAGTTCCTTCCCCAATCAATCCAGCTAATTCGGCTGCACGACGCATAATCTGCTTACTATCTTCTCCCCAAACTGCTGGGACAGTTAAACACCAGCGAATTTCGTTTTCTTCCAACAAACCTGCTCCACCAAGAGTTTCTGAAATATCTTTGAGAGCAGTTTCTTTAACTAGCCTGAGAAATTCAGCGATCAATCTCAGTACAGAAAATTTCTTACCTTCCCTCATAATGAAAGGGCCATCTTGATCGCGATCTTTTCCTTCATGGAGTAGTGTCTTGAAATTGTCAATAAAGATGTAACCCTTCTCCGAAGCTTCTTCCCTTAGTTGAGTAAATCTTTTCCTTGCAGTATGCCCCCAAGCCTCCACAGTAGTACCGTCAGGACGAAATAAAATCTCAGTCAGAGTTTTAGGGTAAAACTCATTGGTATCTGGCCATTTATTGCGGAAGATAGGCTCTTTTACATCTTTGTCTTCAAAAAATTGATAGGCATAACCGGATCGGGCTGTACCAAAGTCGATAGCAATGGCAATTCGATAATTTCTCTCTCGTGAACTGAAGCTACTGACCACCTCTTATCCTCCATTTTTATGATGTCATCATGAAATAGCCAAATCGAGCGACAAACCAACTATGCACCGACTTACCTAATCATCCAAAGCCGCATTAAGTAACCCAATCACACCAATTTCTTCTAACTCTTCCATAGATTTAGTATTAACAATATCCAACTTGGTTTTATCAGTTAGATTGTTATCCAGATAGTCCAGGAATTCAGAAGCGCCCTTATCATATCCAACTTGAACAAAGGAGATACCCAAATCTTCATCTCGCTCAATATTGTTGGCGGCATTAACAATTACTTTTTCCAAAGCGTCTTGATCGTTTGGCTTACCATCAGTAAAAGCAATAATAATCAACGGCTTGCGAGTTCCACTCTTGCGCCCTTGAAACCATTCTGGTGTTAATAATGCTTCTAATGCTGAATCAGTAGCCGTGTTTCCTATAGGCTCTACCTCATCATAGATGTGCTGAATTGTCGCTGGTGTGGTGTTTTCATATACTTTGACCTTGCTTCCGAATACCACGACTGTAATCCCATCGGAGTCGAGTTTATTGGCACGGGCGGCTACAGCTTCAACATTTTCACGGGCATAGTCCCATCGAGACTTACCATTGGGACAATCCTCAATCACCATCGAGCCAGAACGATCTAGCAAGATGGCAATGTCATAGTTTCTCAAACGATCACTCATTTATTTTCTCCTAAACAAATCAGGACTTACGCATTGACAAATAAACCAAAATATGTATTATGGATTCCAGCCATTAAACCTTGATTTTTCGACCCCTTTTAGGCGATGCCTGGGTTGGGCTACGCCTACGCTATTTATCTAGGGATGATTCATGAAAGCCTGAAACGACGTATTTTCGTTGATTCACAAGATAATCAATTTGTACAGTGCGTAAGTCCTAAACAGGTTCCTTCACCAGCTTGATTGTGCCATTTAACATCAGCGCAGCGCTGGAGTTACAAGTGCCAAAATCAATACCAAGTAGCATAGTTTTCCAGACCATCCGGGTTTATCAGCGAGTTTAAGCGTTGTTGTAAAGCACTTATGGTGGCTTCGGCGAGGCTTTTAGACGTTATATGCGACCCTGTTCCAAAAGATTGGATACCTTTCAAGGTAATATTTACGTTTTAAGTTAGTAATTCTACTGAAATAGATTTAAATTGTATATGTCCATATTATAATGTAATACATATTATTAATGTAATTTATAATACTTATTTGCAAGTATTAATACTTATTTTTAAATGCTTTATAGCTCAATATAGCGGTTATCGGTTGAGTCCAATACACTCTTAAGGGCACCGCACTGTTCCCGGAACGCGACGATATAATTTTGTATTGCATCCAACTGAGAATCGCTATATTACAACTTACGCAAACCCCGCAACATCACCAACGCTGCGTAAGTCCTATGATTAGCTACTAGTAGTCTGTCAATTTTGTTTTGAGGGATTTTTGGTAGTGTGAGCGTCTCGCTCACGCGGGCAAGATGCCCGCACTACAGTCCATCATTTTTATCTTGACAGAGTACTAGCGCCACATCTAAATATCTGGGAATGTGAGGAATGTCAAATCTTGTTAAGCGTCCCACCCGCAAACTTAAACGCCGTCCCTTGGGTTTACTTTTGGTCATTTTGGCTTGGAGTCTGGCTATGGGCTGGCTTCTGGCTATGGCTAGCAATGTCCAAGGTGCTACTCCCACCTCGGAAGTTGGCACCGTTGATGTCGTCCCTGCACAATACCAATTTGGACAAGAACTGTATTTAGAAAACTGTGCCACTTGTCACATCGCCTTACCACCTGCAGTTTTTCCCACCCAAACTTGGAAAAATATCCTCCAAGACTCCCAGCACTACGGTGTACAACTCAAGCCTTTAGTTGATCCACCGCGTATTTTGGTGTGGAAATATCTTTCAACTTTCTCTCGTTCCCTGCGCCAAGACGAAGAAATACCCTATCGTCTCCATAATTCACGTTATTTTCAAGCTTTGCATCCTGGGGTCAAGTTACCACGTCCGGTACAGGCTAGCGGCTGTGTTACCTGTCATCCTAGTGCAAGTGACTTTAATTTCCGTCGTCTGAGCCGAGAGTGGGAGTGAGGAGCGGGAAATACACCCGTAGGGAACATTGCTGTGCTACTACACCGTGCGATATTATAATTTTTTACCGCATCTGAATGGGAAGGGCGATAAGGGAGTAGTGAAAAATTATGCTCCCCATCCCCCTCCTCCCAGATCGGGGCAAAATGATACTATAAAGAAGGTCAATATATTAAAGATCAGATAAAAGCAATTATTTAGTAGCCTGGCTGGCTAGCTTTTTTGCTGTTTTTAAGTTAAATCTCATTCCACACCCATTCAGAACTAAGACGGCTGGATTGGGTGAGGAACTGTAACTTAATTACTACCCACATGTAGACATTACTGGACAAAAATGGGGAGTATTTGCTCACGCTAACCGTATTCTGATATTCTGAGAGTAGGTAAAGCCGCCGTCAAATCGGATGGTAAGCAGTACTTTATCTATTTTTTAGCCAAGACAACTTCAACAGTTGAATCCATAGGCTTAATCCAGCAAGAATTGTAATCCCCAATTTGTTTGAGGGGATAGAGGGATTGCCGTTTATCCCTGTAGTTTTAGGACTTTGGACTTTGATTACAAACGTAGTTGTCTAGTATTGTCTATCCTTGGGTAGCTTTGTCCAGATTTCTATGAACGGTTACATTTTTATAATATATGTCAAAATTTTAATTCCCATCCCCCTTGATTGAGTGCCATAACCTGCCATGCTAAAAACTTTGTTGGGCGACCCCAACGCTCGTAAACTTAAAAAATACCAACCTTACATTACGGAAATTGACCTCTTAGAGGAAGAAATTAAAGCCCTTTCCGATGAAGAGTTAAAAGGTAAAACAGTAGAATTTAAACAGCGGCTAGCTAAGGGCGAAACTCTGGATGATATATTACCAGAGGCTTTTGCTGTTGTCCGGGAAGCTGGACGGCGTGTCTTGGGCTTGCGCCACTTTGATGTTCAACTGTTGGGTGGTATCATTCTGCACAGTGGGCAAATTGCGGAAATGAAAACCGGGGAGGGTAAAACCCTGGTGGCAACTTTACCGAGTTATTTAAATGCTCTGACTGGTAAAGGTGTACACGTAATTACGGTAAACGATTACCTGGCTCGTCGGGACGCGGAATGGATGGGACAGGTACATCGTTTCCTGGGGTTGAGTGTGGGGCTAATTCAGTCAAGCATGATTCCCAGTGAACGTCAGAAAAATTACGAGTGTGATATTACTTATGTCACTAACAGTGAAATAGGTTTTGATTACTTGCGGGATAATATGGCTACATCAATGGCTGATGTGGTACAACGCCCCTTCAATTACTGTGTAATTGACGAAGTAGACTCGATTTTGGTTGATGAAGCCCGAACACCGCTGATTATTTCTGGACAGGTGGAAAGACCTACGGAAAAATATCTGCAAGCAGCGGAGATTGCTTTCCGACTGCAAAAAGATGAGCATTACGAGGTGGATGAAAAAGCGCGAAATGTGCTACTGTCAGATGAAGGTTTTGCTCAATCAGAAGAACTTTTGGGCGTGACAGATTTGTTTGACCCGGAAGATCCCTGGGCGCACTTCGTTTTTAATGCGATTAAAGCTAAAGAATTGTTCCTCAAGGACGTTAACTATATCGTCCGCAATGGGGAAGTGGTAATTGTGGATGAGTTTACCGGTCGGGTGTTACCGGGACGGCGTTGGAGTGATGGCTTACACCAAGCGATAGAAGCTAAAGAACATGTAGATATTCAGCCGGAAACCCAAACTCTGGCGACAATTACCTATCAAAACCTGTTTTTGCTTTATCCTAAACTCGGTGGGATGACGGGAACGGCAAAAACTGAAGAACCAGAATTTGAAAAAATCTATAAGCTGGAAGTGGCTGTAATTCCCACCAACAGAATCAGAAAACGCCAAGATTTGTCTGATATGGTGTTTAAGACTGAAGCTGGTAAGTGGGGGGCGATCGCCAAAGAATGTGCCGAAATGCACGAACTCGGTAGACCAGTCCTGGTGGGGACAACCAGTGTGGAAAAATCTGAATATCTCAGCCGTCTACTCAAGGAATTGCAGATTCCCCATGAATTGCTCAACGCCAGACCAGAAAATGTGGAACGGGAAGCAGAAATTGTCGCCCAAGCTGGACGCAAGGGTGCTGTAACTATCGCGACTAACATGGCTGGTAGAGGTACGGATATTATTTTGGGTGGTAACTCCGAGTATATGTCCCGCCTGAAGCTGCGGGAATTCTTTATGCCTCGGATTGTTCAACCGGAAGATGAAGATAGCTTTGGTATCCAAAGGGCTGCGGGTCTACCTAGTGGATCTGGTGGTGGTCAAGGCTTCGTTCCTGGGAGAAAAATCAAAACTTGGCGGGCTTCTCCAGAAATTTTCCCCACTCAGTTGAGTAAAGAGGCTGAACAACAACTCAAAGAAGCTGTAGATTTGGCTGTGAAGGAATATGGCGATCGCAGTTTACCAGAATTGGAAGCCGAAGAAAAGGTAGCTGTGGCAGCGGAAAAAGCTCCTATCAATGATCCGGTCATTCAAAAATTACGGGCTGCTTACAACCGGATTAAGCATGAGTACGAACAATTTACCACCCGCGAACACGATGAAGTTGTCCAAATCGGCGGTTTGCACGTGATTGGTACAGAACGCCATGAATCACGACGGATAGATAACCAGTTGCGGGGACGTGCGGGAAGACAAGGAGACCCCGGTTCAACGAGATTTTTCCTCAGTTTAGAGGATAACTTACTGCGGATTTTTGGGGGCGATCGCGTCGCTGGGTTAATGAATGCTTTCCAAGTGGAAGAAGATATGCCTATCGAATCGGGGATGCTCACCCGCAGTTTGGAAGGCGCCCAGAAAAAAGTCGAAACCTACTACTATGATACCCGCAAACAGGTATTTGAGTACGACGAGGTAATGAATAACCAACGTCGCGCCATCTACGCCGAACGCCGTCGGGTGCTAGAAGGTCAAGACTTGAAGGAACAGGTAATTACCTACGCCGAAAAAACAATGGGTGAAATCGTTGATTACTACATCAACGTAGACCTACCCTCGGAAGAGTGGGAGTTAGACAAGTTGGCGGATAAGGTCAAGGAATTTGTTTATCTGCTGGCTGACTTGCAGCCCAATCAATTAGAGGATATGTCTGTAGGGGAGATTAAAGCCTTTCTCCATGAACAGGTGCGGATAGCCTACGACATCAAGGAAGCCCAAATCGACCAAATTCAGCCTGGGTTAATGCGCCAAGCCGAACGCTTCTTTATCTTGCAACGGATTGATACCCTGTGGCGAGAACACCTACAGCAAATGGACGCCTTGCGCGAATCTGTAGGGTTGCGCGGTTATGGACAAAAAGACCCGCTGATTGAGTACAAGAGCGAGGGATATGAATTGTTCTTGGATATGATGGTGAATATTCGCCGAGATGTGGTATACTCTCTGTTCATGTTCCAGCCCCAGCCGCAGTCGATGGTGGAAACTTCCTCTGAAATGGTGTAGGTAAGATTATTTCACGCAGAGGCGCAGAGAGTGTTTTCTGCGTCTTTGTGATGGGTTGGTGTCAGAGATCTAATGATAAGTAAGTAGGCAGAAATAAACAAAACTATGTTAAGAAAAGTAAACAAGCCTGAAACTCTTACCAATGACCAATGACAAAGGACAAATGACGACCCTCGACCGTACGGTTTATTTGCGCCGACCTACTTATTGCCACATCTTCAGGAGAAATAGATTTGTTAGAAGATGTAGACACTATTGAAGCTTAATTTAAATTTAAAAGCTCCTGTATAAAGTCCACAAAACTTGCAAGCGCAGCTACATTGCTTTGAGTGTCAATGCTTACCCAGTCATTGTCTTCAATACTCACCGTGTTAGTCTTACCTGGTTTGAGGATACTAACCACTGTAGCTATTAAAGCTTTCCTATGATCAAAAGGCTTCCAATCACGCTTGTATTCGTCACTAAATGCAGCTAAATAGGAGGAAGCTTGGTTCATATGGAGAGGATAAACATAATTTCCACAAGTGCAAAGAATAGTTTCAAGTACACCTTGCTGTGTATTATCTGGAAGTACATAAATACCTGTCCGAGGAGACCCTAAATCTATACTTCCTCCTACTGTTGGAAATCCAGGAAAATAAACTTGAAATGTCTTTTTATATTTTTCAACAATATTCCTCGGCAAATCATTATCAGCATCGGCAATAATTCCAAATGCAAGAATTTGTTTTTGGTATGGTGCATGATTTGCAAGAATCGCAGATAGACGTTCAGCTAAACTGCTTCCACCACCTGCATATATTGCAACTGAGAGAGTATCTGTCACAAAAATAGAGGGCATATCTAATCTTGCGTATAGATTCCCCCCTGTTTTTGGATATGTAGGAATAAATTTTTTCCAAAATGGATCTAAAGCTCGTTCCTCCCCGTTAAATTTTTTGAACCCAAGAAGTTTAAGAACTTTGCCTACAAATGCAACATCATGAGGACCTTCAACGCCAATAAGAGCATAGTTCCGATTCACCAACGAACCTCCTGTCCTAAGTCCTCCCGAAGCGTTTTGAGCATATTCCTATCAAGCCTCACTACATTGGTATTTGATTCTTCTGGTTCTAAGCGATAAACTACTAAATCATCCTCTGGACTGTTCGCAGACACTAGGGCATCAATAACTTCAAGACTATGGGTAGTCGCTAAAATTTGTACTTTCATTTTTCGAGACCAATCAACCAGCCACTGAAATAAACGTTGCAGGGCTTCAGTATGGATAGCTGTTCCTAATTCATCAATCAACAGAATTCCTGTTTGTACTCTGGCAAGCATTAAAGACATTAATAGCAAACGAGGTACACCATCACCAAAAGAACTTATTGGTGCAATACCTGTTTGTTGATGGCTAATGTAGATACTAGGACGGGATAACCTTTGTCCTGGAGGTACAAGAATCTCCAGATCAAGAATCCCTGAGTCCATATATTTAAGTAATTCAATAACTTCAGGTTTGAAGTCTTGAAATGTTGCTTCTGAAAGTAGTCGAATCTGAAACCGTTCTGCACGATGGGAAAATGGAGTAATAGTAGCAACAGGTAATGCTAAGTTTTTCTGTCCTCTTTTAGGAATAAATCTGTCATTCTCCCATATTTGAAACTGTTCAATAATTTCCTCTTGGCTCGTAAATAAGTTTCCTTGGTTAGTAGTAACTTTTAACTCTAACTCTGCGCCTTGTCGGGTTCTATCCAAATCGTCTTCAAGACTTTCATCGCTTTCATTAATTTCCTCATCACCAAGTGTTTCTTTCGTTATCCATGTTCCTTCTAATTCTTGGTAGGTGGCTTCTAGTCTCGTGACTGGAAAATCACCTGTTCCAGACATCAATATCTTTCCTTGGTAGTTTTGAGGGTATCTCCCTTGTTTATGCTGAGGAAATAACCACTTGAGAGCTTCCAGCCTGGAGCTACGGTTTGGACTGATCTCTCTTCTCCATGCTGTTGTTAACCACTCAGATAGGTCTAGTGGACGACAATAAGTTGAAATTGCCTCCAGTACACTGGTTTTACCTGCGTTGTTAACTCCTACAAGTATATTGATTTGTCCCAGCCCCTGTAATTCCAGGTTTTGTAAACCTCGAAACTGGTGGATGGTTAGACTATTAAGATTTTTCATAAGACCTCGCGGGATGCGGGAAACTCAGCGTCTTCAGACCGCTCGTGGTCAGCGGCACGAGCGACTTCAGTCGCAGTGTTATTTGTGTTAAAATTAGATCGTGAGTAAGAACAAAAAACATCTACGTGTTGAAGCATCCTAGTATCGGAGAAATCCCGGCTCCTATGAAACAACGGTTAGGTTTAAGTCCTGGCGCAGTATGACAGGAAAGAGCAAATAAAGGCTTGTTGCGGAGCGTACCGCGTCTTGGCTTAGTGATGGATTCACCAAAGCATTGGAAAAAATAAAAGTAGCTAGAAACCTAAGCTTGACTTAGAGTGACTAGGTAGACGGCGTTTGACGGTCGTAGCGAGAGTTTTACTCTGTCTGTAGAATCTCAGTGTCTTTAGACCTGAGAGTGTCAAAACCAACCTAAACTTGCATTATAGCCATCCTGATTGCTCTGATGGATATTTTTATCCTTGAGTTTATACCAATCTTTAATCTTAGCTTTTTTACAATTTAATTGATCAAAAAAATCCCCTGATAGAAGTACCAAGGGACTAAATAAGTAATACCATTTCACCTAATGTTTGTTGGATATGCTCCTGGTAGGCGACCCTGCCAATGGCAGGATACACCTTAGTTATCAAATTCTACACCAAAAATCAACTGGTATAAATATTAGCCAACATTAGCCAAGAGCAATTCTCGACATTCTGATTTTTGTACTTTCACCTGACCGTCATCGTCAATATCCACAATGGCTATGTCACCATCGGTGATTTGACCAGATAGCATCGCTTCAGCCAAGGAATCTTCTAACAGGCGCATAATAGCCCGGCGTAATGGTCTGGCGCCGTAGCTGGGGTTGTAACCTTCTTGGACTACGCGCTCCTTGAAGCGTTCTGTAACTTCTAAGGTGATTCCTTTTTCAGTCAAGCGGCTAGAAACATCTCTTAACATAATTTCCGCGATTTGCTTGACTTCATCCTTAGAAAGTTGGGTGAAGACGATAATGTCATCGAGACGGTTGAGGAACTCAGGACGGAAGTAAGCTTTGAGTTCTTCATTGACTAGATTGCGGATGCGCTGGTAACTAGCATCGGCTTGATTGTCGAAATCAAAGCCTAAACCGCCACCGCCTTTTTCAATCACTTTAGAACCGATGTTAGAAGTCAAAATAATCAAGGTGTTCTTGAAGTCCACCTTCCGACCTTTAGCATCCGTAAGATGACCGTCATCTAAGAGTTGCAGCAACATATTAAATACATCGGGATGCGCCTTTTCGATTTCGTCGAATAGCAGCACCGTGTATGGTTTGCGCCGCACCGCTTCTGTAAGTTGTCCACCTTCGCTGTATCCTACATAACCAGGAGGTGAACCAATCAGCTTGGATACGGTGTGGCTTTCCATGTATTCGGACATATCCAGACGAATCATGGCTTCTTCAGCACCGAAGAAGTAAGCAGCTAATGCTTTTGCTAATTCTGTTTTACCAACTCCGGTAGGGCCAGAGAAGATAAAGCTAGCAATGGGGCGATTGGGATGCTTTAAGCCGACACGGGCGCGACGGATGGCGCGAGAAACAGCGGTGACTGCTTGCTCTTGACCAATCAACCGTTTGTGGAGGGTGTCTTCTAGGTGCAACAGCAATTCTGACTCAGATTCTGTCAGTTTGTTGAGGGGTACACCAGTCCAAGAAGCGACGATTTGGGCGATGTCTTCCTCATCCACGATGGGGATATTGGCTTTTTTGCCAGTTTCTGATTCAGGATGGAGTTGACCAATGAGTTCTAATTCCTGGTCGCGCAACTTACCAGCTTTGTCAAAATCTTGGAGTCTGACGGCTTCGGCTTTGGCTTTGCTGACGCCAACTAGTTCACGCTTGAGTTCTTTATTGCTAGAAATCTGAGAGTTTCGCAGACGCACGCGAGAACCAGCTTCATCAATCAAGTCTATGGCTTTATCTGGTAAGAAGCGATCGCTAATGTAGCGGTCTGACAATTGCGCTGCGGCGATTACAGCAGCATCAGAAATATGGACTTTGTGATGTTGCTCGTAAGCGACGCGTAAGCCGTAAAGAATTTGGATGGTTTCCTCTACGGTCGGTTCCCCTACCAAAATTGGTTGAAAACGACGCTCTAAGGCTGCATCCCGTTCGATGTGCTGACGGTATTCATCGAGGGTGGTAGCGCCGATGCACTGGAGTTCACCCCGTGCTAAAGCTGGTTTGAGGATATTTGCTGCATCCAAACCGCCTTCTGTACCACCAGCGCCAACGAGGGTATGAACTTCGTCAATCACGAGGATGATATTGCCAACGGAGCGAATTTCCTCCATGATTTTCTTCAGGCGTTCTTCAAAATCGCCACGGAAGCGAGTGCCGGCGACGACAGAACCCATATCCAGGCTGATGACTTGCTTATTGAGCAAAACTTCAGGTACATCCTGGTTAATAATTCGTTGAGCTAAACCTTCGGCGATCGCCGTTTTACCAACTCCTGGTTCCCCAATCAAGACTGGGTTATTCTTGGTACGGCGACCGAGAATTTGGATAGCACGCTCAATTTCCTTTTCGCGACCGACTACAGGGTCGAGTCGGCCTTCTGCTGCCATTTTGGTCAAATTTCTGCCAAACTCTTCTAAACTGAGAGTTTGTTGGTTGCGCTTTTGACCACCTGCAGCGAAAACCGTTGCATCGTCACCTAATCGACGCATTACAGCAGCGCGAACACTCTTGAGGTCAACCCCCAGATGTTGCAGTACTTTAGCCGCGACACCTTCACCAGCCTCGGTTAATCCCAAGAGTAAGTGTTCGGTGTTGATGTAATTGTGTCCAAGACTATGGGCTTCTTTAAACGATTGCTCAAAGAGGCTTTTTACCTTCGGGGTAAAGGGAATTTCTGGCGGTACAAACCCAGAACCCCTACCAATAATCTTTTCTACTTCGCGACGTCCATCTTTGAGTGTAACGCCCAATTCGGTCAGCACTTTAGCAGCAACCCCAGTTCCTTCTCCCATCAAACCTAGGAGAATTTGTTCAGTTCCTACAAAATTGTGTCCCAGGCGACGAGCTTCCTCCTGAGCGAGCATTATTACTTTAATTGCTTCGGAAGTGAAGTGTTCAAACATAACGGGTTCTTGCTCCCTTGCTGCTTGGACTTTGGGGTGATATACTGTCCACCCTTATCTAAACTTTTTTGTATTTTCTATAAGGACAATGTAACTTTATTTAAATTTAAATGGCAGTAGTGACAGCCGTAAGATATAAGGTGTGGTTGCCGTCTGTGACAGGGCTGAGTTTTGAGTCTCATACTGACTGCATTTAAAGTCGCAAATCCCACATCCAAATTCTCGGTATTTGAGAATTTGTCTGTCTACCTCCCTGGGCTAAACTTAAAACTCAGGACTCGACATTCAGGACTCACGATGACAGAACAATCTGGGAGTAAAGACCAACAACATCCTCTCTACAACCGCGATCGCTCCTTTATTGATATTCTACTAGCTCAAGAGCCAACAAACTACAATTTGGCAGAATTAGCTAGACTGCGAATTCGCTATCTCGGCTTTCCAGGGGCGCGAGACATCCAACAGGATTTAGATAAAGTCTTACAGCACTGGGGTTTGAGCGAATCTGAATTATTTGAAAAGACTCGTCAATTGCACGATGTTGGGGGGATTTATACAAGTCGCGGTAAAAAAGAAGAGCAAGATTGGAATTAAGCACCTCAGTCCCAATCAAGTAGGGGCGCAAGGCCTTGCGCCCCTACGGTCAATAGCTGGGGACACAACGACCGCTCAGTGCATCGCTGGGGACTGGGTTACAAGTCTGATTGTGTCTAGGTTTTATCATCAGTTAATGTCCTAAGCACTTTGGCGGTTGCTATAACAGCTTAGTGATTAATGTTAGTCCGTTTTTTGCGATCAAATAATCCTGACATACTTAGTCCTGTTACCAGTAACCCAATCAGTCCCAATCCATTCAAAATTGGGTAAATAGCTTCTAAATGTACAATTTCTCCGGTATGAATTTTTAATAGTAGGTTAGACGAAAGTCCAGTACTAATCGGCCATTCTCGGACAATAGTCGTCAACATTCCCGTCAATACAGTTAATAATAGCGGTACACAAATGATAATGGACAGGGTGCGGTGATATTTACGAAATGCTCGTTTCATGGTATTTATCCCAAAATAATTATTTGATTTACCAAGTCCGTTTTGCCCCAATCCCCAATCCCCAGCGATGCACTGAGCTTGTCGAAGTGTCCCCAATCCCCAATCCCCAGCGATGCACTGAGCTTGTCGAAGTGTCCCCAATCCCTAACCCCCTTTTCTGGGCCAAATTTTCAGGACTTCAAACCACAAAATACTGAACACCCCAGAGGTGAGACTGACTACTAAATCATCAAAATGGAGAAAAGAAAAACGGAAAAGCTCGCGTAACAAAGGTACATAAAGTACTAGTCCCATAAAAACTACTCCACCACCCAATACCCACCACAGTGCTGTATTCGGAGTATGTAACATCTCTGGAATGGTACGCGACCAAGAACGATTGCTGAGAATCATGCTCAGGTTAGATATAATTAGGGTGGTAAATGCGAGAGCGCGGGCATCAAATTCTCCATTTCCAGAGTAAAAAGCAACACCGAATACAGCCAGCAGTACCACTAATACACTCAAGCCTTGTAGGACTGCTAATCTCAGAGTGCGCCGACTAAATAATGGCTCTTTGGGGTTGCGAGGTGGTCGCCTCATGACATTACTTTCTTCTGGCTCTGCCTCAAATACTACAGTACAAGCTGGATCGATAATTAAGTGTAAAAAGGCAATGTGAATAGGGAGTAACACCAAAGGCCAATGAAATATTACCGGAATTAAGGACATCCCGGCAATGGGTATATGAACTGCTAAAGTATAAGCCATACCTTTTTTCAGGTTGTCAAATACTCTTCGTCCTAGCCTGATGGACTGAACAATGGAAGAAAAATCATCATCTAGCAATACTAAGTCCGCAGACTCCCGCGCTACATCTGTACCCCGTTGGCCCATCGCAATCCCAATATGTGCCGATTTTAAGGCTGGGGCGTCATTTACGCCATCCCCCGTCATGGCTACAATTTCACCGCAGCGTTTTAAGGCGTTAACAATCAGTAATTTTTGCTCTGGAACAACCCGCGCAAAGATATTTACGGTTTGAATCCTGGAAAGTAACTCCCCTTCTATCATCTGCTCTAGTTCTGTGCCGGTGATGACTTGTGTAGCGGGTGTCAATCCGATTTGGCGAGCAATATTTTGGGCTGTTGCGGGATAATCACCTGTGATCATGACCACCCGAATACCAGCAGTGTAGCACTCAGCAATGGCTGGCGCTACTGTGGGACGCACCGGATCAGCCATACCTACCAGACCCAAAAATGCAAATTTAAAGTCATGTTGTTTCTCAGGAAGAGAGTTTAACTGGTTGTCAGTCTGATGTGTTCCGATTGCTTTGGCTATACCCAAAACCCGCAAGCCTGTGCTGGCCATTGTACCAATATGCTGTTCTAGATCCCGCATTTGTTGGGCGTTAAAATGACACAGATCAGCGATCGCTTCCGGCGCACCTTTGGTAGCAATCACCAATCTTTTCTCTGGAGATTCCCAAACACAAGACATCGCTAGTAATTCACCTGTGAGGGGATACTCGCGCAATATCTCCCAATCTTGATGTAAATGTTCGGTTCTGGCTAAATAGTCATCACCCACTTGTTTGAGGGCTTTTTCCATTGGGTCGAAGGGGTCTTTGCGACTGGCTAAAATCCCAAATTCGATTAACTCATGAAAATTTTCTGGGAGTGCTTCTCGTTCGTGCAAGGTGACATCATAAAAATTGGGAGATACGAATAATTGCTGAACTGACATGCGGTTAAAAGTCAGCGTCCCAGTTTTATCTACACAAAGAACGGTAGTAGAACCTAGAGTTTCCACTACGGGAATGCGACGAGTTAAAACCCTAGCCAGGGAGAATCTCCAAGCACCCAAAGCCAGAAAAATTGCTAAGACTACAGGAATTTCATTGGGCAAAATTGCCATCGCTAGGGCTAAACCTGCTAAAATTCCTTGTAGCCAATCGCCCCTAGTCGCACCGTAAATCACGATTACAGCCACACAGATGGCGATCGCCACAAACGTCAGCTTACTAACAATACGCCGAGTTTCCCGTTGCAAAACAGTATCTTCCTGTTCTACAGTCTGCAAAGCTTTACCAATCTTGCCCATTTCTGTCTGCATACCTGTAGCATATACTTGGGCAATACCCTGACCTTGGACTATTAGGGTTCCCGAATATACAAAAGGCAAATCCTCGCCACCAGGACGATGCTGTGTTGCAGTTTGTGTGGTACTTTCTATCTCTGTACTATTCTCTACCGCTTGCTTGCGTACAGGTAAGGATTCACCTGTTAACAGAGACTCATCAATGCTCAAATTATTAGACCAAATCACCACAGCATCCGCAGGAATTCTATCTCCTTCTGATAAAACAATTACATCTTCACGCACTACCTCCCGTCCCGCAATCCGTTGGCGTTCGCCATCACGGATAACTAATGCACGAGGACTGGAGAGGTCACGTAATGCTTCTAGTGATTTTTCCGTTTTTTGTTCTTGGTATAAGTTGATGCCGACAATGAAGAAGACAAAGCCTAGTAGAATTAAGGCTTCTTGAGCATCACCCAAAAACAAGTAAATCACACCACAGCCTAGCAACAGGAGGAAAATAGGCTCTTGGAACATTTCTAGGGCGATTCCCCAGATGTTGCGATGTTGGGTAGATGGTAGCTCATTGTACCCTTCTTGTTTCAGGTGAGTGGCAGCAGTGGATGCCGATAGCCCTGTGATAGATTGGAGTTCTATTTTCTGAGCCATTTTTTCCTCTGGGACTGTGGGACTGTGTTTAAATTAATTAGGACCTACTCTCCGGGCACAATAATAATCGTAGGGTGCGTGACGCAGCGATAAATATTTTACGTAGTTACAAGACTTGTGGCGTCACGCACCATTGTTTAAATGTGACACTAGTAGTCTGTCAATTTTGTTTTGAGGGATTTTTGGTAGTGTGAGCGTCTCGCTCACGCGGGCAAGATGCCCGCACTACAGTCCATCATTTTTATCTTGACAGAGTACTAGCGTAAGTCCTGTTAATTTTGGATTGACTACCAGCATGTAAAAAAACTCTCACTTCGCGCTATGATGGTCTTTTCAGTTGATTAGAAGTCGGCGCGAAGACTCCCATATTTGTAAAATTTTTTCACTATTTTGCTGAAGATGCTCAGAAGCTTGGTTAGACATAATTTGTTTAAAAGATTTTTCTGACCGTTGCTTTCTCTACGTCCCGAAGTCGTAGGGGGGGGGTCAATACTGCGTAGGATTTGCAGGGGAGGCAGGGGAGGCAGGGGAAGCAGGGGAGGCAAAACTCTTCCCTTGCCTCCATTTCTCCCCCTGCTCCCCCTGCTTGCCTCAACCAAGAAATCCCTTAACCGAGCAGTATTGGGGGGGGGTGAGCGCGATATCCTCGTTATGGGTTAGGTGATGTTAGACTGGCCATGCCAGCAATTGCTGTTTGACTCCAGAATCTCCGCCCTTTTAGGGCGGGGAGTATGTCAAAGATATCTCAGATCACCCCACCAGATCTTATGCCTACCGTACTATTTTGTAATTATTTTTGTATATCTTCCGGATATCAAGCGGGCTTATACGCAGAAGTTGAGTGATTATTTCTTCTTCATGGAACTTAAGTGCTGATGAATTTATCTCATATATTTAGATTCTTTACCCTGAGTCTATTCTGGCAACTCTTGCTCCTCCCTGGACTGGCTGTTAGAGCTCAATCCCAATTAGAAAGCAGACACACTTTACCAGAAGGTATTATTTTTCACGAGAATTTTGAGCCACCAGGGGACGACAAACCAAAGGGTTCTTCCGGTGCTGGTTCTCGTGATGGACTCAAGTGTTCCGAAGATACTCAATCGATTCGGCCTTTAATGCCAAAACGTAACTATGGCTTAACATTTGCCGAGCATCCAACTATCTTTATTAGCTTACCTAAAACCTCAGCACAGCAAGTTGTGTTGACGTTTCAAGATGAAGCCGGAAAATATTACCAGAGAGCATTTTTACCCATCACTGCTGACGAACAGATTGTGAGTTTTACTCTACCTGATGACAAACCACCCTTGGAAGTAGGTAAAAATTACCAGTGGTCTTTAATACTTGTCTGTGGAAAAACTGTACAACCTGATGATCCTGTTGTTAGAGGTTGGGTACAACGAGTAGCCAAAACCCCAAAAATCGAGAGCGAACTTAGGCAAAAATCTTTGATTGAGCAAGCAGAATGGTATGCTAACAAGGGTTATTGGTATGATATGCTCAGAGTAATCGTAGAAGCTAGGCGATCGCATCCCGACGATGCCCAACTAACTAAGCTGTGGAAAGATTTGTTAAATTCTGTACAACTCGGTGCAGTTGTTTCTGAAACTCCTGATTAAGCTCATTCCACATCATATCGCGATGTGTAGGGGCACGGCATTGCCGTGCCCCTACGAGTGTACCTAACTAGGGCGAGAAACGCTATAGTGGGTTTAATTACCAATTATCTGCTCAATTAAAGCCTGATTTTCCTGACTTTCTGCTTGCTTGAGATATTCAATCGCAATCTGTCCTGCAGCAGGTTGCTCCTGAGTGATAGCAATTAATAATTGTACAGTCTGACGGAGTTCTATTTTCTCTAACTGCTTAATAGTGACAATTGGTAATGTAATAGCAGCAATTACTAAAGCGATCATTGGCGGGATTAAAGGAATCCAGTAACCTAGTAAAAAGGCAAGGTAGGCAATTCCTACGACTCCTCCGCCAGCAATTATAATAATAATAACTAAATTTCTGCGTGATTTTATCTGCCAACTGAATGCTGCTCCCAGCCCAGACCAGAGCAAAATCCACAACCACTCAACTTGTTCTGACCAACAAAGCAGCATCGGTCGTCTTGACAAGGCTCCACCCAAAATCTGGCTGATGATGTTGGCGTGAATTAGCACCCCAGCCATTTGTTTTGGTTGGCCTTCTTTTTGTGTACTATAGGGGGTTTGAAATAAATCATTGAGACTTTCAGCCGTTGCGCCAATCAAAACGATACGTCCGGCGATCGCATCCTGCATCTTTTGTGTCGGGATTTTATTGTCTAATAAATCTGCGATCGCGAAGGTCTCAAACTGTTCCTCTGTACCATAAAAGTTGAGTAAAATTTGATATCCACCTGCATCAGCCCGAACATAACCCCCGTCATTAGGTCCAAAAGGAACAAGCACTGCTTTCCCCAATCGCATTTGATGATCCTTGGGCATGGGTTGAGGGATGATGCCTTCAGCTTTAAGATAATATAGAGCTAGTTTCAAGCCGAGATTTAGCCTAATTTTACGGTTTGGCAATCGCACTGAAAGTAAACCACGACGCACCTTACCATCTGTATCTAAAACCTGATCAGCAAGACCCACTTGATCTAATTGTGCTAAAACAGGCGGCGGAGAAATTTGGCTACCGACAACTTTCTCAATACCAACCAGATTCGGAGTTGTTTTAAAGACTTCTACTAATTCTTGATGACCTGGTTCTACAGGTAAATCTCGATATAAATCCAGTCCGATTGCTCTAGCTTTGTAACTTTTTAAGGTTTGAATTACTTGAGCCAAAACCTGATCTTGTAGAGGATAATGACCTATTTTCTGAATATCAGGCTCGTCAATTGTAATAATTGCAATCCGACGGTTAATTTCTGCTTTTGGACGTGCCTGAAAAAAATAATCTAGCATTGTCAACTCGATTCCCTGTAGTAGTCCGGTAAACCGAAAAAGAATAACTAAACTGGCTACTACCGCCGCAATGCTAGCTATCCAAAGTTTACCCAATCGTAATTTGTGGGAATTTCGTTTAGCTGTTTTTCTAGCATCTGTCAGAATTTGATTAGCTTGCTTGGCCGCTTGCAGAGCAAATTGTGCTTTTTCTCGTTCAATTTGTCTGGACTTTTTCTCGGCTGCTAAATAGGTTTCAATTTCTCGCTTTTCTAGTTCCTGACTTGCAGAGAGAAAGCGATAATCTAAGTCAGTGAGCCTTTTATTTTCTGACCAAGCCAGTGCTGCTTGCAATCTTATTCCTTTTAATAGCTGGGACTCATCTTGCTGTTCTGATGTTATCCAAGCCTGTAAGTTTTGTGCATAAGGACGCAGATTATCTAGTTGTTTAGCCACCCATTCTAAATTAAAAACTGCTTGATAAATTGGGTTTTTTACCTTCAGTTGTCCCTGCTTATTGACCACCAAACCCGATAGTAGTAGTTCAATCTGTTCTCGACTGTCATCGCTTGGTACTCCCTCTCCCAGCAGAATTTGCTGATAGATTCCCAATAACCGCCCTGCCATTTGTTCGTCATAAAGGAGGCGATTACGAATCGTCCGTAAATGCTCCGGCTCATCGTCAGATTCCCACTTTTCAATTATGCGTGACTTTACAATATTTTCTACCCAAATTTTTTCATAATTAGAGGGAATAGTCAAGGGATCACTGATTACATCTTGATTCGCACTCACCACTAATTTACACAACTTTTGCGTGAGAAAAGGCTGTCCTCCTGTCCAATATAATATCTCTTTAATAACTGCCTTTTCATTAACAGCTTTGTCCTTCAATCCCTGAGCTAATGGCTGGATTTTATCTAAGGTAAAACCTTGCAGTTCTATGGCTTGACCAATATTAAATGGAGTGCGCTTTTTATCGCGAATTAAATCAGATGGAGTGGCTACACCAAAAATGGCAAAAGTTAGGCGTTGATATTCTGGATTAGTGGCTCGTTGATTATAGCAGAAACGCAGCCAGGCAAAAAAATCATCTACTGAGAAATTAAGACCGAGAATACTATCAATTTCATCAAAAAATATCAACAATTTTTCGTTGGGAAACTGAACCAACAATACTTCCGAAATGAACCGATTTAGTTTCTGAACTAAAGAAAAGTCATCCTGTTCTTGCCACCAGGTTTTTAAGTTTAATTTCTCTAAAAGTTCAAAGCCCAACCACAACTCACCTACTAATCCCTTGTACCATTGAGTTGGGGTAATATTTTCACTACCAATGTTTGTCAAATCAACTGTGATACATTTAAAACCTTCTTTTTGCAGACGATAACTTGTTCTTACCATCAGTGATGATTTACCCATTTGCCGAGAGTTGAGGACGTAGCAAAATCCACCTTGTTTCAGGGCTTCATAGAATTCTACATCCGCTTGTCTTTCAACATAGCTGGGATCTTCACCAGTTAAAGTGCCACCAACTTGGTATCGATAGCGCACTAGAGTAATTTGTGATTAGGTGAGCAGTTTTAGTGAATTATACCCGTTTCTCAAAGTTTTGTAGAATTTTTCCAACATCCTCTAAGAAAGGCTGGGTGTGGTATCTTGGGAAAATTAAAAGAGAAATAATGTTAAAACTTGTCTTTATAGTTCAAAAATTTTTCATCAACCACAAAGGCTCAAAGAAATTACAAAGGCAATTTTACAATACAAGTGTGATTTGATGACTAAACCGATTGTTTTTTCCAGAAAACCACTCAATCAACGCTTAATCTCCTGGTTGCTCGAAGAAGATAGACGAGAGAACGCAGGCCCTTACCGCAAAGAAGAAGCGCACCGCCAGCATCCTTGGTGGCAGGTTATGTGCTTGACAGGTGTAGATTATTTCTCAACCCTAGGCTATCAACCTGGTATTGCAGCCTTAGCAGCAGGCGCGCTTTCTCCGATAGCTACCCTAATTCTAGTTCTGTTGACGCTGTTTGGTGCATTGCCAATCTATCGGCGGATTGCTGCCAAAAGCCCTCATGGGGAAGGGTCTATTGCCATGCTAGAGCATTTGCTTTCTTGGTGGCAAGGTAAATTACTTGTACTTTGCCTCCTCGGCTTTGTGGCAACCGATTTTATCATCACCATTACCCTTTCGGCTGCTGATGCGACAGCCCATATCATCGAAAATCCCCTAGCCCCAAGTTTACTACACAATCAGGCGATCGCCATCACCCTGATTTTAGTTGCATTACTTGGGGCAGTTTTTTTGCGAGGTTTCCGAGAAGCTATCGGTATTGCAGTATTTTTGGTTGGCGTTTATCTGCTGTTAAATTTTATTCTGATTGGTGTCGGTTTGTATCAGATTGTGATTCACCCAGAAGCGATCGCCAATTGGCAAACTGCACTTTTTGCAGGTCATTCCAACCCCTTGGTCATCCTGGGCATAGCTATCCTCTTATTCCCCAGGTTAGCACTAGGATTGTCAGGCTTTGAAACTGGCGTGACCGTTATGCCCCTCGTACAAGGTAGCAGTACCGACACCCAGGAGCAACCCAGAGGACGGATTCAAAATACACGCAAGCTGCTGACGGCTGCTGCTGTGATTATGAGCTTCTTTTTGCTCACCAGCAGCTTTATTACTACTTTACTGATTCCCACTGCAGAATTTGCCGCTGGGGGTAAAGCCAATGGACGGGCCCTTGCTTACCTAGGACATTTGTATCTAGGTAATGGTTTTGGCACAATTTACGACCTCAGCACCATGTCCATACTCTGGTTTGCAGGTGCATCGGCAATGGCAGGACTACTGAATATTGTACCTCGCTACCTGCCACGCTATGGCATGGCACCCAATTGGGCACGAGTAGGGCGGCCTTTAGTCTTGGTCTATACGGCGATCGCCTTTGTCGTCACAATTATCTTCCAGGCTAACGTCGAAGCCCAGGGTGGGGCTTACGCCACTGGTGTGCTGGTGTTAATCACCTCCGCCGCCTTTGCTGTGACTCTATCAGCCCAGCATCAGAGATCGAAGCGAAAAACACTCGCTTTTGGCATCATCACACTGTTGTTTTTATATACCACTATTGTCAATATCATCGAAAGACCAGAGGGGATTAAAATTGCCACATTTTTCATCGGTGCAATCATTATTACCTCCCTAATTTCTCGCGTTTGGCGTTCAACTGAACTGCGAGCAGAGCGAATTGAACTGGACGAAAATGCTCGCGAATTACTAGCAGAAGAGAGCCAAGGAGCAATTCGATTAATTGCAAATCGATTGAATACCGGCGATATTCAAGAGTATTTGATCAAAGAAAAAGAGGTGCGCGAAGACAACCATATTCCACCCGCCGATCCCATTTTATTTCTCGAAATTCTCGTATCTGATGCTTCGGAATTTGCGGATGTCATCAGAGTAAAAGGAGTCCAAGTTGGTGATTATCGCATCCTCCGGGCTGAAAGTGCAGCAGTACCCAATGCGATCGCCGCTTTACTTCTGTATATTCGCGACCAAACAGGTAAAATCCCCCACGCTTACTTCGGCTGGGTAGAGGGAAACCCCATACAATATTTGCTGCGTTTTATCTTGTTTGGTGAGGGTGATATTGCTGTAGTCACCCGTGAAGTACTACGTCGAGCGGAAAAGAATCCTCACCAACGTCCTGGTATCCATGTCGGTGGTTGACCCTCCGAATTTTAGATTTTGGATACTTCTCTACGAGAGGCTACGCCAACGACTTCGCTCAGTACAAGTTTTGGATTTTAGATTTTTGGGGTACCTTGCAGACCCCGCAGAATTTTAGATTTTGGATTTAATCCCACCCAAATCTAAAATTGTTTGCCCCTTGTGGTCGGGGTCAATCCAAAAGACGCTCCTACGTCGCTCTAAGCGCAGCTATGCCGTAGGCTTTACGCTACGAAGGACGCAAATCTAAAATCCGGGCATTGGTTGACGGACTACTAGTTTGTCTGATTTTACAGCAATTTTCAGGTAAATAGACCACGAGGTAGGGGCGCAAGGCCTTACGCCCCAGAAGATCATCGAAAGACGCCAAAAACCCTGATTTTACCGTACCGTGAGGGGTCAGACCTACCATTCGCGACTCGGTATCCTTTGAGGGGTGGGAATGTCAATTTAAGCTAGTTTTTAGCATATTTACCAATTACTTTAGCTAAGTCTGGTACCGCCTCCTCCACATGTTTCTTGGCGGAATTACGGAATTTATCATAGGTTCCTCGGACAATTTGGCGCTTCGTATTCTTGACCTTTGCGTCGGTAACACCCAGCAGCGCGTCTGCAGTCCGAGAGCTATTCGCTGTCAGGTATTCTACTGGTTCACCTTGTTGCACTCCCTCACTCCAGATGGGATCAAGTGCGGTGAAGCACGGAGGGAGGAGGGACTCGACGACATCGGGGATATACCCTGGTTTAACTCCCTTAAGGGCGGCGAAGGCGGCTTTAAGTGCCAAACCACTCACGCCTGACTTGGAAGCTAGCTGTTCATCTATCATGGTGCAGCAGTCTGCTACGATCGAAGCCTTATTGTTAGAATTCAACAGTTCGTCGCTCAGTCCCATTTCGATTCTCCTAAGTATCAAATTGCTTGATTTATCATCTCCTAATTTTTGTGACTAATGGAAGAACCTTTATTTCCTAACTTAAAGATTTGACCAAAATATCTTTTAAATACCATGAAGGTAGATTTTGGTATCCGTATTATACACCGCTAAAATTACAGCAGTTTTCAGATAAATAGACCACGCGGTAGGGGCGCAAGGCCTTGCGCCCCTACGAGGGTCTGTCGTTATTGCGTGAAAATTGCTGTAAACTAATTCATGACAAATGACAAATGACAAATGACAAATGACAAATGACAAATGACCCATTTGCATCACTGGTAGGACAACAACAAGCTGCAGAATTACTGACTCAGGCTGTCAGACAAAACAGGATTGCTCCGGCGTATCTGTTTGTCGGTCCAGATGGTGTGGGGCGGAGTTTAGCCGCACGCTGCTTTGTGCAATTGCTATTTTCGAGTAGTGTAGAGACAGAATTAATCGCGACCCTACAAAACAGGTTGCGTCAAGGTAATCACCCTGATTTATTCTGGGTGCAACCAACCTATCTTCATCAGGGACAACGACTTACACCAGCAGAAGCCGCAGAAAAAGGACTCAAGCGAAAAGCGCCGCCGGTGATTCGGCTAGAACAAATTCGGGAAATTACTCAGTTTCTGGGTCGTCCACCAATGGAAGCACCGAGAAATGTGGTAGTGGTAGAACAAGCTGAAACAATGGCAGAAGCTGCAGCCAATGCCTTACTCAAAACTTTAGAAGAACCAGGACAGGCAACGCTGATTTTAATAGCACCAACACCAGAGTCTATATTACCGACATTGGTGTCACGCTGTCAACGCATTCCCTTTTATCGCTTAGATGCATCCGCTTTGACCCTGGTACTGACCCAAAGCGGACATGGGGAAATTTTGCAAGATCCAGCAGTATTGAGGATAGCAGCTGGTAGTCCCGGCAGTGCGATCGCATCTTATGAGCAATTACAAACAATTTCTCCAGAGTTACTGGAAAAAGTCACAAAAGCGCCTCAATCCTACCGCAATGCTTTGGAATTAGCCAAAAAAATTGATCAGGACTTAGATACAGAAGCACAACTAGGGTTAGTCGATTATCTCCAACATTATTACTGGCACCAGTGGTATCAACCAGGTATGATTAACCAACTAGAACAAGCCCGCAAATTTCTACTTTGTTACGCCCAACCCCGCCTTGTTTGGGAATGCACACTTGTGTACATATATCAACAATTAAATATGCAAAATTGATTATCAATAAGCAGTGTAGGCGTTGAGAATTTCGGCTACTTCACAATGAAGACTGAGGCTCAGGCGATCGCTCGCTTCGGGATACAATTCTCTTAGCTTGGTTAGACCGCGCATAATGAATTCAAAATGAGCAAAGTCATACCTTTCTTCTTTGTTTATCATCAAGAAGAGGTTTTGTTGTTCAGAAAGACCATGCAAACCATAACCGCCGTAAAACATAAAAATTTTAAATGAGCCAATTCCATACTCCTCAAATAGCATTTGCATTTCATCAATATGCTGACCGCTAATTGGGGCGATATGATAGCCGTAATCAACAAAAAAATTACCTTGTGATAGTGCTAACACTTCTGGGAAAAAATCTTTGTAAGAGCCGCCTTTATTACAATACAGTTCAGTTAGCCTCGAATGATATACACTGTAGGGAACATCCACAATTTTTTCTTATAACGACAATTTTATTCGTGCCGTGCCCCTACGACAATTTTCTTACAAAAATCGGATTGCAGTTTCTTTTGATGTGCGTGGAGATAAAATTTGTAGCTATCGTGAATATTTTGGTAGCGATGGTAAATCGTATTAAGTTGGGTATCTGAAATTTGATTTGTAGTCAGTACTTTAGATAGGGTAGGGTGCGTCAGTACCAATAATATCTGGCGATGTCAAGGATTTCTCGCTTCTGACGCACCCTACAATGTACAAAAATATTAATATTAATTATTCTCAACATTTATTTGATTGATTTCTTTGCACTTAGCCTCTGCAGCTTGATAGGCTTGCAAGTAGTCTTGACCACCTAACATCACATCTCCATAATATTCATAAGGTGCGTCTCCGTAAATTGGTAGGGGGTCATCTTCTGGATAATCTTCTTTCGATTCTTCAATAATCGCTTTCAGTTTCTTTACTGACAAACTCTGTGCGGGAAAGTACCAAAGTTCTTGGGGGTTTTTCTGTAGGTATGGTAGGGTGGGGTCAATAATGCGATCGCTCAACTCAATCCAACCGTGTTCAATCAGTTGGTATGGTTGACCCGCAAAAACTAAAAATCCCTGGACATACTTTGCTCCTTCAGTAACCAGTGCTGCTCTGTAAGCATTATCAAATGGTTTACTAGCTTTGCTTTTGATACGTTCAGCAATTGTGATCGAAAGGGTTTCATCCAATGGTTTATTCATCACCAATGAGAATTAAAGCAGTGATAATCACATCGTAGCAGGATTGGGGACTGGGGATTAGACTCGTCCGAAAATTTACAACACGCTCTGAGCCTGGTTTTGGACAGCGTTGACTGTTAACCAGATCCAACGTAAGAATAAGGGTTTGGGATAATTACTGATAGCAACTATCTGTAAAACTGTTGATAGCTAATTCATAACTTACCTCATGTTTACAACTTTTATGAAAATGGCAAAATTAGCGCACCGATTCTGAGTCGAACCAATCCACAAATGGTAAGAATTACCTGCTCGTAAGTTCGAGAATGAAGTGGAAATCTTTCCCGTGCAATCTGGAAAATTTTGACGAGTCTAATTACGTGTTCAACAAAGATGCGTTTACTCGAAAACTCTTTGTTTTCTGCTTTTTGCTTTGTAGTTAATTCTGCTTTTCGTGGCTTCTTATGGGGAGTCGTAATATTCTCTCCTCCTTGATACGCCTTATCACCTTCAAACATTTGGTCGGCTTCAAACTTTTCTTGTTGCTCCCGAAACAAGCTAATGTCACTTGTCGGACCCTTCTCTCCCACCTCTACATCGACAATATCTTTTCCTTCTGGTAGGATAATAAATTGGTTTTTAAATGTGTGCTGTTTCTTCTTGACTGAGAAATATTCTTTCTGTTCCTGATTGTTGCAAGGGCGTTCCCGTGGTTGTTCCATGCTGTCCACGATTAATTGAAATTCTTTCAATAGTTCTAAGGCGATCGCGTAATCACTGTGATTTTTTTCAACTTGATCGAGCAGGCTAGCAGGTAATATCTCCCCTAATACCCCTAGCCAGTAATGAAACGTATCATTAGCCTCAGTTTTTGATATTCCAAATTGTCACCCTAAAACCTCAAATGTTGGCATTTGTCTCAAGTAAAATAAACATAAACATACCTCTTCCTTTATCTCTAGTTTCGGTTTACGTCCTCCTCCTTTCTGATTTATACGCACCTTATTACGTTCTATCTCAGCTTGAATTTGTTTATGATGGATCTCGGCTTGGGCTAATAAGTCTCGAAACTGGTCGTTGCTTATTCCGAGCATTTGTTTTGCGCGGTGCGGATATTGTTGAATATAATGAAGTGGATTTTTCATTTTGGTAGACGGTCAAAATTCCGTTCTACCATTTTTTGGGCACCCAGATAATATTCCGGACAGGTCTATTGGGGAGTATATTGTGGGTTTCACCTGCTATATAAATCCGGCTCTTGCGTGTGTAGCGTGCTTAATTATTAATGAAAGTCGATTAAATTGCTTTAATAACAAGGCTTACAGGCGTTTATAATTTGATTTTTAGTAACAGTAGCTCAAATACAAAAAATAATGGCTTTTATCGGAGCCACACAAGGGTTTCAAACTTATTTTTTAACAAATTCAGCACGCTAAGTACGGAAGAGCCAATCTCGCATCACTTTTCGTCTTCGTTGTGATTTCGCCAATACCAAAGGCTAAAGAAAACTTTTCGCCTTCATGAGACACACCAACATCACCAACCATCGGCAGCTTGAGTTTAACACCTGTAACATCAGCGTTCAACATCTTCAATGCACCTTGCAACAATTCCTTTAAAATCGTTGGTTCAGCAATGTTAATTTTATCCAAACTTTGACTGACACGACGAGCGATGCCGAAGGCGGGCGTAGCCATCGCCAACAGAAAATCACCAATATCCACATCAGCCATTTCTAAATCTTGACTCGATTCAAAATAAACTACATGGAAACCAGCTACTTCTAATTCTGCTTTTAATCGCAGCAATTCTGTAGATTTTCCACACCCAATATGTCCAGTAAATAAAACACAAGTTGGTTCATCAGGAGAGAAATAGGCAATATTATCTTTCAGTTCCTCAATAATCTTACCGCCGCGTACCGAAGAAAAATCAATATAATACTTCTGGTCTTCAATATTTTCTACCACCAGAGTTTTACTGGGATTCGTAGCTTGAAAAAATTTACGCAAATCTACAGCCATATTCATTCTCCTGTAGGTTTTATCACGTTAATTGCGAGATATATTTACCAGCAGATCAGAGAATTTTTTGAGCAAAAATACCTAAAAATAAAGATATATTCTTGACAATTAACCATCCAATATTAGTTTAGGAAATTACTCATTGTGAGTGATTTTAAATACAATTATCATTATTTGTAATCCATAATTCATAATTCATAATTTGTCATTACCTTTTCGTCAGGCTTTGTTCTGCTTTTCTCTATTCCCCAACCCCTGGTAACTGAGCGGAGCCGAAGTGCAATCCCCAATCCCTATTCCCGATCGCGTTCCCATTCCTCAATTACTTTTTGCACATACCACTCCTGTGACATCCCAGGATAGTAATCCTCCTGCTGCTGTATCATTCGTTCGGCGATTTCCCAATGTCCGCCAACTAGACGCAAAAGCTTTTGGCGTAGTAACTTATACTTTTGATTTTTGGTTTCTGGCGTAGATGTATGTATTTTCTGGAGGTTATCTAAAACTTCCTGGTAATTATCCCAGTCTTCTTGTTCACAAAAGATACTAGCGGCTTGCTGATAATCTGCTACTGCTTGTTGCATTTCTTCTAAACAAGTATAGGCAATACCACGATTGAAATAAGCTTGGGGATTCGCGGAATCAATTTGTAGGGCTTGGGTGTAATCTTGAATTGCACCGAGATAATTACCAGCTGCGCGATAGGCATTTCCTCTGGCAATATAGACTAAGGCATCCTGGGGTTGAATTTGGATAGCTTGGTTAAAATCGGCGATCGCGCCAGTATAATCACCCAAAACAGAACGTGCTTTACCTCGATTACGATAGACAATCGCATCTTGAAAATTCAATCCCAGTGCTTGGTTAAAATCGGCGATCGCTTCCCGATAATTCCCCATTTTGCAACGCACCACCCCACGACAGCAATAAGCTTGTGCATCTTGCGGATCGGTTTGCAACACCCAGTTTAAATCTTCCATAGCCTCACGGGTGTCTCCCTTTTCGGCCTTGTCTAATAATTGTCGGAAATATTCTTTTTCTGATTGGATCGGTACACTTATAGAAGTTGGAGGCTGAACAGCTGGTTTAACTACTGGTTGTAGCTGTTTCATCCTTTCAAGACATAGGCGACAATTTTCTTTATCTTTTTGCTGTAAATATAATTCTGCTGCTTGTTTAAAATTGGCGATCGCATCTTGAATATACCCCTGTTTACGCCGCACCATTCCCCGCAAACTATAAGCAGCAGCATAATTGCGATTCAGACGAATAGCGCGTTCCACATCCTCCAACGCACCCGGAAGATTTTTCAGCCCCACCCTAGCCAATGCGCGAGAATAATAAGCCTCTACACTTTCGGGATTCAGCTTCAGGACTTCGGTGAAATCTGACACAGCTTGCAGAATTGCTCCTGAATCATAATACGCCAAACCCCGTTGAAAATAAGCTGGGGCAAAGTCAGGTATCAAGACCAAAGCACGGCTAAATTCCTCAATAGCCCCAGCATAGTCCTTTTGCTTCGCCTTTTCCAATCCCCGATTGTAGAATTCGTCATTCATAGCCTTTGGTAAATCTTTAATAAGGTGCGTTACGGTTTTAGCCTAACGCACCCAGACAAAAAGTACCCAATCATAATATAAGTAGTAATCATATTAGGTATTAATTCCAATTCAATGAGTAATGAGTAATGAGTAATGAGTAATGAGTAATGAGTAATGAGTAATGAGTAATGAGTAATGAGTAATGAGTAATGAGTAATGAGTAATGAGTAATGAGTAATGAGTAATGAGTAATGAGTAATGAGTAATGAGTAATGAGTAATGAGTAATGAGTAATGAGTAATGAGTAATGAGTAATGAGTAATGAGTAATGAGTAATGAGTCATTACTTTTTGTCAATCCTACTAGAGATGCGCTTACCCTGTGCGGAATGTGGGATTAAAACCACAGATGCACACAAATAAACACCGATTAATTATCTGTATTAATCGGTGTTTATCTGTGGTTTTATTTTGACAGTACTTACGCAAATGGCACATTTATCTAAAAACTGTCACATATAACTAATTTGGCTCTAATGCTGATAAATCAAAGCTTACAAGCATTAAGTTTTAATTGAAATATATGTGCCAGTTGACATTCTTTTGTGACACTTGCGTAAGTCCTATTTGATTAGATTGACTCTATTCCCCCCAAACCCTAACCAATGACCAATGACAAATGACCAATGACAAATGACAAATGACAAATGACAAATGACCAATGACAAATGACAAATGACCAATGACAAATGACAAATAACCAGGTTTATTTGCGCCGATCTACTTACTCAACCAGCAAGCTAGGAGAAGTCAGCACAAAAACATCCCTGATTCCCTGAGCATCAGTCAGCGGTTTAATGGGATTAGCAAAGTGGAAAAACTCATGATCGTTGACCAATAAAAGCTCTCCCGGATGCAAAACTTTCTTAAAAATCGGCTTTTCTTTTTTAGCCGTGAACAATTGTGTTTCGCCGCCTTGAATATTTTCTCTAGCCACAGAGAATATCCCGATAAAATCAGTACCATCTTGATGAATACCTTCCGGTGCTGGATTACTGAAATTATCTGGCGAACAGCTAATTCTAATCTGATGCACTCCTATTTCCGCTTCTGGGTGCAGTTTACAGGAATCACTAAATGCCAAAATCATTTTTTGAAAGATATCTAGTTCTATCAGTGCATCATCTAATTCTGCAAACTCTCTTTTGACATCACCAACTAAGGGATTATATTCTTTACTTTGGAACAGATAGCCATGAGGTAGTTTAATTATCTTATCCCCAGAAACGGTGAAACGAGATAATCTTCTCAATCGATACTTACCTTTGATGTAAGGATCAAGAGGTAAATCGTTAAAAAATGGCTTAAACTCTTCTGTATTAATTGAATTTACCTTTCTCAGCGTAAATAGAAAGGCATATTCCAATTCCGTTGTTAAGCGAATTTGTTGCATAGGATTGACCTCCTTGCATGTTGCAACCCTCCCGAATTTTTTCTGATGGGAGGTTTATAACACCCACTATAGGCTAATTATTATTAAGTTGTTGTAAAAATAAGTACAAAAATTGTCAGTTTATGATATACAAGGCTAAAAATTTGAGGGTTGAAAGTATAGCAATCGCCAAGGCGGTTAGGATAAGGCATGAGTGAAAATTGGTGTAATAAGTTACAGCAATTTTCACGCAATAACCACAGATCTTCGTAGGGGCGCAAGGCCTTGCGCCCCAAAAGCGTGGTCTATTTACCTGAAAATTGCTGTAACTTAATAACTAACAACAGACAACAGACACAAATGATTGATTGGCTTTACCGCTACCCACAGCTTTATCCTGGTATTCTACACAAACGCTACAAGCGGTTTTTTGCCGATGTTGAACTGGCGACTGGGGAGATAGTCACAGCACACTGTCCCAATACAGGACCAATGACGGGAGTATCAACTCCTGGTAGTGCGGTACAGGTTTCTTTGAGTGATAATCCTCAGCGCAAACTCGCCTACACTTTAGAATTGATTCAGGTGGATGATCATCAACCGACTTGGGTAGGGGTGAATACTGCTTTGCCCAATCGGGTAATTAAGCTAGCTTTAGAGAAACATCTTTTCGCTGAATTGGGGAACTATACCCACATCAAAGGCGAGGTGGTTTATGGACAAGATAAAAAAAGTCGGGTGGATTTTTTCTTGACAGGAGAGGAACGCCCGATTTATTTAGAAGTAAAAAACACAACTTGGTCTGCAGGAACTCTAGCCTTGTTTCCTGACACAGAGACAACAAGGGGACAAAAGCACTTGCGGGAACTAATGGCGCTTTTACCTCAAAGTCGTGCAGTCATGCTTTATTTTATCAATCGTGGTGATTGTAAAGAGTTTACCTCTGGTGATAGTGCAGACCCTATATATGGTAAATTATTAAGAGAGGCTATATCCCTCGGTTTAGAAGTATTACCCTGCCGATTTGAAATTTCTCCAGAAGGTATCCGTTATTTGGGTTTGGCAAAACTGCGTATACCAATAATATCATGTCCGGTCAATTACCCATAATAAAACACCCCACCCCCAACCCCTAAGCGCAAGCGCTTAGGGGAGAAAAAGCACAGCTTTGGCGGGTTGGGGTTCTTCAGGTTTAGTAAGTAATTAAGCGGACATGATACAAGTGATGAACAAGGAGAACGCATTATTTAACGCCACGTCTGGCAATACACATTAATGATAATCCGCCAGCAGGTGAGTTAGGATTGAGGCCAGACAACCATTGACCGAGGCGATATTTGAACTCAGCGCGGCCATAATTGCCTTGCAACACCTCTGCCCCTACACTATGATTATGTGGATATACTTTTACTGTAAAGCCAAGAGGCTCCAAAGTTTGGTGGTACAGTTCTCGGACTACACCATCACCCGGTTTGTGGTGAATTTCACTCTTGATCATCGCACCATGTTCTGCTTGCGACATATATTTGCCACAATACATTAATCTATATAATGGTGCCCGGATTTTATACAAAAGCATTCCTAGACCTTTCCAGTTCCAGGCGGTATGCTGCGGATCATGGTCAGTAACCAGCAACCCACCAGGACGAACTAGACGCGCAGCTTCTGCTAAAACCATGGCCATATTTTCGCAATGGTGTAATGCAGCATTCATGACGACAATATCTGCAAATCCTTCGATAAATGGTAAATTGTGGGCGTCTGCCAAGATAGGTGTGTAGCCTATATTTTGCGCCATTTTTAGACAGGTGGGCGAGATATCCACACCAATCAATAGTCGTGGTGAACCACCCAGCGTTGCATACAGATTGCCAGGACCGCAGCCAATATCCACAACTATCTTATCATCCCAACTACCCGTCGCGGCCTGCCAGCATTCTTTGAAAATATTGTCCCGGTGTAAGTGATCGAAATAGGCTTTTGTCAATTGAGGGTTATCGTAGAAATTCAGATTAGCTTTGATTGCTGGACTAGCATCAGGAATCTGGGACATAGGAATGCTTCCTGCTTCCCAATTAATTACGGCATCCTTGGCAAGATATTTAGTCAATATTGAAACTGAGGTAATTTTTGTCATTAAAATCAGCCCTACAAATCTAGGTAAAAATTCTCAGACGTTTTGTTTTACAACTAGAATTATAAGGCATTTTTCAGTTAATAGCTAGTTTATATTATACTTGACACTTTATTTTTACTTAGGTATTAATACAAAAATTGTAGTATAATAAAATACATATAAATAAAAGATGCCAAACTAAGTAAGTCGGCGCGAAAAAACAAAACTATATTACGAAACTTAAATATGCCCCAAATGTTTACCAATGACCAATGACCAATGACAAATGACGAAGAAAGCCAGTATGGTTCAATATTTGAATATCTTGAATCAGGAATGCCCTGTATTCTAGACCTAGGGTGTGTTATACCATAGGCTAACGCACCCTTGAATTCATTGGTAACGCAGGTATAATAAGGTGCAGATTATTTGCTAAAATTCGTCCCTAATAACTATTTTCTCTGCGACCTCTGCGTCTGAAGCGGTTCAATAATTTTAAACCATGCCCACCCAACGCACAATTCAAAGTATATACACCGATGGCGCTTGCACCGGCAACCCTGGCCCTGGGGGTTGGGGAGTAGTCGTCTACTTCAATGATGGCACAATTCATGAAATGGGGGATGGAGCCAGCCACACCACCAATAATAAAATGGAAATGCAAGCAGCGATCGCCGCCCTGCAATTCCTGAAAGAATCAAAACAAACAGAACCCATCACCCTCAACACCGATAGCGAATATGTAATTAACTGCGCCACCAAATGGGTCAAAGGCTGGAAAAAGAAAGGCTGGAAAAAAGCCGATGGGAACCCAGTCCAGAATCAAGAATTGTTGGAAACCCTAGATGAACTTAATAGCCGCCTGGTCAATTGGCAACATGTGCGGGGACATTCTGGTAACATAGGCAACGAACGCTGTGATGCGATCGCTCGTGCCTTTGCGGCTGGTAGTATACCATATCTCAAACAATTATCTTCCAGCAATTGTGATCAATCTTTACCATCCATAAGTCAAACAAATGTAGCAAAAGTATCTGATATTGACACAACCTCGACAATAATTAACAGAAGCAAACAAGAAATCAGTACAGTTGCAACAGAAATTACCATGACGGAGCCAAATATCCCGCCTACACCCGCTACAATCGAAGATAAACCAGCTGAGATGAGGGTAGCGCAACTCCGCAACTTAATCGAAACACTACATATTGCCGACGAAATCGCCGAAAAAGGCTACTTAATCACCAGTTCCGAACTAGCAGACCTCATGGACGTTCACGCCAGCGCCGTCACCAGTCGCGGAGACGAATGGCGCTGGCGAAACTGGATAGTTTCACGGGTACGACGTGAAGGTAATCAAATTCTCTGGGAACTGGAACGCGCTGACCAAATAGCAGGTGAAAATGAGTGAGAAATAGGGATTGGGGATTGGGGATTGGATTAATTTACTCTGGACCCCTAACTCCTAACTCCTAACTATATTTGCCTTCCCGTAGGGTACGAAGTGTTTGCGTTAGCGTCCCGTAGGCATTAATTACTACCGGGAAGCCGCTCCGCGTCTACGCTGCACTACGTTTGACTCAGTTTGCGTAAGTACTGTCAATAAAACCCGCTCTGTAATATTTATTTACCAGGTGTATTATTTTGCCTGTCTTGTAGGCTGAAACCCATATAGCTCGCTGGTTTTAGCACCTTACCAAATCGCGTTGCTCCCTGAAAAAAGACCTCTAACTCGAAAAGTTCAGGAATCGCCTTCCAGAATCGTCATATAGAACCCATTTGACATCTAAGAAGGTGCTGCAAGCCTCTTACAGCGATTTTCAGGTAAATGAACCACATTTTTATATCTAATGAACACAGAAACGGTAGGGGCGCAAGGTAGGGGCGCAAGGCCTTGCGCCCCTACGGTGTGGTTATGTCCTGAAAACTGCTGTAAACGCCTAAAATTTGTTAAATAACAAAGGGTTCAAGTTCATAATTATGCCACTGTCGCTGATACCATTCGGCAATCAAAGGGCGGATAATAAATTTGGGTTGGTTTCCGCCCTTGACATCAATGCGTAAACATGAATAGGGTCTTCGCTTCTGAGAACCTTGACCATTGCGACCGATGAAGAATTGCGATCGCGCTATTAATTTATCTGCATTCCCAATATTCTCGATCAAATCTGGTCCCTCAGTCCGCTGGCGTCGGAGACTAAACCCACTACCACCACAAATCAGCCAGTGCATATGAGCATCAGCGTGTCCTGTGTCCAATGTTTGCAGGTATTCTAAACAATGTGCGTGACCATTTAACACCAAATTAACTAAAGGACGCCCCTGAGTCAATCCACCTAGTACTTCTGCAACCTCATCCAACACACCGCGTAGGTGGCTACGAATTGCTAAGGTTTGGGACTGTTGCCATTTTGTGGCTTCGGTGACATAAGGTGGATGATGGAAATAAATTACCCTTCCCCGCACTTCAGGGGTATTCCAAGATTCTATAAGTCTGTGCTTGAGCCATTCCAGTTGTTCTGTATCAGTTTGGGTTGTTTGTTGTGAAGTGAGTTGTTTGTTGATATCAACAATAATTTCTTCAATTTGCGACAATTTAGCCTGTAAGTCGTCCAATTCCTCAGCTTGACTGGGGTTATCAGGATTAATCTGCGCTGAAGTCTCCAGGATTTGTTGCTTCTGGTGTTCTAAATCTGCACGTCGCTTGATTAATAGATGACGTTGAGCAACGCCATCTTGTGTAGTTGGCAGTGGTGACGGATCGTTAAATGTATTAGAATCCAAAGCAAAGAAGTCAATACCACCATAACGAAAGGTATAATAGCGATTTGGCAGACGGGTAAAGCGTCCAGGCTGATAAGCAAGACAAATACCTGTGTCTGTTTTGGCAGTGTAGTATTTATTTATATGCTCGGCTAGTTCTGTCGGCTGTTGATACGCCTTGAGATAATCCAGAAAAGCCCTTGCATAGGCGTCACCGCTTCTGGAACCATGTAAACCAACATTCAGTTCTAAACGCGATCGCAATAGCCGCCGAATTGGTAAAGTTGTCAAAGACAGCAAGCTCAATAAAATCGGCAGGTCATAGTAATCATGATTTCCCGGTACTGGTAAAATAGGCAGAGTGAAAACCATCTGGTCATAAGCGATCTGTTGCGGATGTTCTCCACCCACCAGAAACTCTCGGTAAGGGTTAATAAAATTTTTTTGGTAGAACTCACTCGACCCCACCAAATAAATTACATCCCCCGTATGCAACATAAAACGGCATTGATCGCGATGAGGTAGCATCAGTTCAGCCACTCGTCGTTGGGGATTATGTCTGGGATGTGTTCCTGAACCACTATCACCGATAACCAAAAACGAAAACTCATCATCATCCCCTTGACCATCATCCAGCATTAGCCGAGTCTGGTCAATGCCCCGTTCCAGAATTAACGGGTTTTGCCATTGTACCCGCTGTTTCATCTTGTGAATTTTTTTGGCGATGGACGGTTCTGACACAAGTTTCAAAGCTACTAACTCCTGAATTTTGCGATTTCTGGCTCTAATATTGCTCGAATCTGTACTAATTGTTGTTCTGGGTCTCCCTGATCTGCAACTGGATTAAAAATCAGGTGAGCGGAACGTTTCATAAGTATAAAAAGTGAATTAGGAAAAATAAAATAGGTAGTTAAACTTAAAAAACGCAAAATGTTTGTAGTTGCGCTACCCTAAAGGTAAAGTTTCTCTACCTTCCCTGCGTGACGCGGAGCGTGTCGTAGACAGAGGCTACGCCATCGCTAATAGGGCTATTACGATCATTTTATATTTAATTACTTACTCATCAAATTATTCTTAACAACTTTGTAAGATATAAACTTCTCCCTAGCGATAGGTTTTTTGATGTTTGACACTCCCACAGCCAGATTTTCTGCTATTGTTTGGCTATACATAATTTGATTTATTACTATGCGTCAGTTATTACCTACTGTTATCTCTATGCTAACCTTCAGCAGTTTATCTACCGCTGCTGTGACAATGGCAAACTCAACGCCTGATATGCCAAAAATCTACTTAAGTCAAAAGCTCAACTGTAATAATGCTCAAACTCAGTTAGAAATCAATCAATGCGCTTTGTTCTCTTATCAAAATGCCGATAAAAAATTGAATCGAGTTTATCAACAACTCTTGCCAAAGTTAGACAAATACAGAAAACAAAAATTAATTAATGCACAGCAGACCTGGATTAAGTTCCGCGATGCGAGTTGTGAGTTTGAAAGAAGTGGATATGAAGGGGGAAGTATCGCTCCGACAATTTATTTTGGTTGTTTAGAAAAGACTACACAACAGCGCACACAACAATTACAGGAATATCTTAAATCTGATACTTAATTAGATTTATTGGAAGTCGGCGGTTTATCCATCCCCAATGAGTACTCATTACTCATTACTCATTACTCATTACTCCTTACTCCTTACTCCTTACTCCTTACTCCTTACTCCTTACTCCTTACTCCTTACTCCTTACTCATTACTCCTTACTCCTTACTCCTTACTCCTTACTCCTTACTCCTTACTCATTACTCATTACTCATTACTCATTACTCATTACTCCTTACTCCTTACTCCTTACTCCTTACTCCTTACTCATTACTCCTTACTCCTTACTCCTTACTCCTTACTCCTTACTCATTACTCATTACTCCTTACTCATTACTCATTACTCCTTACTCATTACTCATTACTCCTTACTCCTTACTCCTTACTCCTTACTCCTTACTCCTTACTCCTTACTCCTTACTCCTTACTCATTACTCCTTACTCATGACTTAAGTCAACTGAGAACCGCTATATGGCCTTAATTGCAAAATTTAAGATTATCTTAATGTTATATTGTCTATTTATTTTGCTTAACTGGAGCAGAAATGATTGACTAGGTAAGTATATGGTAATCCAATTAATTCTGGATAGTGTAAGTTATCATTGGTTTTAACATCATGAAAAAATCCTTGTTAATAGTAATAGGCTTCCTCACGTTTATTGTATGTACTACCCTGACTATACAATTATCCAAAGCAGCTCCAGCAGTTAACGAGTGGTCAGATTACACAACAGCAACAGCAGCAGCTTATTGTCTAGCGAAACACCCTTATCGGACGACTTACACAGGCCCATATACGCCAGACGGCTATGAGATTGCTGCTGCTCCTGGAATTGTCGGCGCTGTTCGTCGTAATTTTGTCTTTAACAGAACATCAACCTTGACGGATCAAGGAAATGGTCAAACCTGCGCTCAAGCCTGTGGGGAATTTGGAAAACTTTACGGTGCTTCCTTAACAGGGAAATCACTTACCCAAAAGGTGGGTACAACAACATTCGCAAGTGGTATAGGAGACATTGCTGCATTAGCAGTCAAAGACAATGATTTTTCTTTAAGTACCACAGTCGTTGCTGGTATATGGTCGAGAGCCAATACCTTTCAGGAATCCGATGTTGCTCAGGCAGACTTTTGTTGTTGTCAAGCTCAGTAATACCAATTTAATGTGAAGTTGCACATATCTCGATCCTCCTAAATCCACACGATATGATACCAGCTGTAGGGGCACGGCATTGCCGTGCCCCTACGCGAAATCTACATGTGTCAGCGTTTTAGTGGTATTGTATAAGACTTTGAAAACACGCCCTAGGGGGGATCGAATTCTATGCAGCTTCATAAAAAATTGGTATAAGTAGATCAACTACTGAACCTTACTTGCTTGGGTCGTGATTTGTCAAAAGTCATTGGTAATCAATACGAAAATTTCTTGTGCTGTCAAGGGGTTCCCTGGCTGACGTACCCTTCATATGCTACTGCTCAAGAAACAACTTCTCAAAACCTACGCACTATTGGGGGGTGGGGTTCTTGTTTGGCGAAAACAAAATTGATATTTGTAACACATTTTGCGCTATGAGTAGATAAATGTGAAACAATTAGGAGAGAGCTAATACATGGCTCGCACCCCCACATTAAATTTTGATCGTGGCACATTAATTTTACACCCACCGCCACGGGGCAAGGCCTGGATGGACTATGCCACATGGGATGATAGAGTGGAAAAATTCCGCATTCCGGCGATGAGATATCGTGCTGTGGTGGAAGCGTTGCAATCTGAAGAAATTAATTTTATTGATGAGGCTAAGGAATTTTATCCGGTAGAGTTGGTTCCTAGTCTGGAAATGACTCCCTATCCCCACCAGAGTGAGGCGTTAGCGGCTTGGAAACTGGCCGGAAGACAGGGGGTTGTGGTGCTTCCCACTGCAGCGGGTAAGACTTATTTAGCACAAATGGCGATGCAGGCGACACCCCGCACTACTTTAATTGTGGTGCCTACTTTGGATTTGATGCATCAGTGGTATGCTCATCTAGTGGCTGCCTTTCCTGATGCTGATGTGGGGTTGCTGGGGGGTGGTTCACGGGATAAAACGGCGATTTTGGTTGCAACTTACGATAGTGCGGCTATTCACGCCGAAAGCTTGGGAAATAAATATGCTTTGGTGATTTTTGACGAATGTCACCATTTACCGACGGATTTTAGTCGGGTGATTGCTGAATATGCGATCGCACCCTATCGTTTAGGACTGTCGGCTACACCAGAACGTACCGATGGTAAACATGCTGACTTAAATATCCTCATTGGTAGAGAAGTATATCGCAAACGGGCTGAAGATTTAGCGGGGAATGCCTTAGCAGATCATGAAATTGTCCAAATTAAGGTGAAATTATCGCCCCATGAGCGCCAAAGATACAACCAATTAATTCAAGTCCGCAATGATTTTCTACGGGAATCCAGAATTTCTTTGGGGAGTATTCAAGGTTGGCAAAGTTTTGTACAAATGAGTGCTAGGTCGCAAACTGGACGTAGAGCTATGTTAGCTCATCGCGAAGCCAAGGAAATCGCTTTGGGTACTGATGGTAAGTTAAGAATTTTGGCGAATTTGTTGGCGGAACATTATCCTGCAAGAATTTTAATTTTTACGGCTGATAATGCTACGGTTTATCGCATTTCTCAAGATTTGCTAATTCCTTCTATTACTCATCAAACGCCGGTGAAGGAACGTCATGAAATTTTAAGTAAGTTTCGGGAGGGTGAATATAATACTTTGATTGCTTCTCATGTGTTGAATGAGGGTGTTGATGTGCCTGCGGCTTCTGTTGCTATTATTTTATCTGGTACTGGTTCGACGCGAGAATATATTCAGCGTTTGGGGAGGGTTTTAAGAAAGGGAAATATTGAAAATAAGCAGGCGATTTTATATGAGGTGGTGGCTGAGGATACTAGTGAGGAGGGAACTTCGGCGCGGCGTCGCGGGGAACAGAAAAGTAATGAACCGCAGAGGCGCCCTGAACGCAAAAGGGAGAAGGAAAAGAGGGGGAATTTGCATATTGTGCAGCCGATTTATGGGGTTGAGAAGGAAAGGAGTTATCGGGCTGCTGAACAGTTAGAAATTAAGTATTCAGTGGAAGATAAAAAATCGAAACCGGGAAGTTCAGATGTTACCGACAGATTTACTGATGCATCGCCACAATGGGGAGGAAATAATTCCCAAGAGGCTGAAGATTGATGATAAAGAGTTGGCGTTGGCGACGGAGTTGATTAATTATTTTCAAGGTGCTGTGGGGAAGTCTCAAGGTGTTTTGGAACGTCAATTGGCTGAGTTTGAGGGGGATACGACTGATTATCGGGTGAAGCGGGGTTTGGCTTATATTTTGAAAAGCAGTTTTTGTACTTTTGAGGTGGTTAGTCCAATGGAGCCACCAATGTTAAGAGAAAGGGTGTTTGCATTGTCTGCAAAATCTGTTCCAAGTCAGGAATCTACCCTAGTTACTTTGAGTAAAGTTGCTGATGAGTTAAGTCGGGAATTGGAACGGGAAGTTTTACCGGAACAGGTGCTTCAAGGTATATATGCTGATTTGGCTGAAAATAAAATTTTGACGGTTTTTGAGGCACCACCAGCCAAAGATTTATTAAATCGCTATAATTTATCGCAGGTGCAGGTGTGTTTTATAAGGCTAGTAAATTAGTATTAAATGCTCATCGGAATGTTCCGGGAGAATATAAGTTGTTGTTTCGTTATCTTAAGTTATTTCAATTGATGGCTTATATTGAAGGGGATGCTGACCACGGGTTTACAATTTCTATTGATGGACCGACGAGTTTATTTAATTCTAGTACGCGCTATGGGTTGGCGATCGCTAAACTCATCCCCGCCTTACTCCACGTTACCAGATGGAGTCTGGCGGCGACATTACAAACTCGCGACGCCTACACCAATGCTTGGCGAACTGGACGTTTTACTCTCAATTCTGAATGTGGTTTAGTATCTCACTATCCCCCAGGTAAACCTTACGATAGTATGTTAGAAGCATCTTTTGCCGATAAATGGGACGCCCTCAAATCTGACTGGGTATTAGAGCGAGAAGTTGATTTAATCCCCATTCCTGGAAGCGTGATGATTCCCGATTTTCGCTTAGTGCATCGTGATGGTCGCAGCTTTTTATTAGAAATTGTCGGTTATTGGCGACCAGAATATTTACAAAAGAAATTTTATCAGGTGCGACGTGCAGGGTGTGATAACTTAATTTTGGCAATTTCTGAACGGCTAAATTTAGAAAAAGCCGGCGTCAAATTAGATGATGTCCCCGCCAAAATCATTTGGTTTAAAGATAAATTATTACCCAAATCCGTCCTCGCAGTTCTAGAATAATTCAGATGTTTTTCTCAAGTAAAAATAAAATTACTGTAGGGGAGCCAGTAGCAACTGGCGGTGCGTTAGGCTGAAGCCATAACGCACCCTACTAAAATATGATTACTATATTTTTATGATACAAATGGTAAAAATAAATTCAATAAAATTACTAATTCAAAATATAAAACTTCCAGCCAACGGATTTATATTTGTAATCGCCATGTGGCTAATCAGCCGATTGGTAATTATAATTGCCATGCAGGTTGTTACACCTTTAACCTATACATCACCTTTAGAAATATATTGGCGTCCTCTAGGCTTCACACCGGGATTTATCCCTCAACCCAGCTGGGAACTATTCTCCCATTGGGACGGTAAATGGTATCAAACAATTGTCATAAATGGCTATGACTATGCAAATGATGGTAATCAGCATTCTATCGCCTTCTTTCCCCTATTTCCCTTAATCATCCGTGGGGTAATGCTGTTAGGCTTACCCTTTGCAGTCGCAGGGACAATTGTCAATAATCTAGCTTTTCTTGGTGCCCTACTGCTGTTATATTATTGGGCAAAAGAGCGTCATGATACTAATGTTGCTAGATGGGCAACTGCTATCATGGCTTGGTGTCCGTTGTCTTTATATGGTACGATTATTTATACTGAAGGTTTATTTCTGTTTCTCACTACAGCAGCTTTGCGAGCATTTGATAACCGTCAGTATGAATGGGCTGCTGTTTGCGGAGCATTGGCTAGCGCAACTAGAGCAACAGGAATTACACTACTACCAGCATTTCTATTTACGGCTTGGAGAGAACGAAGACCACCAATAGCCTATGCTGCGAGTTTATCTGTAGGACTAGGATTGCTTTCATTCTCCATCTATTGCGCCATTCGTTTCCAAGATCCCTTAGCATTTGCTCATGCACAGAAAGCATGGGCGCAACCGACTTGGTGGGATATATTTCAGGATGCGATATCTGTAGGTAAGGATGGTTTAATTAAAGTTGTGATGGTTTTTGGTGGCGGTTATCTGTTGTGGTACTTCCGCAGCAAACTTACTACTGTTATTGTAGCCTACGGCTTTTGTTCATTGTTACTATTGATATTTTCCGGCGCTTTGCTGTCTGTCCATCGCTACGCTTATGGTATCGTGTCCTTATCACTGGCATTAAGCTTGTTGTTTTGTGAACAGCGCCGTTGGGGATATCTAATTTTAATCTGGTTTGCGATATCCCTGTATTTGTCTGCCATCAACTTTACCATCTGGAACTGGGTAGCGTAGGATTTACAGCGCAATCCGGTGTATTTAGCGCCAAAAATCCTAAATTGTGTGGTTTATTGGCGCTAAGTGAAGCATATTCAGTTTTAAACTTAATTTACCTCTAATGTCAGAGGAAGCATTGATAACTCTTCAATAAGGTTAATAGGTAATTAAGTTTTGACGATCGCAAACAACGGAAATCATGAAAACTAATTACCTGAATCAGCTATCTCAAAAAATAGCTGTGATTGCTGCTATTATCGGCGTGAGTGTTGTCGTTGGCGTTCCAGTCATGGCTCAACCCCATGCTCAACAAACACCACCAACCCAGAGGAGACCCGAACCTAGACAATCTCCACCTACTGGGCAAAGTAACAGATCAAACATCCTCGATATCTTACAAGCTAATACTCCCTTTAGCACCCTAACACAAGCTATACAAGCAGCCGGACTGACAAATACTCTTTCTAAGGGGACTTACACCGTCTTTGCACCCACAGATGAAGCTTTCCAAGCTTTACCTCAAGGTGCGCTAGAATTCCTCACGAAACCAGAAAATAAAAATTTATTGCGCCAAATTTTGCGTTATCATGTAGTACCTGGCAATTTAACTTCTAAAAAATTAAAATCTGGGAGACTCAAAACCCTTGGTGGCGATGTAACTGTTCGTGTGACATCCCAAGGGGTGACTATAAATGATGCAAGTCTCCTCCAAGCAGACATTCCTGCTAAAAATGGAGTGATTCACGCAGTTAATCGTGTAATACTTACCCCACAGCTGCGCCGAACTCTGGAATCTAAATTAGGTACATCACAGCCAACTCCAGGGAGAACTCCTTGATCAATATAGGAAAATAGGTCGTTTCAGGCTTTTATTCATCGTTTTTGGATGGTAGATAGATCTCGAAAGCGGGGTTTAGCATTGCTAAATCCCTAGGACGAATCCCCAGTAAGTAAATTTGCCCCAATCGGCTAAGTTAGCAGTCCGCTCTACCTTTTGGAGAGAAATGTAGGTGCAAACCCTACTTGTGGGCTTTATCCTTTACCGCTTAACGCCTTCACATCTGTCTGCAACTGCTGCAAGTCGCCATGAAGCCGAGAGAATTTATGATTGATTTTTTCGTCTAGGGCATGAATTAGATAATCAATCATTTCCTTTTTTTCTTGAAAACTGGTTAAGTAGACATCAAACCTACTCTCTAAACGGAAAATACGCTCCATCAGGGCATTATTCTGGGAGTCAATGGCTTCGTAGATTTTGGATTCACTTCTGGCGATGCGATAAACCATAGCCAAAAGCGCAAGAGCAAAGCTAAAAAAGGCTATTAAAGTGGGTTCTTGCGTACTTAGCGTGCTTAATTATTAATTTCGGAAGCGATCATCGATAGTCAAAGTGTAAAAAGTGCAGCGATGGTGAGTCAAGACGTAGGTTTTGATTCAGGTAAGAAAATCAAAGGGCGTAAGCGATTTATCACAGTCGATACCTTGGGATTAGTGCTACGAGTCTTGGTTACATCTGCCAATGTGGGTGAGCGCGTTCGCGTTAGCGTCCCGCAGGGAAGGGGGGAAACAAGTTCTCAAACGAGTCAAACAGTCTCAGCCACAATCTCGCTTAACCACCATTTGGGTTGATGGTGGGTTTGATTCTGAGCCTTTCATGCAATGGGTCATGAATTTTTGTCGCTGGATTGTCCAGGTGGTGCTGCGACCAAAGCAAACTAAGGGCTTTATTTTGCTCAAAAAACGTTGGGTGGTGGAACGCACTTTTGGTTGGTTCATGGGATGTCGCCGATTGGCCAGAGATTATGAATTATTGCCCGAAACTTCAGAAACCTTTATCTACCTTGCAATGATCCGTATTATGGTGAAGCGATTGGCTTAATTTTTGACTCCCTAAAACTTAGAAAACATCCTCTAAGACCGTGACCATAATGCAGCGCTGAACATACTTGAGATTGGACTCCGTACCGTGGGGCACACGGGAACGTTAATCGTCTCTGGAGACATCGACCTCTGCATGGGTGGGGAAACTCCTCCGGGTAAGTCGAGTCGTGGAAAGAGAAAGCCTAAGAAGGTAACTTCTTAGAATCCCCTCCCTTTAGGGATGGGGTAGATGTCAACCCGTTTATCACCTTCTGCTGTTAACTGATCTTGGTAATCCTGATTCAATTCAGCTAGTTCTTGATGACGTTCTGCTAAATCTTCTGCAGTTTCTTCCCACGCATCCCCAGGTACTTCGTAGTACATTTCCGGTTCAACTGCGTAGTTGTTCAATAAACCTTCTCTGTCTATCGTATAGCCGTCGGTGGTGCGTATACTGTAAAGATTTGTTTGGTCATCGGTAGGCGCATCTGAAAGACTTTCTTCTGTAGGGACTGTTTTGTACTTATCTCCTTCTCTTTCTCTACGAGCCGCAGTTTCCGCAGGTACAATACCGCGATCATATGTATCTTCTTCAACTCTCTCGGATGAATCTATCGGTTTATTAACAGCTTCATTAGCCATAAATTATGCCCTCATGAAAAAGTTTTTTGAATAACTTTGAAAACTTGATTAGGCTGTTGACAATCATAAATCTACTATCTTTAGACGGTAATTTATTTGCAAATACTGCTAACCGTCAAACGATTTGGGATTTGGGATTTGGGATTTTGGATTGACCCCGACCACAAGGGGCAAACAATTTTAGATTTGGGATACTTCGACTTCGCTCAGTACAAGTTTTGGATTTTGGATTAAATCTAAAATCTAAAATCTAAAATTCTGCGGGGCCTGCAAGGAACCGAAAGAATCTAAAATCTAAAATCTAAAATCTAAAATTGGCTTGGTCAACCGCCAACATTTCTACCCTATCTTTTGGCTGGAGCAACTTGTGCCTTCACTACTACATTTTTCACACCTTTAATTTCCTTAGCTAAAGATTGAATTTTAGCCAATTGTTCCTGATTTGTGACAGTTCCTGATACAGTTATCGTGCCATCTTTGACGGCAGTAACTGTTAGTTGACCATTGGGTATATTCGCCTCTAACTTCGAGCGAACTTCACTAGCTAAGTCGGCTGTAGCTCTATCTGTATCACCGCCAGAGGCATTATTTCGCTGTTCACGGGCGCGAATATCCTCATTTAGTTGTCTTCTGCGGACTTCACTTTGAGCGTCTTTTTGAGCAGCTTCTGTTGCTTCGGGACTCGGTGCTTGTACAGCTTGATTAGGATTATCGGGTGCCGAATCGGCTGTTTTGGAAGGATTTTGACAAGCAGATGCACCAAAAACTAAAAAGCAACTAATTAATAAAGGAGTTAGTTTTTTCATTTGTTTAATTGTTGATATCAATTTGTAAATTATCGACTTGCTTGATGTCTATGGAAATTATTTAATCGAATGGCACAAAGTTTAAGTGAGGAGGATTTTGAATAATTTTTGGCTACTCTCTTATCTTCGTGCCATTTGGATTAGACTTTTTCGTCCCGGCGGTCAATAATCAGTACAGGAGAACTTTCTCTTTGAACTTCTGCAATCGGTGTTTCCTGACGAACACCTCGGTTAAAAGCTGGGCGATTTAAGTTATCTATATCACTGGGGTTATAGATGGCAAATTCTTGGATACCACGATTTTTCAGAATAATTTCAGCTTGCTGAATTTGAACGTCTGTACCATCAACCATGACTAGATAATCGCCTCTTTGGAAGCGATCGCTATAAATTCGCGCCCGATTTTCGGGAATCCCTAAGCCAACGAGTCCCCCAGCAATACTTCCAGCTGCTGCTCCTATTACACCACCAGTCAGCGCTGTCGCCAAAGCCGTCGCTGCTGCGCCACCTGCGATCACAGGACCCACACCAGGTATTGCTAAAGCGCCAAGACCAACTAATAAGCCTCCTAAACCACCTAAAGCACCACCTGTAGCGGCGCCTGCTTTTGCTCCTTCGTCTACCTTCTTCCCTGTGGGTAAATTTTTATCTACACCAGAAACACGACTACCGTTGGTATCTTGAGCAATGATTGAGATTTGGGACATCGGGAAACCAGCATTTCGCAGCTCAGTTAGTGCTGCTTTTGCTTCTGTCCCATGAGAAAATACACCGATAGCCCTTTTAGTTGTTTGTAAAGATGCAGTGGTCGAACCGTTTAGCTTGTAAATTTGCCACTGTTTAATTCCATGACCAGTGAGTATTGCAGCAGCACGCTGGATTTCGGTATCTGTGCCACTAACAATCACGATATATTCGCCTTCATTGATGCGCTCATTGTAGAAGCTAACCCGATGATCTGGAAGTACCCATCGACTAGAATCAAGGCGATCGCCAACATTAATACCTGCAAAACGTTCTCTTCGCAAAGGCTCCCGATTAATTAAAGTAATTTTACTTAAGGGAAAGCCTGCATTTCGCAAATCATTAATTGCTGATTCTGCATCTTCGATATGAGAAAAATAACCAACCGCGTATTCATTCTCAGCCACATTAGTAACATTATTGGTCACATTTTTGCCATCTGGGTGATGATAAACCCCATAGTCTTCGATACCCCGTCGATGGAGAACTTCTTCCGCCTTAGCAATTTCTGCATCATTGCCATCAATGATAACTAAATAGTCTCCTTTTTGCACTCGTTCGTCATAAACTTTCGCTCGTTCTTCGGGAATTCCTAACCCAATTAATCCACCAATTAAACTACCCGCTGCTGCACCAATACCGGCTCCTGCTAACGTCGTAGCTAGAGCAGTTGCTGTGGCTCCCGCAAGCATTATTGGTCCAATTCCCGGAATTGCTAAAGTCCCAAGACCAACTAATAAGCCAGTCAAACCACCCAAAGCACCGCCAGAAAGCGCCCCAACTTTTGCACCTTCATCGGCTAAATCACCAACTTTTTCTCGCACTTGAGTACCAGCAATATTCTCTTGGTGGTCTGCATCCCGTGCGATAATAGAAACTCTGTCCATTGCAAAGCCGGAATCTTTCAATTCCTGCATCGCTTTTTCGGCATCTGGACGATTAGAAAATACGCCTGCAGCACGCTTATGCACACCTACAACCATTTTTTTATTCTCCCAGTTATAAAAAGGAAATATTCGACTGATTCACACTTTTTCTTGAGCGTGGTAAATCTATTTACCCTTATTTCTTGGTATGCTTCATCACTCATGCGGAGTAAGTTTTATCTCTATCAATAGGTAGAGTTAGTATTGGCAAATTACCTATAGCTATCCTCAATTGGTTATAAAAATGGTTGTGAAAAATATTAGTGAATGAATGAAATCACAGGGCGGTTAGAAACCGCATCTACACAAACAAAACCCGCCTGCGCGGGTTTAAAACCAATAAATTCCGTCTTTTTTTCAATTTCATTGACGGGTATTGGGTTTAAAATTTCAATCAGACTGCCATATCACCATCAAGAACTCAAAAATGTGTGATCAAGATCACTGTTTTTCTCAATACACATCACTTTCAAGAAGCGCGGTTATCACGTATGGTAAATGGAAAGTGAAATTATACTGCAAGAGAAAAAACATTGTGGTTATCACTTGACGGTTGTGGGGAGTGATTATTATGTTAGAAAAACTCTTGTTGGCAGCTATATTAACATTTACCCTAAACTTATTTACAGAAATGAGTTGGTCTAATTCCAGTCAGACCAATGTAAAAATCAATTCGCACAATGATGCAGTTTTCACTGTTACCCAAGTAATTAAGTAATATAGGCTACAATAGAGGGCAAGCAGCACAAGTTTCGCATATCATAGGCTGAAGTATAAATACATCTCAGTTAAGTCTGAGGATTGAGCAAAAGATATTGCGAAAACGATTATGAAAAGCCAAATTCTAGCCACAGCAGCATTTTTAACCACAATTAGCCTGACAACCACCGTCCAAGCCGCTAATTCTGAACATATTAGACAGTTATTGGCAACCAAGGAATGTCAAAACTGTGACCTCACTGGCGCTGGTTTCGTATTGGCTGACTTAACTGGAGCAAATTTGAGTGGTGCTAATCTCGCAGGTGCTAACCTCAGCCGCGCTAATTTAAGCGGTGCTGATTTGCGGGGTGCGAACTTGAGCGGCGCTGGATTATTTGGTGCCAACCTCACTGGTGCTAAACTCAGTGGGGCAAATCTGGTGGGTGCTGATTTGAGAAATAGCTATTTAGGGAATGCACAACTTACAGGTGTTGACCTCAACAGTACTAACCTCCAAGGCGCAATTGGTATACCATTACAAATTGCTAAACCAGAAGAATTTTATGCTTGGGGTATTGCAGAAGCACAAAAAGGCAACCAACAACAAGCTATAGATTATTTTAATCAGGCGATCGCCATTCAGCCGGAATATGCAGGGGCTTACCTCGCCCGTGGTATAGCCCGTTACCAAATTTTAGACCGCAAGGGTGCCTTTGAGGATGCCCAAAAGGCCGAAAAACTATTTACCTCCCAAAGCAATACTTCTGGAATCCAAACAGCACAAGCTTTTCTCAAAGAATTGCAAATACCTCAAGATGGTAAAATCAGCGCTGGTAAACCCAGTTTATTTGATTTTGTAGGCAGTCTTGGCTCAGTGTTGCTGCAGTTCTTTCCCTTTTAATTTGACCTTAGTCTCACCGAGAACTTTGTTTATGCTGTCAGGACTTACTCTGCGGGCACATATATTTTCCGCTATGGTGGTCAAGAGTCAAAAGTCCAGGTTTTTTGGACTCTTGACTTTTGACCCTTGTCTGCGACACGCTGCGCGATGACAAGCTCTCGCGTTAAAACTATAGATATCAACTGCTGCTGGGAGTGGAGATGATGTTGTTGGAATTAAAGCGCATCCATGTTCCACCTGGACAAAGAGTGCTGCTACAAGATGTTACTTGGACAGAATTGGAAACAATTATCGAGGACTTAGGAGAACATCGGGCAGCACGAATTGCTTATGATCAAGGAACATTGGAGATTATGGCACCATTGCCTGAACATGAAGACGATAAAGAAATTATGGTTCTTGCGTACTTAACGTGCTAAATTTTTAATTACAGTCGATAACTTTGTTTTAAAATCAAGGCTTACAGGCGCTTATAGCCAAAATTTTAATCATCAGACCTAAAAGGCAGTAAATAATGGCTGTCATCTTATCCCAGCAAGGATTTCAAGCTTATTTTTCAACATATTTAGCACGCTAAGTACGCAAGAACCGAAGGGCGAGGCTTTAAACCCATTTCTTTGGTAAAGTAGAGGGTACAGGACTAGGACTGAGCCTAGCGCGGGAAATTACTCTGGCTCACGATGGTAAACTTACCCTTGACCCCACCTTGCCTAATCAGACTGCTTTTACTTTAAGTTTACCAAGCGGTTGAGTGAGGAACAATGCTGTCGTAACGCACCGTAATTTGTGGTGCTTTGCGCTTCGTTTTAACGCACCCTACATACTGGAAGCGAGGGAATTAGAGGAGAAAATTGCAGAGAATGTGGCGATGCTGTTAGAACAAGGGTAGATAAAAGTTAAGTCACTGGATAAATTATGAACGCTTATAAAACCTACATCACAATTGCAGATCCAAAGCAGTTAGTATTATCTGATTTACCATTTCAAGCAGGACAGAGAGTTGAGGTGATTATTTTAGCAGAGGATAATCAAAGGGCTACTTTAGCAGCAGAATTAAAAAAGTTATTCAAAGAAATACAAGCGATACACGCAGATAATCCCTTGACTGATGAAGAGATAGCAGCAGAAATTGAAGCTTATAGGCAGGGAGAATGAAAATTATTATTGATACTAATATCCTAGTATCTGCTGTGATCGCTGATAAAAATCCAGAGGCAGTAATTTTATTTGTGATTGCTAATTCTGATTTTGAGTGGGTTGTATCGGCAGAGATTATAACAGAGTATAAAGAAGTTTTAAAGCGTCCTCGTTTCAAGTTAACTGAGGCACAATACCAAAGATGGGTTTATTTGATTGATTCAGTGACAACACTAATTAATGTGGATGTGGAGGTTGATTTTCCCAGAGATAGGAAAGATGCAAAGTTTTTAGCTTGTGCTATTGCAGCAGGGGCAGATTTTTTTATTACGGGTGATGCTGACTTTAATGAAGCGCAAACTTTGTTAAATACAACTATTATTTCTCTGTCTTTATTTAAAAGGTTAGTTTGTGATGTGAGAGAATAAGCTTTTTCAGCGCTTCAGGCGGAATTGCATTGGACATATTTTTTCCCCAATTTCACAAATAAACTATAATGCTTGTAAGCTTTGATTTATCAGCATTAGAGCCAATAATTCAGGCGATCGCAATAATCCATTAGTTGGAGAGATGGATAAATTAGAAACCTTCCACAATCAGCAACGCCGGTTAAGAAAATAGGACTTACGCACTCGTTATGAAAAATCAAGGGTTTGGGTTGGGCATGGGGCGACAGGCGCCGGGCAGGAAAAATTCACCAATGCCCCATGCCCTATGCCCTATGCCCCATGCCCGATCTCCACGAATAGCCTAGTGCGTAAGTCATAACTTCATTATTTATCTAATTTGTCAATGCGTAGACACTAGATAAATTTGTGTAATATTTTACTACATTTTATAACTAATCATTAATGAGTCCATTCTTATCTTTGATTGTGTGCCGTATGAGTGCGAAAATGAATGAAGAAAATCGCAACAGTTGCGATGATCGCACGGAAGGAAAAAAAATGTCGGAGAATTTAAGAAGCCAAGTTGTGACACAAGGGGTGCAGCGATCGCCTAATCGCGCTATGCTGCGTGCAGTTGGTTTTCAGGATGAGGATTTTAACAAGGCCATTGTGGGTGTTGCCAATGGTTACAGTACGATTACCCCCTGTAATATGGGGATAAATCAACTGGCGCTCATAGCAGAAGTTGGCGTCAAAACCGCCGGGGCAATGCCCCAGGTCTTTGGTACAATTACAATTAGTGATGGGATTTCGATGGGAACCGAAGGGATGAAATATTCCCTAGTTTCGCGAGAAGTCATTGCTGACTCGATTGAAACCGCCTGTACAGGCCAAAGTATGGATGGGGTAATTGCCATTGGCGGTTGTGATAAAAATATGCCAGGGGCAATGATTGCGATGGCTCGGATGAATATCCCGGCTATCTTTGTTTATGGTGGCACAATTAAACCCGGAAAATACAACGGTAAGGATTTAACTGTTGTCAGTTCCTTTGAAGCGGTTGGTCAATACAGCGCCGGCAAAATTGACGAAAACGAACTAACAGAAGTCGAACGCAACGCTTGTCCTGGTGCTGGTTCCTGTGGGGGAATGTTTACGGCTAACACCATGTCTTCGGCTTTTGAAGCAATGGGTATGAGTTTACCATATTCTTCGACAATGGCAGCAGAAGATGCCGAAAAAGCTGAGAGTACCGAAAAATCGGCGTTTGTCTTGGTGGAAGCAATTCGTAAGCAAATCTTACCCCGCCAAATTATCACCCGCAAATCTATAGAAAACGCCATTTCGGTAATTATGGCAGTCGGTGGTTCCACAAATGCCGTATTGCACTTTTTGGCAATATCCCGCGCTGCTGGTGTAGAACTCACTATCGATGACTTTGAAACTATTCGTGGCCGTGTTCCGGTTTTGTGCGATTTAAAACCGAGTGGTAAGTATGTTGCCACAGACTTACACAAAGCAGGTGGCATTCCCCAAGTAATGAAAATGCTACTGGCGCATGGCTTAATCCACGGTGATGCTCTGACCATCACGGGTGAAACCATAGCCGAAGCCTTGGCAGATATACCAGAAGAACCAAACCCCAACCAAGATGTAATCCGTCCTTGGAACAACCCGATGTATGCTCAAGGACACTTAGCCATCCTCAAAGGGAATCTGGCGACAGAAGGGGCTGTAGCTAAAATTACCGGAGTGAAAAAGCCAGTCATTACCGGACCGGCACGGGTATTTGAATCTGAAGAAGCCTGTTTAGATGCAATTCTGGCGGGTAAGATTCAAGCAGGTGATGTGATTGTCATCCGCTACGAAGGGCCAAAAGGCGGTCCAGGGATGCGGGAAATGTTGGCGCCCACCTCAGCAATTATTGGTGCGGGTTTAGGAGATGCAGTCGGATTAATTACCGATGGGAGATTTTCCGGCGGTACTTATGGTATGGTAGTTGGTCACGTTGCACCAGAAGCAGCCGTTGGCGGTGCGATCGCCCTAGTTGAAGAAGGTGATAGCATTACTATCGATGCTCCAGCTCGCCTATTGCAGTTAAATATATCTGATGACGAATTAGCTCGTCGTCGTGCCAATTGGCAACCCCCCGCACCGCGTTACACTAAAGGCGTATTGGCGAAATATGCCAAATTAGTAGCTTCTAGCAGCGTTGGTGCTGTCACCGATTTAGCTTTGTTTTAGTGAACTACCGACACTATAGCACTTCCTATTCAGATGAGGTACAAAATTGTATCACGCGATGTAGGGGCACGGCACTGCCGTGCCCTTACCGATGTACCTCACTAGAGCGAGAAACGCTATAGTAGTCCACCAAGTTAACAATGCTTGGTGAATTGATTTGTTCGTAGTTGCGCTAATATCGAATTAATGCAGCCCTCACCAGTAGTAATATTACTGTGATTGCATAGCTCAAAGACTTGCATTTTGGAATCTTTAACCATCCCACGGTTGATGGTATCAGCGTCACCGTGGGATTGAAAGTTTCTCTGATTTTCTCTAATTTATTTATTACAGCCATTTTCAGGTAAATAGACCACAGGGTAGGGGCGCAAGGCCTTGCGCCCCTACGAAGATCTGTGGTTATTGCGTGAAAATTGCTGTAATAAAAGCTTTAAACAACCTATTTTACTTAATCTGCAAAATAATCAATAAATTTTTCCAATAAGTATTTTCTATTATTAGCATGTGATTTTTCTCAGTTATAAACATCTTGTAAATTTACTTTTACGTAGTCTTGCCTTAACCTTAACCAAATATCATAAATAGTGTTAACTAACACTAGTTATACTTCATTTTGCTTGCCAACTTACACAATCCCTAAGCGGTGGGGCGGCTTTGGGATCACATCTACAAGGGAATGAGTTTTCCCTTCAGTGTGAACAAAAAGCCCTGGAAGTTCTCAACAGTCAACAGTCAACCGTCAACAGTTAGAAGTTTAGATACACATCACAAAAACTTGAAAGGATGATAATGTATGGCAGCGACAACTCTGACTGCTGGTGATATTGCGATAATTGGTTTTAATACATCTGGAACTCCTGACACATTGGCAATTCTCTTCCTGAATACCGTTGGTTCAGGAACTAAATTCTTCATAAATGATAATGAAGTGACATCTGATGGAGGTAATAGCTTTGCTGACTTCAACGAAGGAGCATATGAGTTTGTAGCTAATCAAGATATTGCTGCTGGAACAGTTATCAATCTTGGATACGGTACAAATCAAAATGTGACAAACACACAATATACTTACACGCAGAAATCCAGTGGTTCTCCTGGATTGACTAATGCGAGTGAGGAGCTATATATCTACCAAACCAGCACAGGTGTATACAACACGGGAACAAACAATTTTGTTTATGGACTGCGAACAGGAAATACTACTGGTCTACGTCCTTCCGGACTTACTAATGGATCAACTTGGCTGACGATTTCTGCAAATGCTTCTCTGAGCTATAAAACGAGTGGAGCAGTCTATTCTGGTGATAAGACATCTCTGTTAAGCGCGATCGCCAATACTTCTACAAATTGGGTATCTGGTGCGCCACCATCTTCTAATTCTTATAGCTTCAGTGTGACAAGTGGAATTCCCACAGTTAACTTATCCCTCAGTAGCAATACAGGAACTGAAGCGGGGACAACAGTCATCACCGTCACCGCTACAGCCTCCAGTGCAGTTTCTGGTAATCAGACTGTTAACTTAGGAGTATCGGGAACTGGTATCACCACAGGAGATTACAACCTCAGCAATACTACAATTACCATCCTGAGCGGACAAACCACAGGTTCTGTCACCTTCACAGTTGTAGATGATGCTTTAGTTGAGGGTACGGAAACTGCTACATTGACCATTACTAACCCCTCATCAGGTATTGCCTTAGGTAGCACCATTACCCAAAACATTATCATAACAGATAATGATGTTGTCAACACAGCCCCCACCATTCAGGCTGATAATGAAACAATCATAGACCCAGACAAAGTTACAGCTTTCCTGAATATTCCTGATAACAGCCTTGCTGGTAGCCCTGCTGCTTATATTAGTGGTGTAATTAACGACCCCACCGACCCTGCAAGCACCATTGGGATTGAGTTTAACGTCGCCGACGCAGAAACAGCAGCTGGTTCCTTAACTGTAACAGCAACCAGCAGCAACACGGGAGTTGTGACCAACACCAACCTAACAATTACGGGAACTGGAAATAGCCGCAACCTAAAAATTACGCCTACAGGTGTAGGTTACAGCGATATCACCGTCACCGTTAGTGATGGTACACTCAGCAATTCTTACGTTATCAAATATGCGGCTTCAGCGGCGGGTACAAATAACACCCGCTTCCTGACTGGGACTTCTGACGCTTCCACAGCGATCGCCATTGACTCAAATTATCTGCTGGTGGGAGACGATGAAGACCAGACAATTAGACTCTATGACCGGAATAATTCTGGTTTACCTCTAGCCAGCTTTGACTTCACCTCAAGTCTTGGGTTATCAGGTTCCAGTGAGGTTGACATTGAAGCTTCAACTAAGGTAGGTAATACCATTTACTGGATGGGTTCCCACAGTAATTCTAGTGGGGGTAGCGACAGACCCAATCGCGAACGCATCTTTGCTACCCAGATTTCTGGTACAGGTGCTAACACAACGCTGACATTCCAGGGATACTATCAATATCTTGAAGATGACCTAATTGCTTGGGATAATGCCAACGGTCACGGTTTAGGTGCTGGCTACTTAGGACTAGGGGCTAGTGCAGCTAATAATGTTGTACCAGAACAAACAAACGGCTTTAACATCGAAGGCTTGACAATAGCCCCCGATGGTACTACAGCTTACGTTGGCTTTCGTGCGCCTAATGAACCAACAAGCGATCGCACCAAGGCGCTGATTGTTACGGTGACAAACTTTACTAGTATCCTGAATGCCTCTGGTGGGACATCAGGCTCTGCTACCTTTGGCGCTCCCATTTTACTTGACTTAGGCGGTCGAGGAATTCGCAGCATTGAGCGTAATGCTAATAATGAATATATCATTATTGCCGGGTCTAGCGGTGCGGCTGGCAGCGCTCCCAATGATTTCCGCCTTTACACTTGGACTGGCAATGCAGCTGATACCCCTGTACTACGTGCAACCGATTTAACAGCGTTAAATGCGGGGGGTAGCTTTGAGACCATTGTAGAAGTACCTAGTTCCCTGACCGACAGCACCCAATTCCAGGTATTGATAGATAATGGCGATAACGTCTGGTACAACGACGGTATAGCCTCCAAGGATCTGGCGCAGGATAACTTCCAGAAATTCCGCAGCGAGACCATCACCCTAGGGTCTGCGGTGACATTACCAATCATCACTATAGCTGCCACAGATACCGCCGCCGCTGAAGCAGGCACAAACCCAGGCACTTTTAGGATCACCCGCACAGGTAGCACAGCTACAGACCTGACAATTAACTACAGCATTACCACAGGTGCAGGTCAAGCAGCCAATGATGGTAGTGACTACACCCCAACCTTAACAGGTACTGCCACCATTGCGGCTAATAGCTCATTTGTTGATATCACCATCACCCCAGTTGATGATACAACCCAAGAAGCCAGTGAAAACGTTACTCTCACCTTGGGAAGCGGCGCTAACTACACCTTGGGTGGAACAACCACAGCCACAGTCACCATTACAGACAATGATACTGTCACACCACCTGCAACCCTGGCTGTAGGAGACATCATCTTTAATGAGTACGCCGCAGATAATGATGCTAACGGCAATGATTTCTTTGAACTACTAGTTCTCAAAGATAACGCTGACCTGCGTGGTTTACGGGTTAGTGATAATGAATTTGTCGGTGGTGTCCTGAATAATAATGAATCAGTCTTCGTCTTTGGCAATGATTCATTTTTGAGCAGTGTTCCCAAAGGTACAATTATCACTGTTTGGACTACTACACTAGGAGTCACCACAGATACTGATACCAGTGACTGGAAAATGGTTCTCGCGCCAGGAACAGGTGTGACAGTCAGCGTGGACGGCTTAGGCGGTAGCACGAATACAGGATTATCTACTAGTGGGGAAGCCCTCTACCTCTACTTACCCGGAGCCGATGGTAACAGTGGTGGTACGGACAATATCTACCTAGACTTTATTTCCTCTGAAGGCGGAGGAAATGCACCTGATGGTTTGGTTAACCTCAACTTGCCTAGTGTTGCCGATAACGCCTACTATACAGGTAACACCGCCGCTGGTAACGACACAGCTAGTAACTGGGTGCGGTATGACTTCCCAGCCACTGCATCTAATTACCCCACCCCTGGGGATGCTAACCCCGGTCAAGATTTAAGTGCTTTACGTGGTGGAACAACAGCTTCCCTCAGTTTGAGCATTTCACCTAACACATTCTCCGAGGCTGCAGGAACATCAGTCGCTACAGGAACTGTTACCCGCACTGGTAGCACCACCAGTGACCTGATAGTAACATTAGTCAGTAACGATACATCAGAAGCAACGGTTCCTACTACTGTCACCATTGCGGCTGGACAAACCTCAGCTACCTTTGCAGTCACAGCTATAGATGATGCGGTAGTAGATGGTTCCCAAAACGTCACCATCACCGCCAGTGCGACTGGCTTTAGTAATAGCACCGCTAGCGTGACAGTAACAGATGACGAAGTTGTCGTTACCAAAATCCACGATATTCAAGGTAGCGGTTCCACCTTTAACTCCGCCTTTAGTGGTACTCGTACCATTGAGGGTATTGTCGTCGCTGCTTTTGCTGGCTCTACTAAACTCAACGGCTTCTACGTCCAAGAAGAAGACGCCGACGCTGATGGTAACTCTGCAACCTCAGAAGGTATCTTTGTTTTTGACCCATCAGGACTGTTTTCTGGTAACGTTGGCGATAAGGTGCGGGTAACTGGAAATGTTGCCGAATTCACTAGCACTAGTAGTGGTAATACCAGCAGCTTGACGCAACTCTCTAATGTAACAACTGTTGTCAACCTGGGCGCTAGCACCTTACCTACAGTCACTAACATCCAGTTACCTGTAACTAGTGTGACAGACTTAGAAAGCTACGAAGGGATGTTAGTCAATGTTAGTGCTGCGAGTGGTAACTTGACAGTCACCGAGTATTTTCAGCTAGGACGTTTTGGACAGGTTCTGCTCTCAGCCACAGGCGCCAGCAACCAACCTGGTACTGACGCCAGACTCGACCAGTACACCCAATTCAACGCACCGAGCGTCAGTGGCTATTCTGCTTATTTAGCTGAGATTGCCAAACGGGAAATCTACTTAGATGACGGTAGCAGTACGCAAAACCCTAGCACCATTCTTTTTGGTCGTGGTGGTAATCCTCTAAGCGCATCTAACACATTGCGCGGTGGTGATACCGTTACCAGCATCACTGGTGTTTTAGACCAACGTTTTGAAGGGTATCGCGTTCAAACCTCCACAGGAGTTAACTTTACACCAACTAATCCCCGTCCCACCTCAGCACCTGATGTCGGCGGTAGCCTCAAAGTAGCTAGCTTTAACGTTCTCAACTATTTTAACGGTGATGGCGCTGGTGGTGGCTTCCCCACTGCACGGGGAGCAGAGAACGCCTCAGAGTTGACACGTCAGCGTAACAAGATTATCCAAGCCATAATTGGCACAGGCGCTGATGTCCTCGGACTGATGGAAATCGAAAACGATGGCTATGGTTCTACCAGTGCAATTCAAGATTTAGTTAACGGACTGAATGCAGTAGCTGGTGCGGGAACTTACACGTTTATCAATCCCGGAACCAGTTTGGGAACTGACCAAATTGCAGTGGGATTAATCTACAAGCCTGGTAAAGTTACTGCAGTAGGTGCAGCTGCAACCATGCCAAATGGATATGGTACTGGTGCATTTGACTTAGTTGGACGTAAACCACTGGCGCAGACTTTCCAACAAAACTCAACTGGTGAAAAATTCACTGCAGTTGTTAACCACTTCAAGTCTAAAGGTTCCAGTTCTGGTGGTGTTGGCGATGCTGACGCTGGCGACGGTCAAGGTTTCTCGAATGGAACACGTACCCGTCAGGCTCAAGATTTGGCACAATGGTTAGCGACAAAACCCACAGGTACTACTGACTCTGATTACCTGGTTTTGGGCGACCTCAACGCCTACGCCAAAGAAGATCCATTAACAACTCTCGCAGGTGCCGGGTATAATAGCCTAGTCCCGGATACTTCCTACTCCTATGTTTTCGATGGACAGTTGGGTTCCCTTGACCATGCCCTAGCTACTAGCAGTTTAGCTACACAGGTAACTGGTGCAGATAAATGGCACATTAATGCCGATGAACCCAGTGTTCTAGATTACAACACTAACTTTAAGTCAACAGGTCAAGTCAGTAGCTTATACAATGCTGACCAATACCGTTCCTCTGACCACGATCCGGTGATTGTGGGACTGAACCTGAACACTGCGCCTGTAGCTGGTAATGACACTGCAACTACTAACGAAGACACTGCAATTAACATCAACGTTCTCGGTAATGACAGTGATGTCAATGGTGATGTGCTGCAACTGAGTCTGGTATCGGCTCCAGTTAATGGTACTGCGATTGTGAACAACAATGGCACTACTGACAACTTTGCTGATGACTTTATTATCTACACCCCAAATTCCAACTATAACGGCAGCGATAGCTTTACTTACTCCATTAACGATGGTAAGGGCAAAACTGCAACAGCAACGGTAAACATCACGATTACTTCAGTGAATGACCCAGCCATCATCAGCGGGAACATCACAGGCGCAGTTACAGAAGATGCAGCCCAAAATACCGTCACTGGTAGTCTGAGTGTCACCGATGTCGATTCTCCTGCTACCTTTGTCGCCCAAACCAACAGCAGCGGCACCTACGGTAGCTTTACCATCAGTAACAATGGTAACTGGAGCTATAGCCTCGACAACAGCAACTCAGCCACCAATGGCTTGACAGCAGGTCAAACAGTCAACGATACTTTCACGGTGCAGACTGCAGATGGCACCAGCCAAACAGTTACCATCACTGTGACAGGTGCTAATGACTCAGCCATCATCAGCGGGAACATCACAGGCGCAGTCACAGAAGATGCAGCCCAAAATACCGTCACGGGTAGCCTGAGTGTCACCGATGTCGATTCTCCTGCTACCTTTGTCGCCCAAACCAACAGCAGCGGTACTTACGGTAGCTTTACCATCAGTAACAATGGTAACTGGAGCTATAGCCTCAACAACAGCAACTCAGCCACCAATGCCTTGACAGCAGGTCAAACAGTCAACGATACTTTCACGGTGCAGACTGCAGATGGCACCAGCCAAACAGTTACCATCACTGTGACAGGTGCTAATGATGGGATTACGATTTTGGGTACTGCGGGCAATGATACCCTCACAGGAACTGACGGATCTGACATTATTTCGGGTCTAGCAGGTAACGATACCCTCAATGGTGGTGCTGGTAACGATACCCTCAATGGTGGTATTGGCAATGATGTGTTAAATGGTGACGCTGGCGATGATAACCTCAATGGCGACGCTGGCAATGATGTGTTAAATGGTGGAGATGGCAATGACTCCCTCAATGGCGGTGTCGGGAACGATACCCTCACTGGCGGTGCTGGTAACGATAACCTCAATGGTGGTGTCGGGAACGATACCCTCACTGGCGGTGCTGGTAACGATAACCTCAATGGTGGTATTGGCAATGATGTGCTAGATGGCGGTGTTGGCAATGATGTGCTAGATGGCGGTGCTGGTAATGACACCTACATTGTAGACAGCGTTGATGATGTGATTGTCGAATATGCCAATTCTGGCACGGATACAGTTAGATCCTCAGTCACTTTCACCTTGGCAAATAATGTCGAGAACCTAACACTGACTGGAACATTAGCGATTGATGGGACTGGCAATAACCTCAACAATATACTCACAGGCAATGCTGCCAATAATACCCTCAATGGCGGTGCTGGTAACGATACCCTCACTGGTGCCGCTGGCGATGATACCCTCAATGGCGACGCTGGTAATGATGTGTTAAATGGTGGGGATGGTAATGACTCCCTCAATGGCGGTGTCGGTAACGATACCCTCACTGGCGGTGCTGGTAACGATATCCTCAATGGTGGGGATGGCAATGATCTGTTAGATGGCGGTGTTGGCAATGACACCCTGACTGGCGGTGCTGGTAATGATACCTACACTGTAGACAGCGTTGATGATGTGATTGTGGAAGATGTCAACTCTGGCACTGATACAGTTAGATCCTCAGTCACTTTCACCTTGGCAAACTATGTCGAGAACCTAACACTGACCGGAACATTAGCGATTGATGGGACTGGCAATAACCTCAACAATATACTCACAGGTAATGCTGCCAATAATACCCTCAATGGCGGTGCTGGTAACGATATCCTCAATGGTGGTGCTGGCGATGATCTGCTTTATGGCGGTGCTGGTAATGATGTCTTGACTGGTGGAACTGGTGGCGATGGCTTCTACCTCACTGGTAATAGCGTTGGTGATTTTGATACCCTCGCTGACTTTGCACGAGGCGTTGATACGATCTTCATCTCCAAATCAGATTTCGGACTGACTCAAGCACTGGGTGTACTTGACGCCAGCTTGTTGCGATTGGGTGCGAGTGCGACTAGTGCGAGCGATCGCTTTGTCTACAACTCGGCTACGGGTAAACTCTTCTTTGATGCAGATGGTCTTGGCGGTGTGGCACAAGTCCAAATTGCCCAGTTATCGAATAAAGCAGCCCTCACCAGTAATAATATTACTGTGATTGCATAGCTCAAAAACTTGCATTTTTGAATTTTTGACCATCCCACGGTTGATTGCATCAGCGTCACCGTGGGATTTTTACAGCGATTTTCAGGTAAATGAACCACATTTTTATATCTCACGCAAAGGCGCAAAGGCGCATTCGCGGAGCGTCTCGCAGAGAAGGAAGAAAGAAATACAGATATCGGGGTGTCGTCTAAATACCTGAAAACTGCTGTAAAAGGTATTTTATTCATCATTAACCCAATCGGTGGGGAATTCAATTTCCCGTCATCTGACGACTCAGCACAAACCTGTTTCCAACTAATCCGAATTAACCCAATCGGTGGGGCTTTTGTCGTATCCGAAAACAAGCAAGAACGTTTCGTTTCCAACTAATCCGAATTAACCCAATCGGTGGGGTAATGGCATCAAACCAACTGTTCTGCAATTTGATAGCGTTTCCAACTAATCCGAATTAACCCAATCGGTGGGGGCGATGAAAAAAACGATGTCGCCATGCTAAGGCGTTTCCAATTAATCCGAATTAACCCAATCGGTGGGGATGGAGAACTCTCTCCAAACGGCACCTACAATGTTAAAGTTTCCAATTAATCCGAATTAACCCAATCGGTGGGGAAACAGCGGTTGAAAAAGCGGCAAAAAGAGAAGAGGGTTTCCAATTAATCCGAATTAACCCAATCGGTGGGGGGCAGAAACAATGTTGACAGAGTTTCTTCTGCAAGAGGAAATGTTTCCAATTAATCCGAATTAACCCAATCGGTGGGGAGTTCGTCTAGCAGCCCAAGCCCCGTAAGGGTTTCAGCCTGCAAATCGACACACCTCTAAAAAACATTATATATGTTGTGCAAAATTTAGCAAGACACATACCTCAAATCCTTACTGTGTAAGCAATCGACACCACTCAACGAAAAATATAGGGTTTCAGCGATTTGGCGAGTGGTGTCGATGACGTTGATACAAAACTTCCCAAACCTAGATAAGATAATACTTCGGCGGTGTTTGGGGTGGTTCCCCACCCAATACTGCTAGGAAAAAACAGGCGATACCGTAGGTGGGCGCAGCCATCGCTACAAACTTGTCTTGGTAACGAAAGTAGTTGTCTTGGTAACGAAAGTAGTTGTCTTGGTAACGAAAGTACTTGTCTTGGTAACGAAAGTAGTTGTCTTGGTAACGAAAGTACTTGTCTTGGTAACGAAAGCACTTGTCTTGGTAACGAAAGTAGTTGTCTTGGTAACGAAAGTACTTGTCTTGGTAACGAAAGCACTTGTCTTGGTAACGAAAGTACTTGTCTTGGTAACGAAAGCACTTGTCTTGGTAACGAAAGTAGTTGTCTTGGTAACGAAAGCACTTGTCTTGGTAACGAAAGCGACATTTCATGCTATCTTATGACTGGTTTTATAGTAAATTTCATATAAAATGGAAGATGATGAGGATATTATAGAAATTCCTTTACGACCTCTGGTTTGGATGGGAGACTCTCTCAAAAATATCCGTTCATTTCCTGAAGAAGTGCGTGCATCAGTGGGCTATGCGCTGCAATTGGTGCAAGCAGGGGAAACACCAATGGATGCCAAGCCTTTTAAGGGGGTTGGAAGTGGCGTGTATGAAATTGTCAAACGCTACGATACCGATACTTACAGGGCAGTTTATGCGGTAAAGATTGGAGAAAAAATTTATGTCCTGCACGCTTTTCAAAAGAAATCAAAGCAGGGAATTAAAACTCCACAGGCTGATGTTGACTTGATTAAACAACGCTATAAGGATGCGGTAGCAAGGGAGGAATAACAATGACTCAGGAACCCGTTTTTGAAGAAAGCAGTGGTAATGTATTCGCTGATCTTGGTTTATCAGATGCAGATGAACTTTTTACTAGGGGAAAGATAGGGATTCAGGTACTACGCCTTTTGAAAGAACGCAACCTGAAACAGCGTGAAATCAGCGAACTTCTTGGCATTCCCCAGCCAGAAGTATCTCATTTGATGAAAGGAGAGTTTCAACGGTTCAGTGAGGGCAAACTCCTCATTTTCCTCAAGCGACTCGATACGGAAATCACTTTACATCTTCGCCCTCGTCACGGGACTGGCCAATCTGCTGAAACTGTGATATCGCTATAGGGGAGGATGGAAACCTTAAAATTTCTTGATTCTTGCGGTACATAAATGCCAATTTCCAATACCACAACCTATTATCTAGCACAGGGGGTCATGGTGTTGGGGTTTTTCTCAAGTGGACGAAGGTGTTTTTCATCGCTGCTATCAATTTTCATATCAAGGACTATTATTTAATATTTTGCTTGTATTCTCAATACTATCTGCGTTGCTTGCTGCTCCTACTAAAATTTCAAATAAAGTTTTCTGGTCACAAGCTCCTTGCGTTTTAATCGAAATATTTTCACTCAAACAAATTAGAACCTCTTCAAGAGTTTCTGAATCGGTCAGGGCTAGCTGTTTTGATAAAGTCATTGGCTTAAATTTCATGACTAATATCCTTTATTTTTTCATTTTTTAAACCTTTTTTTATAATTCTAGGACTTACGCATTGACAAAAAACACAAAATATGGGCTGCCAAAAAACCGGAGATGTCGTAGGGGTTTAGCATTGCTAAACCCCTACAATGCGGGTCTGTTTACCATCAAAGTAATAATTAATCAAAGCCTGAAACAACGTATTTTGGTAAAAGCATACCATGCCAAATTTGTACAGTGCGTAAGTCCTATACTTGTCTTGGTAACGAAAGCACTTGTTTTCTTAACCAAGGAACTTGTTTTCTTAACCAATCGTTATTCACATAATAGTCAATTTGTACAGTGCGTAAGTCTGACGAAATTGCTGTAAAATAACGTCACAGCGATTTTCACCGAATAACCACAGAGCTTCGTAGGGGCGCAAGGCCTTGCGCCCCAAAAGCGTGGTCTATTTACCAGAAAATGGCTGTAATGAAAAATGCGTTTTTTCACCAAAGAAATACAAACCGCAATCTCCTGTAGACCAATTATCTTTAAACTAACTTATGGGTACTGTGACGCCGCGACAAGCATGGATGGCAACATTAGCTAAAGCTGAGTCAGAGCTATTGGAAAAATTAGTAAACAAATTGGGGGATTTGCCAAAGTATAAACTACTACGTAATCCAGAAATTGGTTTAGCAATGGTTCGGGGACGCGCTGGTGGTACGGGTACTGTATTTAACTTGGGAGAAATGACCATGACTCGGTGTGTGGTGCAATTAGAGAGTCAAGAAGAGCAGGCGATCGCTGGATTTGGTTATGTAGCAGGGCGATCGCACCGCCATGCGGAACTAGCCGCTGTTTGTGATGCTTTGCTACAAACCTCAAACTGGCACGATCAAATTCAGTCTGAGGTAATTCAACCCTTGCAAATACAAAGTCAACAACAGCAGGAACTCAACCAGCGTCAAACAGCCGCTACTAAGGTCAATTTCTACACAATGGTCAGGGGTGAAGGGTAAAAAAAATGTCAAATACAGTTACGCATTTACCAGGCTTTCCAGACCCAATTCATGATGCCCAGAGGACGTTTCGGGCGCTGCTGGATGCCCATGCTCGACCGGGAAACTCTGACCCGATAACTACCAGCATGACTGTGCCTTTTAGTTTAAAGCCTGCATGTGGGGCGGCTTGTCTGACGTTGCTAGATTTAGATGTTGTGGTATGGCTACAGCCGAGTTTTGCTGCTGAAGTTAGGGCTTGGTTGTTGTTCCACACTGGTTGTCGCTTCACCCAGCACCCAAAAGAAGCTGATTTTGCTTTAATTCAAGATTTGACAGCATTACCAGAATTGTCTATTTTCCACTGTGGTACCGCAGAACAACCAGAAGCCTCAACAACACTGTTGATACAGGTGGAAAGTTTTGAAATTGGGCAACCTGTAATCTTAACAGGACCGGGAATTTTAGACCAGCGAAGGGTCTCCCCCACACTGAATCGCCATTTTTGGGAATTCTGGGTGCAGAATCATCAAGCTTATCCCCAGGGCGTAGATGTATTGTTATTTACAGAAAATGCAGTAATGGGACTACCACGAACCACAAAACCAGAGGTTAATTATGACTGTTGATATCCGCATTGCTACCCGTGAAGATTGGCCGATATTAAATTACCTTTATGCTGACATGGATGGACAGACACCCATGTCAAGCGATCTCGCAGAAAAAATCCTCACAGAAATCACACAGTTTCCCAACTACCAGATCTACCTTGCTGTGGAAAAACACCAAGCTGTAGGTACTTTTAGCCTCCTGTATGTGCCCACAATGATGCATCGGGTATATCATAAATTTGCAGTTCTAGATGGAGTTGCAGTCAGTTCTGAACTTCGCGGACAGGGGATTGGCACGCAAATGGTGCAAGCAGCGCTGAAACTTAGTACGGAGGCTGGGTGTTATAAATTAATGCTTTCTTCCAATATAAAACGCGAGCGTGCCCATCAATTCTATCAATCACTGGGATTCAAGCAGCATGGCTGGAGTTTTCAATGTGTACTCCAGCCCAGCGTAGAAAGTGACAATTAGGAAACAATATCGGAGCAGATAATCAAAATATATGCCATACGTTGCAGTTAAAGGCGGTGAACAGGCAATTCAAAATGCAGAAGCACTATTACAAAGCAAACGTAGAGGTGATCCTGCTATTCCCGAATTGACCCTAGACCAAATTGAACAACAGCTTACCCTAGCTGTAGAACGGGTGATGTCGGAGGGGAGCTTATATGACCGACAGTTAGCCGCTTTAGCGATTAAACAATCTTGGGGTGATTTAGTAGAAGCAATTTTCTTAGTCCGAGCCTATCGCACAACATTACCCCGCTTTTACTACAGCCTACCGTTAGACACCAGCAAAATGCAGATTCAGCGGCGAATTTCTGCCATTTTTAAAGATGTTCCGGGAGGACAGAAGTTAGGCCCTACTTTTGACTACATCCACCGTCTACTAGACTTTAAGCTAATAGCAGAAGGACAAGTTCCCACAGCACCAGAAGCAGAAGCATTTACAGAACCAGTTCCTCGCGTAATTGACACTCTAGATCGTGAAGGCTTGATCCAAGCAGAACTAGAACAGGGAAGCAGAGACACAAACCAAGCAAACAATGATGATTCTTCACCTCAACCATTTGACCTGACTCGCCAACCGTTAACCTTTCCAGCAGAACGGGATGCGAGACTGCAAAATCTAGCGCGTGCAGATGAGGGTTTTTTGCTATCTTTGGCATATTCTACACAACGAGGCTACGGCAGAAACCATCCGTTTGCGGGAGAAATTCGCATGGGGGAAGTAGAGGTAATAATTTGTCCAGAAGAATTGGGATTTGAAGTGGCGATCGCCGATATTACCGTTACCGAAGTGCAAATGGTCAACCAGTTTCAAGGTAGTCAAGAATTACCCGCCCAGTTTACCCGTGGCTATGGACTCACCTTTGGTTACAACGAACGTAAAACTATGTCGATGGCGTTGGTAGATAGAGCAATGCGGTCTGAGGAATTAGGAGAAACAGTTCAAGGCCCAGCCCAAAGTGTCGAATTTGTAGTTTCCCACTCCGATAACGTGGAAGCACAAGGTTTTGTCCAACATCTCAAACTCCCACATTACATAGACTTCCAAGCAGAGTTAAATCTGGTGCGAAAAATCCGCAAAGCAGGGAATGGGGAATAGGAAGGAAAATAAAAACACAAGCTATGCCATTATTGTCAACAATGACGAAAAGAAAAATCGCAATTCAAGGAGTAAATGTACTAACTCCAAATGGTTGGCTAAAAGATGCCACAGTCTGCATAGAAGATGGGCAATTTACTAGCATTGATCAGGCAATTAGTCCAGAGGGATTTCATCTAGTAAATGCTCAAGGACTACAGATGTTGCCAGGAATGATCGACCTCCACGGTGATGCTTTTGAAAGGATGATTTATCCTCGTCCTGGAATTAACTTTCCTCTAGCAATGGCGATGGCTGACAATGATCGTCATCTTTTAGCATCTGGAATCACAACTTTTTACTGCTCAATTACAGATTCCTATGAACCAGGTTTACGCAGCCGAGATTCAGCCAGGGAATTAATTGACTTTATCTTGGGGGTAGGAAAACAAATTTTAAATTGCAATCACAGGATTCATATTAGACATGAAGAAGCAAATACCGCAGGACATCAAGAGTTGTGTGATTGGCTAACATCTGATCGGGTGCATATTTTGTCAGTCAACGACCATTTACCACCCCCAGGAAATGAAAAGAGATTGAGCCGATATCTCAACAGTGTGAGACAAAGATCATCCATGTCGGTGCTAGAAATTGAAGCATTACTCAACCAAGTAGCAGAACGGCGACAGGAAGGATACGCGCAAATAGCAGAATTGGTGGATTTAGCTCATAGCAAAAATATTCCCCTGGCTTCTCATGATGATGACACCCCAGAAAAAGTGGCGCTGAGTCAACAACGCCGAGTAGCGATCGCCGAATTTCCCGCTGATATTACCTTAGCCGCCCAGTCTCGTGAATATGGAGCAGCAGTCCTCATGGGTGCCCCTAATTTAGTTCGTGGTGGCTCTCACCTGGGCTTGATGAGTGTAGCTGAAGCGATTAAACATAAGGTCCTCGATTGTCTTTGCTCAGATTATCATTATCCTTCCTTATTTTATGCCCCCTTCAAGCTTGAAGAATTAGGCTTAATGTCTTTTGAACAAGCATGGTCATTAGTTTCCCAACGACCTGCAGAAGCGGTGGGAATTAGCGATCGCAAAGGTAAAATTGCTCCTGGTTTAGACGCTGATTTTCTCTTAATCTGTTCTGCTCATCCTCTACCATCGTCCATCGCATCTGTTTATATAGCCGGACAAGAAGTTGCTCGATATAGCAGGGGACTGGGGACTGGGTTACAAGTCTGATTATGTCTAGGTTTTATCATCAGTTAATGTCCTAAGCACTTTGGCGGTTGCTATATCACACGAAATCACATGAAACCTACTATCGAAAACATTATTAATCTATTTGCCGAAAAAGGTCATCAATTGTATGGCGACGAAGCTGTTAGTCAGCTAGAACACGCCTTACAATGCGCTAGCCTCGCCGAAGCATCAGGTCAAACAAATGAATTAATTACTGCTTGTCTACTTCATGACTTAGGGCATTTAATTCATAATTTGGGAGATAATCCAGCCACCAAAGGTATAGACGATCAACATGAATATCGAGCTATTTCCTTACTAAGTAAAATGTTTAGTCCAGCAGTCACAGAACCAATTAAATTTCATGTCGCCGCCAAACGCTATCTTTGCTCAGTTGATCCTGAATATTGGAATAGTCTCTCAAATCCATCTAAACGCAGCTTAGAACTGCAAGGAGGAAGATTTTCGCCTGAACAAGCAGATACATTTATTCACCAACCCTATGCCCAAGATGCTGTGCAGTTAAGGATTTATGACGACCAAGCAAAAATCACAAATCTGCAAACACCCGATTTAAACCATTTCATTCCATCTATAACAGCCTGTTTAATATCCCTTGGAAAATGAATATTTCTCCCAATTCCCCATCCCCAGAAACAGGCTTTAATTTTGCTTACTTAGACGAGCAAACAAAGCGATCAATTCGTCGCGCTCTGCTGAAAGCCGTTGCTATTCCCGGACATCAAATTCCCTTTTCTTCCAGAGAAATGCCCATGTCTTACGGCTGGGGTACTGGTGGAATTCAGGTAACAGCTGCTGTCATTGGTCAAACTGATGTATTGAAAGTAATTGATCAAGGAGCAGATGATACCACCAACGCCGTAAATATTCGCCGCTTTTTCCAAAAAGTTTGTGGTGTAGAAACCACAGAACAGACATCAGCAGCAACTTTAATTCAGACTCGTCATCGCATACCCGAAACACCACTACAGGATGGACAGATTTTAGTTTATCAAGTACCGATCCCCGAACCTTTGCGATGGCTAGAACCTTCATCTGTTGAAACCAGCAAAATGCACGCCTTAGAAGAATACGGGTCTATGTATGTCAAGCTTTACGAAGACATCACCAGACATGGATACATTGCTACATCCTACGACTACCCGGTAATTGTGCATAACCACTATCTGATGAGTCCTAGTCCGATCCCACGCTTTGATAATCCCAAAATGGAGATGAGTCCCGCACTGCAATTATTTGGCGCAGGGAGAGAAAAACGCATATATGCAATTCCACCCTACACCAAAGTTAAAAGCCTCGACTTTGAAGACCATCCCTTTACTATCGAGCGATGGGATCAAGTCTGTGAGTTATGCGGTTCCACAGAAAGCTATCTAGATGAAGTAGTCATTGACGACCAAGGTGGACGAATGTGGATCTGCTCAGATACAGACTACTGTAATCGACGGCAAGGCAAAAATCCAATGACTGTTGACGGTTGACCAATGACCAATGACAAATGACAAATGACAAATGACCAATGAGTAATGAGTAATGAGTAATGAGTAATGAGTAATGAGTAATGAGTTAGGAGTTAGGAGTTAGGAGTTAGGAGTTAGGAGTTAGGAGTTACCTACCAATGACAAATAACAAATGACCAATGACAAATGACAAATGACAAATGACAAATGACAAATGACCAATGACCAATGACAAATCACTAATAACTAATGACTAAACCTCTTTTACAGGTTCACGAACTGAGTAAATCCTACGGCGCAATTAAAGCGTGCGATCGCATTTCTTTTGATCTCTATCCTGGACAAGTTCTCGGTATTGTTGGCGAATCAGGTTCAGGTAAGTCTACTTTGCTGAGTGCGATCGCCAATCAAATTTCTCTTGACCAGGGTAATATTATTTATGCTAGTAGTAGTGGAGATTACTTAGATATTTGCCAGCTTGCGGAAGCTAAACGGCGTTTATTGATGCGAACAGAGTGGGGTTTTGTTCAGCAAAATCCCCGTGATGGTTTGCGAATGAGGGTCAGTGCTGGCGCCAATATTGGCGAACGCCTACTAGATATAGGAGTACGGCATTACGGTAAAATTCGGGATGAAGCAGCCCACTGGCTACAACAAGTGGAAATTGACCCAGGGCGGATAGATGATTTGCCAATTCACTTTTCGGGAGGGATGCAACAAAGATTACAACTGGCTCGTGTGTTGGTGACACGTCCTCGCTTGATATTAATGGATGAACCGACGGGGGGGTTAGATGTCTCGGTACAAGCACGGTTATTAGATTTGTTGCGATCGCTTGTCCGAAATTTTCAACTCAGCGTCATTATAGTCACCCACGATATCGGCGTAGTCAGGCTTCTGGCTCACAGATTACTAGTTATGCAACAAGGACAGGTGGTGGAATCAGGTTTGACTGACCAAGTGCTTGATGATCCACAACATCCTTACACTCAATTACTAGTTAGCGCCACTTTAACACCTTGAATTTGTCATTTGTCGTTTGTCGTTTGTCATTTGTCATTTGTCATTTGTCATTACTCATTACTCATTACTCATTACTCATTACTCATTACTCATTACTCATTACTCATTACTCATTACTCATTACTCATTACTCATTACTCATTACTCATTACTCATTACTCATTACTCATTACTCATTACTCATTACTCATTACTCATTACTCATTACTCATTACTCATCACTCATCACTCATCACTCATTACTCATCACTCATTACTCATTACTCATCACTCATCACTCATTACTCATCACTCATTACTCATTACTCATTACTCATTACTCATTACTCATTACTCATTACTCATTACTCTTTGTCACTACTCCCAATCCCCAATCCCCAATCCCTGGAGATGTTTAATGCAATCATTACCTGTTAATCATCGACAAGTAAATTTTGCTAGCCAAGCAGTTTTACAAGTTGAAAATTTGCGAAAAAGCTTTACTTTACATCAGCAAGGAGGAATTTGTTTACCGGTACTAAAAGGCGTATCTTTGAGCATTAATGCAGGAGAATGTGTCGCCCTTGCTGGAGCATCGGGAAGTGGAAAATCTACATTTATGCGCTGTTTATATGCTAATTATCGGGTTGATAGTGGTTCCATCTGGATAAAGCATCAGCAAAATTGGGTTGATTTGTGTCAACTTGCTCCCCACGAAATTTTAACAATTCGGCAGAAAACAATTGGATATGTCAGCCAGTTTTTACGAGTAATTCCCAGAGTTCCAGCGTTGGAGGTAGCTGCAGAACCACTTTTAGAATTAGGAGTAAATATAGATGTTGCATATCAAAAAGTTAAAGAATTATTTTGTCGCCTCAACCTCCCAGAAAGACTGTGGAATATTTCCCCCACTACATTTTCTGGAGGCGAAAAGCAACGGGTAAATATTACTCGTGCTTTAGTAGTTGATTATCCAATTTTGCTACTGGATGAACCAACTTCAGCGTTAGATGCTACCAATCGCCAAGTAGTAATTGAACTGTTACAAGAGCGAAAAGCTCAAGGCTGTGCCTTAATTGGTATTTTTCATGATGAAGAATTAAGAGGTCTAACGACAAATAGCTCTGCGTCTACGCAGCTTTGTAACCGGGAATTAATCTTTGGGAAGGATAATTGAGCCATGAATGAGCAGATTTACACTAACTATCGTCTCCAACTCCCAGATCAAGAACTGCTGGGAACTTTAGTAGTAAGAGATGGATTGATTGCTGATATTCAACCAGGGGTTGTGAGTCATGGTCAAAATGGTGAGGGAGATTATCTTTTACCAGGGTTGATTGAGTTACACACCGACAATCTAGAACGCTGTATGTCTCCTCGTCCAGGTATTAACTGGCCAATAGATGCTGCAGCAGTTTATCATGATCGAGATTTCGCTAGTGCGGGAGTAACAACAGTATGTGATGCGATCGCCATTGGGGATGTGGCGACCGGCTCCCCTCGTTTAACTAAGTTTGGGTCGATGATTGATATCATTTCTCAAAGACAAGCCGCCGGTAGCTTTTGTGTGGAACATCGCATTCATCTACGCTGTGAATTGGCATATGAAAAAGTTTTTGAGATTACTACACAATATGCCGATCATCCACTATTATCAATGATTTCGTTGATGGATCATACCCCCGGTCAACGACAGTTTGTCCGCTTAGATAAGTTTAAAGAATATTACATGGGCAAACACGGTGTTACTTCCGAACAAATGGCAGAATTTATCCTGACTCGTCAGCAACAACAAGAAATATATGCACAGAAAAACCGTAGAGATCTAGTAGAACTCAGCAAAGCCAAAGGTATTTCCTTAGCAAGTCATGATGATGCTACACTGGAACATGTTCAGGAAGCGGTACAAGATGGCGTAGTGCTATCTGAGTTTCCCACCACCTTAGAAGCTGCAAAAGCCGCGCACAACTGCGGATTACAAGTTTTGATGGGTGCGCCTAATTTAGTCCTTGGGGGTTCTCACTCTGGTAATGTTTCGGCGATGGAGCTTGTATTGCACAATTTAGTGGACGTGATTTCTTCTGATTATGTTCCTCAAAGTCTATTACAATCAATCTTTATCATAGCCAATAAAACTGGCAAGCCTATTTACGAAGCTATGCAATTAGCTACGAGTAATCCAGCAAAAGCCATTGATATTTTCCCAGATCGCGGTAGTCTAGAGGTAGGAAAAAGAGCGGATTTGATCACTATTCATGATGATGGTATCGTACCCCGATTAAATACAACTATCTGCCAAGGTCATCGTGTTGCTTAATACTTAATTTTATTTACTCCCTTCCCGGTCTAAGAGGATGTTTGAAAAGCCCTGGCGATTAGAAATCGCGGCTACACAGACAAAACCCACCTCCGTGGGTTGAAGATCTTCTCTGCGTTCGCGTAGCGTGTTGAAGACAGACGCTCCGCGAATGCGCCTTTGCGCCTTCTCTGCGAGACGCTCCGCGAATGCGCCTTTGCGTGAGCTAAAAATTATTTCCCTACGGGACGCTCCGCGAACGGTAATCTTCTAGCGGGAAGGGAGTAATAGCAATTAAACAAAAGAATGGGACAGATAGGGTAGGGGCGCAAGGCCTTGCGCCCCTACAGATTATTGATGTGTTGCAAAGATTGTTTGAATTGGTATAATTGGCTTTGGTGGAGGACTACGGGTGTGTATTGGGATCGCTTTTGCGAAAATGGAAATGAAAATTGTTGCAGCCCATCTTTTATGCAGCTATGATTGGGAAATATTGCCGAATCAAAGTTTAGATCCAGTGCAAATTCCCACCAATCACCCTAAAGATGGATTGCGGGTTAGATTTCAGCATCGGTGAAATGTTATATGACACCTCAAATAGATTTACATTTGTCTGAAGGAGTTCTTCAACACTTTCAAAAAGTCAAAGGCTTTGTTAACGAAAGGGTTCATTCTCTGACCAACTCAGCACAGCAAGTTGGTGAGTCTTTAAAGGAAACAGCTACTCAAGCTACCGATAGGGTAATTGATACAGCCACAACAACCCTTGAGCAAGCTAAAGGCTCGTTAGAACAAGGTTTGCAAACAGCAGAGCAAGTCAAAAATACCACATCTGTAGCCGTTAAAACAGCGCTCGCTTCTTCGATAAATGATTGGCTGACACAACACCCAATATTTTTAAAGCTATTTCAAATCCTAGGTTGGGCAGCTAATCACCCAATTATCAGTTGTGTAATTTTGCTTTTTATGCTTGCTCTAGTTTGGAGCATCATTAAAGCGATTATACGTTTAATTGAAACCGCTAGTTGGTCAATACTTAAATTTCCCTTAAAATTACTGCAGGCTTTAATGACGGTTATTTTGACCAATCTGGGAAGATTTGCTGTTCAAAAAATTAATTTTGCTAAACAATCTGATAATGACAAAAATTTAATATCTATAATCTCACCGACAATTTATCAAGGTAAACAGCAAAGATTAGCAGAAATTTCCCATCGCTTAAAGGTGATTCAAAAGGAACAAGATGAACTTTTGCAAGAAGCAGCAGAGCTAATTTCTGGAGATACAATTGATATTAACGTAGAAGAAATCACATTCAATAACAGTCGAAATTAATCCTCGGAACCCCTAAGCGCACGTGGGGAGGGGGCGCAAGGCCTTGCGCCCCTACAAATATATCAATCTGTTACCAACATTTTTTTACTTGTTAAAAGATTATTTAAACCGAGATGGAGATAGCTGAGAAATAATTGGATCTTCCTTGCCAGTTGCAAAGTTAGCAAAGCGTTGTGCTAAGGGTGGTATAATAACTAAAGGATTGCTAAATCCAGAGAAAACATGAATACCATCAAATCCGGGAATAGCACCAATTAAAGGGAGGTTGTCACTACTAAACGCCACTAAACAATGATGCCAATTTCCTGGTAAATTTGCCAAAGCTGGTAAAAATTTCCCCACACTTTGACGCAACCAAGCTTCACTTTGATTGGGATTAATTTCAGCATTTGGGTCGGTCAGAGCGCGGCTAATTTGACCTAAGCGCAAACTACCATTTTGAAACTGAATCGCACCGGCATCTAAAATTGGTGGTATGATTTCATTACCGATTTCATCCCATAACTTATCAACTTGAGTTGATTTAGATTCTAGTTGAAACCTTTGCAAATTGGCTGATGTAACTAAAGTGTGTAACCGCAAATCAACGGATGGAGTTTCAATAATTTCTGCGTGGGTAAAATATAAATTGATAGGAATACCCGCTGATTTTAATAATTGTCGGCTGAGTCCACCGGCACAGATGACAATGTTAGCACTTTGATAGGTTTGGGTAGTTGTATTTATAGCGCTAAACCCCACCCCGGAAGCGAGGAGGGGAGTTAATTCTAATGCTTTGGTGATATGCATTTCACCACCAGCACGTAAAAAAGCTTGAATATAAGCTTGTGCTGTTTTTTGTGGGTGGATATGACCGTGTTTTACAATTAAAGCACCTGCGATCGCATCCTGATTTAATAGCGGCTCTAACTCACAAGCTTGTTGTACACTGATTAGGCGGGGTGGAATGGCACAATGGATGTAGGATGCAGCAGTATTTTCGGGATTACTATCAGCGGATATAGTGAGTAATAAGTCTAATTCGCGAAATTCAATATCAGCGTCTAACTCTTGAGCTAAAATTTGATAACGGGCGATCGCTTCTGTACACAATTGGCGAGTTAAGGCTGTAGTCCCCGACCAATAAGCAAGTCCACCATAACTATAGCGCGTGGCATTATCTGGCGTCGCGTCTTTTTCTAACAACAACACCCTAAAGCCTTTCTGCACTAGTTCATAACTAAGTGTAGCACCTGTAATGCCACCACCAACCACAATCCAGTCATAGGTTTTCATTGAATTTAATATGTTGCTTGTAAACGACTTAAAAGATATTCTCCCGCTAAAATAGGAGGATACATAGGTGGATTTTCTTTTTGACAACTTTCAAGACAAGCAATTTCTGTATCATGATTAGGATGGCAGAAAAACGCGATAGAATATCGAGATTGGTTTACCCTGTTGTCATGGGGAATCATCACCCGATGCGGTTCTTGCGTACTTAGCGTGCTAAATATGTTGAAAAATAAGCTTGAACTCCTTGCTGGGATAAGATGACAGCCATTATTTACTGCCTTTTAGGTCTGATGATTAAAATTTTGGCTATAAGCGCCTGTAAGCCTTGATTTTAAAACAAAGTTATCGACTGTAATTAAAAATTTAGCACGTTAAGTACGCAAGAACCACATTTTTATGCTGCAAATTATCCAAGTCGAGACTGATGAACACAAAAATCATGTACAGGAAATATTTTGGGAATATTGTAACGAGACTAAGTTGATATTCAGTCAGGAATTTGGCATCAATTTAGATGTTAATACATTTTCTGAGCAATATCTGAGTCAAATTGACCAATTCGCGCCGTCAGAAGGACGCTTGTTACTAGGACAATATGATGGACAAATAGCAGGTTGTGTTTGTCTGCGAAAGATTGGCGAAGATATTGGTGAAATTAAAAGAATGTATGTAAAGCCTGAGTTGCGAAGAAAATGAATAGGTCGATATTTATTACAAGCTATTATTAATGAAGCTTCCCAAATAGGTTACGCTCATCTGCGATTAGATACTGGTCTGTATGCGAAAGAAGCGCTAGCGCTTTATCGTCGATTTGGCTTTCAAAATATCGCACCGTATGTTCAAAAAACAGAGATACCACAAAAATATCGAGCAAATTGGGTCTTTATGGAATTAAAGTTAAGAGGAAATCTATACAACAGTTAATGAAATTATATCTTGAGATTCCAGTACAGATGCAACTTTTAAAATTAAGGCTTCATTATACGGTGCTGCTATTAGTTGAACCCCTAAAGGTAAAGAATTGGGAAGCTGAATTGGTACTGATAAAACAGGTAAGCCGATAAAAGATAATGGTTGAGTAAATAACCCCAAATGGGGACGGACAAGAATTTCCTCCCCATCTAAAATCATAGTTTCTTGACCAATTAATGGTGCAGAAATTGGTGTAGTTGGGGCGAGAATTACATCCACATTTTGAAAGATTTCTCGGACGCGATCGCGATACCATTTTCTAAAGCGTTGCGCTTGCAAATACCAGCTACTCGGTATTAACGCCCCAGCCAAAAAGCGATCGCGTGTAGCGGGGTCGAAATCTTGGGGACGCGATCGCAATTTTTCTAAATGCAGATTTGCGCCCTCAGTAGCTGTAATTACAAACGCCGCCGCCCTAGCTCGGTTAGCTTCGGGTATAGTCACATACTCAGTTACATCCAACGCCAGAGCCACTTTTTCTACTGCAGCCAAGGCTTCCGGCGCTGCACCTTTGACAAAATAATCAGCAGCAATGGCAATCCTTATACCAGAAATATCTTGATTTATCTGCGGTAAACACGGTTCAGGGGGGCGTTTAGTACAAACCGGATCACGTTCATCTTCCCCTTGTAGCACATCAAACACGGTAGCGATATCTGCTACCGAACGAGCAAAAGGTCCGATGTGGTCAAAACTGCTAGAAAATAAAGCCACCCCAGCACGGGATAATCTTCCGTAAGTCGGCTTCAAACCCAAAACGCCACACAAAGCAGCGGGAACCCGAATCGAACCGTTAGTATCAGAACCCAGGGTCAGCGGTATCAAACCAGCCGCAACAGACGCAGCGGAACCACCAGAAGAACCACCAGCGACCCGCTGTAAATCATGGGGGTTGCGAGTCGCACCATAATGGAAATTTTCCGTTACAAACCCATAGGCGTACTCATCCATATTTAAAGCGCCTACCAACACCCCACCCGCCTGCTTCAACCTAGCAACTGCAGTTGCATCTTGACTAGCTGGCGGATTTTCGGCATTAATTTTCGACCCCGCCAGAGTTATTATACCAGCGATATCAAACAAATTTTTCACCGCAAAAGGTACACCAGCAAGCACACCAGGATGATTACCTGCAGCTATTTCCCTATCAATGCGTACAGCATCAGCCAAAACCGTATCCGCCATCACAACCGTAAAACAATTGAGTTGATTATCCCGCGCTGCAATTTTCGCTAACGCAGCTTCAGTCACCTCCACCGCGCTAACCGTACCTTCACGCACAGCAGCAGCTATTGATACAGCATCATTCATGGTTCAAGCACAGGTGCAGGTTCCACTTCTTCAGGTAAAGGAAAAGAATTTACCACTAGAGCGATCGCCTTTATTCTCTCAAAATTTGTCACCACCCCATCACGATATTCATCCCTTAACTGCAAATCCAGCAACAACGCCATTTGATCCACATATTCACCCACATCAAACCCGTCAGCTTCCATCTTTCTTCCTCCGCGCATCTGCGGTTCGTCACTCCAAATTTATCACCTCTTCTGGTAACACAAAAAAACCATCTTCCCCAGATTCAAAATCAATCACCTGAAACACAGCGTCAATATTCAACTCACCATAAATATGGGGAAATAACTCACCTATCTCAGCCACCTCATAGCGAATTTCCGGTTTAACTTTATCAGAGTCAATGAAAAGCATTACCAAATCCTTTTGATTGACAAAAAACCGATTTGCGACCCAGATAACTTGTGTAGCTGTCGAACAATGGATAAATCCTTCAGAGTCCAGCGTATCACCGCGATAGGTGCCTAAGCGTTTTGCTTGTTCCCATTCTTCGCGTTGCGTGATGTGTAGGATGGTGTTCATATAAAAACTGGGGATTGTCACTGCTTCTAATATTTTCGCAAAAAATGTACCATCTACATCAAAAATAACTAATTTTATGATAACCCTACTATAGCCGTTCTCAGTTGGATGGAATACAAAATTATATCATCGCCTGTAGGGGCACGGCACTGCCGTGCCCTTACGAGTGTATTGGACTCAACCGATAACCGCTATAAATTACTCTTTGCGCCTTCTCTGCTTTAGCGTAGCGTGTCGGAGACAGACGCACTCGCGTTTGCGCCTTCTCTGCGTTAAGAGCGGGACGCTACGCGTAAGCGAAGCTATGCCGCAGGCTTTACGCGTAGCGTGTCGTTCGCGGTAGCGTTGCGTAGCAAAGACAGACGCACTCGCGTTTGCGTGAGATTATCCTCCTACGGAATACAAACATCAGGCGCACACAAACCAGCAAAATTCATCGTCGTCACCGCAAACGAATTTAAATCAACACGCCGAATAACATGATTATTCGTATCACTAATATATAGATATGAACCCATAACACTCAATCCCGAAGGTTCAAAAAAGCGCGTCTTCTTAGCTTCACCATCTTGCAAACCTGCGACACCATCCCCCAAAATTGTTTGACAATCACCTGTGCTAGGACTGACTAATTTAATTTTATGATTATAAGTATCCGCTACCCACAAATAATTCTGGGCGTATTCAATTCCTAAGCAATGTTGTAAACGAACATCTTCACCTTGTCCATCTACATCGCCAAAGCTAAATAAACCCCCACTACCGCAAACTGTACGCACTTGGTATGGTTTTACCAGTCCCACACCGCGAATTGAACTAACTTCACTGTCAGCAATATATAACTCTTGACCATCTGTAGTCATACCACTTGGTTGAGCAAAAGCCGATTCATCTAAAGAACCATCAATACAAGCTTCTGCACCAGTACCAGCATAGCTTTTAATCATGTTTGTTTGTAAATACATCACCCAAATTTGATGAGATCCAGCCATCGCAATAAATAGGGTATTTCCGACTTTCACCAAATCCCAAGGAGAATTCAAAGCGGTTTTCAAACCAGCGCCACTATGACGACTGATATTCCGATTTTGCGTACCAGTTCCCGCGATAGTTTCTACTAATTGACGCTTGATGTCAACTCGCCGCAAAGCATGATTTTCTGTATCAGCAACATAGAGAATTTGATCTTCTGCATCAAAAGCCATTCCTTGGGGTGCAAAAAACTGTGCTTCGCCAAAACCACCATCAGTTAAACCAGATTTTCCCGTACCAATTAAATACAAGACTTCTCCCTCAAAGCTACTCATAATTAGGCGGTGATGTCCAGAATCAGCGATGAACAAACCCGCAGATGTCGCCAAGACTTTACCCGGAAAAGCTAGTGGCGTAATTAATGGTTGACGCTCTTTTTCTAAGCTGAAACTAAATTCTTGAAAATTAATCGTGCCTTTTTCCTGGTGTTGGCGAATTAATTTTTCAATCAATTCATCTAAAACATCACGTTTTCCTTCACCGGAGAAATAGCCAATTACATAACCTTCAGGGTCAATTACCATTAAGGTAGGCCAAGCACGTACAGCATATTCTTGCCAAACTCGAAAATCCCTGTCTACTAAAACTGGGTGTTCGATGTCATAACGCAAGATAGCTTGACGAATATTTTCGGTTTCTTTTTCGTTGTCAAATTTGGCGGAATGGACGCCAATGACTGTCAGACTATCTTTATATTTCTGCTCTAAATATTTTAGATCTGGCAGAATATGCAGACAGTTGATACAACAGTACGTCCAAAAATCTAAAATTACAACTCTACCTTTGAGTGCTTTCAAAGAAAATGGTTTATCGGTGTTCAACAAAGAATAATTTTGTGGTAGTTCAGGCGCTCTGACGCGGGGAATCATAAGTTATACTTTGATATTGAATATAAAATGCCAAAATTAAGTTTCTTTAACTCTTACTCTTTGCGCCTTTGCGCCTTTGCGTGAGACTAATTCATATTTCTAATTAGCAACGCCAATTTTTATTTGTATCTTTGTGCCTCAATGGTGCAAAAATAAAATTGACACCACAATGATAAAATCTCCCAAGATTGTATAACATGTGAAAGGACTGGAAACACTAAGCCAAACTCAATTATCTGTCTGGGTACAACAAGCCAAAATCCAGGCTGATAAAGGAAAAGTAATTAACCGCATCCCCTTATTAGCTGTGGCTGATCCTCATTGGTTTGCGGTTCATATCTGCTGTAAAAATGGCCAAACTTACAGTCAAGGGGATACAAATTGCTTATTCCCGCTGATGAGTGTAATTAAGCCATTTTCCTTCCTCTATCTCCTAGAACACCTGGGAGCAGAAAATGTTGTACAATGGGTTGGGGTTGAACCATCATCAGCGCCTTTCAATTCCCTAGAGCAATTAATTAGCGATCGCGGACACCCCCGCAACCCGATGATTAATAGTGGCGCTATCACCCTTGCTGATAAGTTACCAGGAAAAGACGCCAATCATCGCACTGTTTTATTTTGTCAATGGCTCAATCAATTAGCCGGTTGTCAGCTAAAGCTGGATGAGGTGATGCTGGCTTCTGTACGTGCTAATCCTTCACCAGCCAATCAAGCGATCGCCAATTATCTGGCTCAAACCCAACATCTCGACAATCTCCAAATAGCCCTTGATACTTACGAACAAATCTGCTGTATATCTGGCAGAGTTAAAGATTTAGCAATACTTGGAAAAATTCTCGCTTGTGAAACCGGATTGTTAAATTCACAAAATCGTCAACTTGTCAACAATGTGATGTTAACTTGTGGACTATATGAAGCTTCCGGTGAATTTGCTGCCAGAATTGGTCTACCGATGAAATCAGGCATTAGTGGTGGACTTTTAGTAATTATACCAGAACAGGGAGCGATCGCCTGCTATAGTCCTGCCTTGGATAGTATAGGTAATCCTCTAGCTGCGATCGCTTTTGTTGAGGCTTTATCTCAACGCTCGTAGTTACGCTTTATCGCTAAACATTCGGTAATTCCATTGCTTCAGCTTCTGGTTTTACCGTTGGCTTTGGTGCTGGTGTCGTTTCTGGTGACGGTGTAATTACTTCCGGCGCCGGTGTCTCGATAATTTCCGGCGCTGGTGTCGTTTCTGGTGACGGTGTAATTACTTCCGGCGCCGGTGTCTCGATAATTTCCGGCGCTGGTGTCACTACAGGTGTTGGCGTAATAACTTCCGGCGCTGGTGTCACTACAGGTGTTGGTGTAATAACTTCCGGCGCTGGTGTCGTTTCTGGTGACGGTGTAATTACCTCCGGTGTTGGTATAATAACCTCCGGTGCTGGTGTCACTACAGGTGAGGGCGTAATTACTTCTGGCGCTGGTGTGTCTATAATCTCTGGTGTGGGAGACACACTAGGAGGCTGAGGAACTTCTTTTTCCTCAGTTGCTTCAGGTGTCGGCGCAGTGGGTTCCGGTGTGGGAGACACACTAGGAGATGGTACCACCGTTGGCTGTTCTAATTTTGGTTCTTCTGGCTGTTTTGGTTCAATTGTTTGTGTTTTAGGTTCTTCTAGAATCTCAGTCTCTGGAATTGGCTGTTTTTCTTCTTTAATCTGTGGTTCTGGTGTTTTTTCTACTTCAGGAGTTGCGGTAGGTTCCGGCGTGGGTTCAGTCGGTGGTATCTTGACGATGTAATTTGGATCTACAATACCTCGCACCTCATCGGCGGTGAGTTCTCCTCTGACAATGCGCGAGAGTGTGTCTTTACCGTTCGGCTGATAGTTTATGACTCTAACTGTGGAGTTAAAGACATTTTTCACAGGGTTTCCCTGATTATCGAGAAATTCCAGCTTGATCCAGTTTTTCCCTGGCTTAAAGCCTTTGAGATAAACTGATTGCCAGCGATCAAATACAAAGCTTTCACCATTAATTGTAGTACGGATGCGCCAATCACTAATTTCGTCTTTGGGGTTATTTTCAGCCGCGATGTGTAGTGGGGCGTTAGTGAGGTAAAAGTCTAGTAAAATTGGTTCAGCGCCGTAATCACCTTTAGGACGGCTATAGGTTAGCAGGGGTAAGGTGGGATCTGGATTATTGTCGTCGGTTTTGGTGAAAATGTGAAATGTTGTTTGGGCATAAGCGCCTTCATTTTTAAAGCTTTCATGCCAAGGACGGGAAGCAAAAACTCGTAGGGTATGGGTACCTGGGGACAAATCTGGTAAAACCAGGGGCTGATTCAGGTCGTAAACGGCTATATATGGTTCGTTATCAAGAATTACGTGTAGATGAGGACCTAGTTCAAATTCAGGGTTCTGAAATATTGGTAAGTCCTTAACCTGAAAGCTGACTGTCACCTGACGGTCTTGCAAAACCTCATCTTTTTGAGGTGTAACTATAGTTACCTGTGGTTGATAAACTTCCAACGCTCGACGCAATTCTTGGATTGTAGCTGGTGGTGACACTTCCGAAAATTGCTGGGAAATTGGTGGTTGGGTTTCTTTGTAGCTAACAGATACATCCTGACTGACAGCTTTTTCTCCACAACTGGTCAAACTCAAGACCAGTAAGAAAGTCATTAGCCATCTGAAAATTGCGAACCTCCTAGGGAGGAGATTTTCTAACACCATATTCTGCCAAGACTTCATGGGTTCCACTTACTGATAGTTTTAAACTACTGCCAGATGATTGTGGATCAAACTGTCCATAGGGAACAATAGCGCAAAAGCACAAATTTGCTTGACATTCGGTGAGATTCGCTTTGTATATATCAGAATATTTGGCGAAATTAGTGAACTGCGCGATTGACCAAGCCAATTTTAGATTTTAGATTTTAGATTTTAGATTGTTTCGGTCCCTTGCAGGCCCCTTGTGTGCCTAACAAATCCAAAATCCAAAATCCTCGAGCAAGGTACCCTTGTGGTCGGGGTCAATCCAAAATCCAAAATCCAAAATCCAAAATCGATTGACCTGACCTACTCTGCGGGCACATTCGTAGAGAGAGTAGGATGCCAAAAATCTGTGGTTTATCACGACTCAAATCCCTAACACCCTACCCACAACATATCTTGAGTGTGACACCTGCGTAAATCTTGGGTTTATTTGCGGCGACTTAGATACAGTCAAAGTATAAGTTTAACCAATTGTTATAGTTTGTAAATAAAATGAATAACCTATTGACTTTTTGACCATCGCTTTGCAATTAAAAGGCAGAGCAGACAATTATTCCAGGAAGTTTGAATTATTGTTAACATATGTCGAAGAAGGTACAAGTTAAGACCCTATAATTCAACAGAAACAAACTTCCACATCGGGTCTTGATCGCTGCCCCAGTCAAATCCTGGAGGATGCGACTAAGGATAACTTTGTGGTTCCATGATTCCTCATTCCTTATCTAGAGAGGAGGTCGAATGACGATTAGTCCTCCGGAGCGAGAGGAGAAAAAGGCAAGAGTCATAGTCGATAACGATCCCGTTCCTACCTCGTTTGAGAGATGGGGACAACCCGGACACTTCGACAGATCCTTAGCCAAAGGTCCCAAAACCACCACATGGATTTGGAACCTCCACGCTCTCGCCCACGATTTTGATACGCACACGAGCGATTTAGAAGAAATATCCCGCAAGATATTCGCTGCACACTTCGGCCACCTAGCCGTAGTAGCGATCTGGTTGAGCGGGGCTTTGTTCCACGGCGCGAAGTTTTCCAACTACGAAGCTTGGTTAAGCGATCCGCTGAACGTCAAGCCTAGTGCCCAAGTGGTTTGGCCTATCTTTGGGCAAGACATATTGAATGCTGATGTCGGCGGTGGCTTCCACGGCATTCAAATCACCTCTGGCTTATTCCAAGTATGGCGGGGCTGGGGTATTACCAGTTCATTCCAGCTATACGTCACAGCCATTGGTGGCTTGGTATTAGCAGGCTTGTTCCTGTTCGCTGGTTGGTTCCACTACCACAAGCGCGCTCCCAAACTGGAATGGTTCCAGAATGTGGAGTCGATGCTGAATCACCACTTGCAAATATTGCTAGGTTGTGGTTCCTTGGGGTGGGCTGGTCACTTAATTCACGTGTCCGCACCAATCAACAAGCTATTGGATGCAGGGGTAGCCGTCAAAGATATACCCCTACCCCACGAGTTCATCCTGAACTCATCCTTGTTGACAGATCTGTATCCCAGCTTTGCCCAAGGTTTAGCACCATTCTTCACGCTGAACTGGGGTGTATATTCTGACTTCCTCACCTTCAAGGGAGGTCTAAACCCCGTAACAGGCGGGTTGTGGATGACAGACATTTCCCATCACCACCTGGCGATCGCTGTTATCTTCATCATTGCTGGTCACCAGTACCGTACCAACTGGGGTATCGGTCACAGCATTAAAGAAATCCTCGAGAATCATAAAGGCCCCTTCACTGGTGAAGGTCACAAAGGTCTTTATGAAAACCTGACCACATCTTGGCACGCTCAATTGGCAACTAACCTTGCCTTCTTGGGTTCGTTGACCATCATCATCGCGCATCACATGTACGCGATGCCCCCCTATCCTTACTTGGCAACTGACTATGCTACCCAATTGTGCATATTCACTCACCATATTTGGATTGGCGGCTTCCTAATCGTTGGTGGCGCTGCTCATGCTGCCATCTTCATGGTGCGGGACTATGATCCTGTTGTTAACCAAAACAACGTCCTGGATCGAGTAATTCGTCACCGGGATGCGATTATCTCTCACCTAAACTGGGTGTCTATTTTCCTAGGCTTCCATAGCTTTGGACTGTACATCCACAACGACACAATGCGTGCATTGGGTCGTCCCCAAGACCTGTTCTCCGATACAGGTATTCAGTTGCAGCCAGTGTTTGCTCAGTGGGTACAAAACCTGCACCACTTGGCACCTGGTACAACCGCACCTAATGCCCTCGAACCTGTGAGCTATGTATTTGGCGGCGGTGTTCTGGCTATTGGCGGTAAAGTGGCAGCAGCAGGTATTCCTTTGGGTACAGCTGACTTCCTGGTTCACCACATCCACGCCTTCACAATTCACGTCACAGTCTTGATTCTGCTCAAGGGTGTGCTGTTTGCCCGCAGTTCTCGTCTGATTCCAGACAAAGCAAACTTGGGCTTCCGCTTCCCTTGCGACGGTCCAGGTCGTGGCGGCACATGTCAAGTGTCTGGTTGGGACCATGTGTTCCTCGGACTTTTCTGGATGTATAACTCCCTATCTATTGTGATTTTCCACTTCAGTTGGAAAATGCAATCGGATGTTTGGGGAACAGTAGACTCAGATGGTGTAGTGTCTCACATCACGGGTGATAACTTTGCCCAAAGTGCCATCACCATCAACGGCTGGTTGCGTGACTACTTGTGGGCACAAGCTTCACAAGTAATCAACTCCTACGGAAGTGCGCTGTCTGCCTACGGACTGCTTTTCTTAGGCGCTCACTTTGTTTGGGCATTCAGCTTAATGTTCCTGTTCAGTGGTCGCGGCTACTGGCAAGAACTAATTGAGTCGATTGTTTGGGCACATAATAAACTAAAAGTAGCACCAGCAATCCAGCCTCGCGCTCTGAGCATCACTCAAGGTCGGGCTGTAGGTGTGGCACACTACCTCTTAGGAGGAATAGCCACCACCTGGGCATTCTTCCACGCACACATCCTTTCAGTAGGGTAGGGAGCGAGAGTTATGGGTCAAGAGTGATGAGTATTTAACTCCTAACTCTTAACTCCTAACTCGTAACTCCATTAGCTAATGGCTAAAGGTCAGAGGAATTATCAAAACCTATGGCAACGAAATTTCCAAAATTTAGCCAGGATCTCGCACAGGATCCGAGTACTCGTCGGATATGGTATGCGATAGCTACAGGAAACGACTTTGAAAGCCACGATGGCATGACGGAAGAAAGTCTTTACCAAAAGATTTTCGCCACCCACTTCGGTCACTTGGCAATCATCTTCCTGTGGGCTTCCAGCCTCCTGTTTCACGTAGCCTGGCAAGGTAACTTTGAAGAGTGGATCAAAGATCCCCTGCATGTTCGCCCCATTGCCCATGCGATTTGGGACCCCCACTTCGGTCAACCTGCGATCGAAGCATTTACCCAAGCTGGTGCTAACGGTCCGGTAAACATTGCTTACTCTGGTGTCTACCACTGGTGGTACACCATCGGTATGCGGACAAACAGTGAACTGTACACCGGTTCAGTATTCCTGTTGTTATTCGCATCTGTGTTATTGTTTGCTGGTTGGCTACATTTACAACCCAAGTACCGTCCTAGTCTGGCTTGGTTCAAGAATGCTGAATCTCGCCTAAACCACCACTTAGCAGGTTTGTTTGGCGTTAGCTCTCTGGCTTGGGCTGGTCACTTAATTCACGTTGCTATCCCCGAAGCTCGCGGACAGCACGTAGGTTGGGACAACTTCTTGACCACCGCTCCTCACCCAGCAGGCTTGACACCCTTCTTTACAGGTAACTGGGGTGTTTACGCTCAAAACCCAGACACTGCTGGACATTTATTTGGGACTTCCACCGGTGCGGGTACAGCGATTCTCACCTTCTTAGGTGGCTTCCATCCTCAGACAGAAGCCCTGTGGTTGACTGATATAGCTCACCACCACCTGGCGATCGCCGTCCTGTTCATTGTTGCTGGTCACATGTACCGTACCAATTTCGGTATTGGTCACAGCATCAAAGAAATGATGAATGCCAAAACCTTCTTTGGCAAACCTGTTGAAGGTCCATTCAACCTGCCTCACCAAGGCATTTATGACACCTACAACAACTCCCTGCATTTCCAGTTGGGTTGGCACTTAGCTGCATTAGGTGTCGTCACCTCATTGGTAGCGCAACACATGTACTCTCTGCCATCCTATGCGTTCATCGCTAAGGATTACACCACCCAGGCAGCACTGTACACCCACCACCAATACATCGCCATCTTCTTGATGGTTGGTGCTTTCGCCCACGGGGCTATCTTCTGGGTTCGTGACTACGACCCCGAACAAAACAAAGGTAACGTACTCGACCGTGTGCTACAGCACAAAGAAGCGATTATCTCCCACCTCAGCTGGGTATCTCTCTTCTTAGGCTTCCACACCCTTGGCTTGTACGTCCACAACGACGTAGTAGTTGCTTTCGGTACTCCTGAAAAGCAAATCTTGATTGAGCCAGTATTTGCTCAATTCATCCAAGCTGCTAGTGGTAAAACACTATACGGCTTAGACACCTTGCTGTCTAACCCCGATAGCATCGCTTACACAGCCTACCCCAACTACGGCAACATTTGGTTAAGTGGCTGGTTAGAAGCCATTAACTCTGGCACCAACTCCCTCTTCTTAACAATTGGCCCTGGCGACTTCTTGGTACACCATGCGATCGCCTTAGGTCTGCACACCACCACCTTGATTTTGGTCAAAGGTGCTTTGGATGCTCGTGGTTCCAAGCTGATGCCCGATAAAAAGGACTTCGGCTACGCCTTCCCTTGCGACGGTCCAGGCCGTGGCGGTACTTGCGATATCTCCGCTTGGGACGCCTTCTACCTGTCTCTGTTCTGGGCATTGAATACAGTAGGTTGGTTAACATTCTACTGGCACTGGAAACACCTCGGTATTTGGCAAGGTAACGTTGCTCAGTTCAACGAAAACTCCACCTACCTCATGGGCTGGTTCCGTGATTACCTCTGGGCTAACTCCGCTCAGTTGATCAACGGTTACAACCCCTACGGCGTGAATAACCTGTCTGTCTGGGCTTGGATGTTCCTGTTTGGACACCTAGTTTGGGCGACCGGCTTCATGTTCCTCATCTCCTGGAGAGGATACTGGCAAGAGTTGATTGAAACCCTGGTTTGGGCACACGAACGCACTCCTCTAGCTAACCTAGTTCGCTGGAAAGATAAGCCCGTTGCTCTGTCCATCGTTCAAGCTCGTGTAGTTGGTCTAGCTCACTTCACCGTCGGCTATGTCTTGACCTACGCCGCCTTCCTCATCGCCTCCACTGCTGGTAAGTTCGGTTGATCTGGCTAGTAGTTATGTAGATGAGTAATCAAAATCCCCCGCCACTTGGTGGGGGATTTTTTTTGTCTTAATCGTCTGCGTGAGTGGAAGTCACAATTCATCTTGCACACAAACAAAGTCTTCCTGCCCAAACATTTATTGTAGAGTATATAAATTTATACTTGATTAGTATAAATGATTACTGGTGAACCTGGATGTCATTTGAAAGCAAAGCATGATGTAGAAGATCCCTATAGAGCAAATTTGGGTATTCCTAATTGCAGCCCAGCAACCAGATGCAGAAAAAGCTATAGAACAAGTTATTTTACAGTCAAAGTTAAATGAAAGAATTATAGAACCTCAAGATATTTCAAAATTCTTGGAATTCATCAATGATAAGCAGTCTAATCTGACTTTAATTCCTGGCGTTAAGGATGGATATGCAAAACTAATTTCAAATAATCGTCCTTATACTTCCCAAGAAGATATGCAGAAAAAGCTAGGTGCTAAACGATCTTTAAATTGGCTGCGAGCATATAAGCAAGTATAAATAAAAAACGTTTGCCATATCTATGCTGCCAAAATTTGGTCAACTGTCAGCAGCATTTCGGGAAAAGTCCGCGATACAATCTTATCAGTACCTCGGTAGGCAGTGGATTGATAAACTCCATGCTCATCAAGTAGGTAAACAAAAACTGTTGGGACTTTGGGATTACCTAAATAATTGCGACTACCGATAGCTAAATAATCTACAATCCAGTATTCGCATATACCCAGGCGTTGATATTCATCCAGCTTGTCGATGTAATCATCTTCCCAGTTTGTGGATACGACCTCTACCGCTAATTGCAGAGGTTCGTGTAGCGCTGAGTAAGCACTCAAATTAGTGTCCCAAATTGTTCTATCTACTACACTCACATCAGGTTGACGACCCTGTTCTCGACCTTCTGGGGTCACTGTCTTAATTACTATTCGACCAGACACTCTATAGTTGAGATTGAATTGTCTAACTTCTGCTTTAAAGGAATCGCCAAGAAATTCGGCTACATTATCATGCTTCCTGGTGGCTAATATCCTCATAATTTCTCCGTTCACTAGTTCATAGCGACCCTCCTCATCTGGGAGTTGTTCTAAAAATTGCTCAAAGGTGAGTTTTTGTTTGGGTTGGTTTGCAGCTAGGATCATAGTCAAATCAGAGTGAGATGACAGGGGTTATAGTTTCAGCATACTGGATGTGGGGAGATGGTGGGGAGTGTAGGTGTAGCCCATCGTAAACTTATTTTCAGATACAAAAACATATACTATACTAATTAGTAACTTACGCTGTTTGGGTTGAATAGAAAGAGCGATCGCACTGTTACATATTCTTTTTTTCACATATTACAGCGATTTTCAGGTAAATGAACCACATTTTTATATCTCACGCAAAGGCGCAAAGGCGCAAAGGAACAAAGAAATACAGATATCCGCGTGTGGTCTAAATACCTGAAAAGTGCTGTAATCACCAGATGATTTCCATGTTGATGGACTGAATTTTAGAATCACGAGTAACCAAGGGTAGATGCAAATAAAAAAAGGATAATACTTGAGTTTAGGGAGATGGTGGCGAGCGATCGCTTTTCTTTGGTAGTGGCTAAACAGTGCTTAGATTATAAAAATATTCACTCAGTAGATACTCGTTCTGGTAGTAGTTCCTGTCCAAGTTTTTGCAATTGCGGGTAAAGTGATACAGCCTTCTGCTTGAGTTTTGCTGCGGGTTGAGGGTTAAGATTCATGCCTACATGTGCAATATCATTACGTAGTTCAATCATTTGACTCCAAACTTTGACAAATTCATTTGCTTGTGGCAAAGCTGCAAATTTATCATCGCAACGACTAGGAGTAATAGGATGCGGTGAAGATTTAGTCTTTTCAAGGGCATTATTTATAGCATCTTGCACATACTTTCGACTATTTTTGTTATCAAACATTCGCTCATCAAACTTCAATACCAATATAGAAATTAACCATTCACGCGCTAGAGTTACTGCTTGTACAACTCTATCTCGCTGAATGTACCACTCAATCATTTGTAACTGTAACCATAAATTTTCAGCTAATGCTGCTTGGTCAGTTGGATCTTCCAGAGCAAATTGTCCATACTCTTTAACAACTCTTTTTGACAATAATGAAAATGGTTTAGCACGTTCAACAAAGCTTGGCTCTGCTTGTTTTAATATTTCTTCTAACTTAGTAGCTGATTGCATTGTTTCAATTGGCCGAGTTACATTCAAAGCCAATGAAATATTTTCAATACTTTTAGCAGTTTTTTCTAACTGACTTCTTAATGGTCTACTAGCAGGATTGTCTCGAAGTTCAATGCTGGATGGGATAGCAGTTTTGAGTAAATTTGCCAGTGCTTGTCCATCTCCTATTTCTACAAAACGTTCTGTTGCTGTAATCCAATCAATCATAGATACAAATTCTGATAAATCAATGACTGGCGCTATTCCATTATTGGAAGCCTTTAATTCCGATGCTCCATAGTAAATAGCTTTAATGGTAATATTTTTGGCTGCTTTAAGATATGCCGCAAACAAAAATACTAAAAATGGTAAAGAACGTAACCCATGAGTAATATCAAATATTACATGATCGTTTTCATTTACATTTTGAGTAATTATTTTAAAAGTTTCCCACATTTGTTCATTGGTTTCACCGATAGGTATATCAACTGCTTGTATGCGCTCATCTTCTAGTCTTTCTAAAATAGGAAAAGTTGTTTTTTTAGCCTCACTTGTGACACAAACCAACATAGAGTCATAATTGCAAAACTGATGTAAAGCTTCTGCAAATACTTCTCCATCATAATTTTTACCTTCAAAAATATAAGTAGTTTTCTGTGGTTTAATTCCTAAAAATGTAATAATTATTCTCATGATTATCTCCTTGATGTATTAATGAATTAATGTCTGACCCATTCCTAACCGTGTCTTCATCCCCGTCCCAGCAAACCGCGCATATTGAACTAACAAATGAGCCACATTCGCCAATAAAGGATCTGCACGGTGCAAAACTTGTAGCGTGACATCGCCAACAAAGCCATTGACATAACCTTTATGTAATTGCCAACTGCGCGTTTGAATTTTGTGATTTTTGAGTAAAATAGCATTGCTAAGGTAAGCAATTAATTCATCACTTCCCAAATAGACAGGTGCAAAATGATTCCAGCGTTCTAACCAACTGCGGAACATTAATGTGGGTAAGGGTAGAGGTAAATTTGCTTTACCCTGAGCAAAAGTAGGGTTCTTGCGTACTTAACGTGCTAAATTTTTAATTACAGTCGATAACTTTGTTTTAAAATCAAGGCTTACAGGCGCTTATAGCCAAAATTTTAATCATCAGACCTAAAAGGCAGTAAATAATGGCTGTCATCTTATCCCAGCAAGGAGTTCAAGCTTATTTTTCAACATATTTAGCACGCTAAGTACGCAAGAACCGCTTCCACTGTATAAACTAGCTCAAAATCAAATTCTGCTCCTGCTGGTACTCGTTCAATTTGACGGGGATTTGCTGCTGCTGTTACCCGATCCAAACCGTTTTCCCATTTCCATTCGGTCATGTATAAACCTGTGTCAACTCGCTCTAGTTTTTTAGCTGAGTCTTCACATAAGCGACAATCTCGTACAATGATTTTTGCTGGAGAGTTACGACCTCTGACAATTTTGCTATATTCCACTCCATCAGAAAATATTTCGGTAACGTATTGGTCATTTTGCTTAACTCTGTCTAAATTTTCGGTTATTGCATCTGTTGTTTTTACCCAAAAATTAGAACCACCTGTTGAGCCAAACAGTCTACTAATAGGACAAGTTCGCGCTCCTTCATAATAAATTCTAATTCTTTGTTGATCGATTTTAAATTCGGTATATCCATCAACTAAATCATCACTTTCATAACGATAAGTATCCCGACTTCCAGCACGATTTAAAGGCTTGTTGTGAACTCGTTCTAAAAGAGAGCGAAGTTTTCCTTTTATAGAAGAACCAGGTAAATAAGGATATTGGGTTATCGGGTCACGCGCTACTGGTTTATCTAATCCCCCGATATCCATTTTGCCTTCACCACCTCCAATATGTAACCCAGTCTCTACAACAAGAATTCCTTCGATGCGGAATTTACCAAGTAATCGTTTCTGTGAGAGCATTTAATTATTCCTATTTAACTTATTTGTTTCAGCAGCTTTGTGATAAGCAATGATAGATTCGATTAAATTTACTAGCCGATAAAAATCAGGTGTGTCTTTGACTCTATCTATCGCCTCTGAAAGCACATCATTTAATGGCTTAACTGGATTTGTTCTTTCATTATCTTTGCGGGCAGTAGCATATGCTAATTTAGGTTTAAGCAAAACTACCTCTGTTTCAATAGTCGAAAATCTTTCATCTTTGTCTTGAGCCAGTTTGACTTTGAGACGATTAACTGCATCTAAAAATTTACGAATTTGGTTTGTTTTTAATCCTATTTCTTGCAGATATTCTCCCAATTCTTTGGCTTGATCGACCAAACAGCGAATTTCATAGTTTCGCAATTCTCCATCTTTTAAAGCCTTGATAGTTTGAATCATCTTTTGGTCAGCGGTGAGTTGCATTTGTGCCTCCGACCGTTTTTGTGGTGTTTCAACTGCTTTAGCTGGTAGAGACTTAGGCTCTGGTTTAGGGTTTATTTTTTTGATTGGTTGTGTCATTGGTTTGAGTACGATTCAATAGTTCAATCCAAGTAGCAATAGCCTGAAAATAACGTGCATTGTAAGGACTAATTAACGATTTCCGAATTGGAATAAAATCATCGTTATTTAGTATGTTAGGACGTAATCTACCTAAAGCATAGGCTATTTTAGGTAAGTGTAAATAATAACGAATATCATCAATTTCACCTTGATATTGCTGTTGTTTGCGTTTATTTTGAATTTCTTGAATCTTCTGCTCCTGCATTTGAGCAGTATCTAAAAGATTCCTAACAAAACTGCGAGTATAATTGATTTCAATCTGCTGTTCTTGTAGTTTCTTCACAAATGGGAAGATACCAAATAAATCAAGCATTATATTTGTTGCCAAATATTCTCTGATTTTATTATCGAAAATTTCAATATCTGAAACATTAATATTTTCTGCTCCTAACCACTCACTCCACTTGAAGGCTTGTCCAAATAGCCCTAAACTATCTCTACCATTGTCTTTAGCTTTATCCTCAGCCTCACCTGATGATTTCGCAGCTTGATAAAGCGGGAATTTAATATCCTCAATGCTAATCCCGCCTGATATCGTAATATCTGGATTATTACCTGTGTAAGCGCGGAAGCATTGGTAAACATCAAAGGCAAATTCTACAATTTCATTCCAAGCGCCACTAATGAATAAATCATCACCACCAGCGTAAATAAATAGTAACTTATCCCGGTTATCTTTAGTTAAATATTGAGCATTGTTGAAAAATTTAATATTTCCCAGTTCTCGATGCTGTATAAAATTATCATAACGCTTTTTTGCCAAACTGTTGAGGTAAACCTTAAAAAAATAACTCATTTGACGTGAAAGTCCAGCCAGTCTTGGTAAAGTTTGATTTTCACCTAATCCTTTTGCAAATATTTGTCCTAGTTTGTCAACATCCATTCGCAAATAGCCAACTCTGTTAACACCTTTTGCTTTTTTTGCCATTTCACCAGCACGCATAAAGCCTTTAGATTCTTCTGCATTATCTTGATCTTCTTCACTCTGCTTTCCATAGTTACCTAGTAATAATGGAGAAACATTTTGGAAATGCTTGAACTGATAATGTTCTAAATTCCAATCATTGACTAATAGAACTAAATCAGAATCTGGAACTATAGGTTTCCATGTTTTGAACAAATGATAATGAATATTGACAGCAGGAGACTCACCAATCTCAGAAAATTTAAATGACAGTGTAGGTAATTTACTTCCTACGTCTTCGCTTTTTGAGCGCACAATTGCTTCCACGCCAAACAAATTACTGCCTAAATCAAACATCCTTCGACAAATTTCACAAGCCAAAACCGAATCTGGCTCATTGAAATTAAGCGGTTTTAATGCTTCTGGTTCTACATCGTCACGATGACAAACGCGACAAGGTTCATGACTGTTACGTGTTGCGATAACATCACTAATCTGATGTTCAGCAAATTTCCGAGATTTATATACAGCTAGATTTTTGGTTGCATTTGACCAATGACAAGCAAATGTCGCACTAGCGATTTCTGTAAGTGGAAACTTTAAACAGTCTAAAGCCAGAAATATTTTACCTTGAAATTCTTTCAAAAGCCATTGATTAAACTGTTGTCTTACCTGAGTGACAATTTTTTTATTTTCCTCATTTGCGGCTGATAAAATATACAAATTACCACCACCAGCATAAATTACATTTGTGAATGGTAAATCGAGTTTATCTAATAATTGCTGTACTACTTCTTCTGTAACTAATTCTAAATAAAAACTTCTTGCTCTTAGCGATTTCAGCGCACCATCAGAAGAAATCGTGTAGATAAATTTTTGAATACCAGATAAATCACCAGCAATTAAACTAATTTCTTCCGTAGGGTTATTAACTAAAGCTGCTGCTACTGCTGCTGTAGCCCTAGCCATGTCTACCAAAGCTACATCTGATTCACCAAAGCTCAGACATGAACCAAATTTCTCTATAATTAACATCAACAGCGAAATATTTTGCCAGTTTTCGCCGAGATAGGGTAAGACTTCATCTCTAATTTGTTTTTGGAAAGCTTCCTGTTGTTTTTCTGTAGGTTCTACATCTAGAGGGTAAGGAATAGTAGGATACTCATGATTCTCGTTTGTTATTGCAATCAGTGGTTGGTAATGTTGCTTATTAGAATCTTGTCCTTTTCCATCAGGTAATTTCACTTTGTCAAATAGCAGGTGTAATGTTCCAACACTCATGTCTTGAGTCCAACCCAGAATTTTTTTTGCTTTAGTAACTGCTGGATATTCCTCAACAGACTGAAAGTGAGAAACTAGCTGATGATTTGGATCTACCCACTTAACCAGTGTAGCGATCGCCTGTTGAACAACCTGCAGAACAACTTCAGAACTTGTCATCATAAACTCTTATATACATAGATAGACCTTGAACAAGGTAAGGAAATCAGTACGACACATCCTTACCCCCACACAACCCCACCAACAACCGCGCCACAGTCATCACTGAGGGTTAATAACAGTACATCAATCTATTAAGTCTCCCAGTTTATACTCAGGATTATGTGTGATTGAAATCACATATTTACCTAACTTAGGATCAAAAAAAGCAACTGCTCCGTAGATATGAGCAAGTTTATGTGCTAACACAAAAGCTACAGGAATAGAAACAGGTCCATTAATCTTCAGTAGCGGACCTCCCACCAATTCCCCCGACTGCGCCATTTCTTCCAACCGCGCAGCCGCATCCTTGACAATCTGGTCATTTTGGGCAGGTTCGCCGAAATTAATCCGTAAAATCCCTTCTTTTAACTCAATATTGTAGGTAGCCATTATTTCCATCTTCCAAGTGATGCTAATATCATACACGTTACTGGAAAAGGCCTTTTCCAAGGTAAATTATGGTATTGAAGTCCCAAAATTTGTGAACCTTGACCCTTAACCACCTTTACAAAAACCAAATGAAACGCAGCTTTAGTCTTAGTCAAAATACTGAAATGCTTTCTCAAAAGCTTTAATTGCTTTCTCATTTTAGTGTTTTCCGCAAGCAAAAGCTTTAATTGCTTTCTCAAAAGCTTTAATTGCTTTCTCATTTTGGTGTTTTCCGCAAGCAAAAGCTTTGAATGCTTTCTCATTTCAGTAATTTACAGATCCCTGTGGTCTAGTTACAAGCCACATCCTTTTGTGGATGTGGCGGTTCACAAAAACATCACGGGTCGTGTGGAAGCCACTTGGCAATAGATGCGTGGAGGAAACACGCCACGGTTGGTTTTAACAAGCGTGGAAAATGATATAATCAAATTGTGAGTAGGAATAACCATCTACGTGTTGAAGTGTTTTGTAAGGAGTAACCCCTAATTTACCTCGCAAGAGCACAAGTTGCGACTCTGGGTAAACAAGTAATGGGAAAACATGGAGCGTACCTAACTGGCGTTGTGATGGACTCGGAAAACAAAAAAAAGAAAATTTTGCGCAATTGCAATACCTGTGTTATTGGTAATTGTTTTGAGCGTCTAGGGGGATATTTGACTATCCCTTTTAAGCGAGTCTTAAAGAACCTGCGTGTCTTCTCACTCGGGGAGACGCCAAGGGCGAACAGACCGCAGAGTGTCAAAACAAAAGCCAATGCATCTAAATGCATTGGCTATATAGGGGCGAAAATTTAAGCTTAACCGAGCAGCATTGTGACGCACCCTACAAATTGGATATTTTTTTTAATTAGAAGTCCCTTAGACAGTCACCCATTTTCTGACGGGTTGACCATCTGCTCCTATTGTGGGATTACCATCTTCTCCGAGAACGAGTGGAGAAAGCTGATCTGTACTTGCTAAAGGAGTCTTAGTTACTATCGTCCCATCTCCATTGCTTGTCCAAATTTCGTCTGATCCCGTTGCATAATCGCGCCAGTAGATATCAGTTTTGCCATCGTTGTTGTAATCACCAAACGATGCTTTAGCATTTGTAGAAGTAGAGGAGAGGAAAGTTTCGGTAGTAACTGTTGTGCCATTCATCAGCCAAGAAGTATTTGCACCTGTGGCGTTATTGTGCCATAAGATGTCTGTCTTGCCATCGCCGTTGAAATCCCCAATGTTGGATGTCCAGTTGGAGTCAAGTGTCGTCAGTGTCCCTGTAGTGAAGAATATGTTATTAGAGAAAAAAGAATTGGTAGACCAAACGGTATTTTCTCCCGTTTGAGTGTTGCGCCAGAGGATGTCAGTCTTAAAGTCGCCGTTGAAATCTCCAAAGCTATAATTCCAGTTTATATCTTGTGATTGCAACGAACTTTGAGTTACTTGGGTACCATCCATAAACCAAGTGCTGTTTTCACCTGTGGTACTACGCCAGAAAATGTCGGTCTTACCATTACCATCAAAATCGACCATGTTAGCAGTCCAGCTCGTGTCAAGAGTGTCAATCACAGTTGCACTCACAACGGTTGTACCATCCATCTGCCAAATGGCATTTTCACCCGTTGTATTATTACGCCAGAAGATATCAGTCTTGCGATCGCCATTGAAATCCCCAATCAAGGGACTCCATGCGATATCAACGTTGTCTAAAGCAACTGCATTGGCTATTCTTGTGCCATCCATTAACAAAATCTGATTTTCACCGGTTTTCTGATTACGTAACAAGAAATCGGTCTTACCATCACTGTTAAAATCGGCAATTTTGTAAGTCCAGGAAGTCAGGTCAATTTGACCTAGAGAACCCTTGGCTGCAACGGTTGTACCATCCATTTGCCACACTACAACTTCACCGGTTGTCTGATCAACCCATACTTTGTCTGTCTTACCATCGCCGTTGAAATCAGGAACAATCGCCGCACTAGTTAAGTAAGGATTCGGGTTAGGGTTTGATCCGACTGATGGTATCTGTAAATATGGAGAAATCAAGGGTATACTTGGTACTTCAGCAGAAGAACTGCTACGCCCTTGCAACGAAGAAGGATTGTAATTTTCTGTTAATGAGGTACTCAAGCTTGTGCTTGTATTCAGAGATTGGTTATACCAGCTTGTTGTATTGATAGCCAAGGGATTTTGATTTTCAGCCATGATGTGTTTTTATAACTAGTTGTGATTAAAGTTTTAACTCTTCTGGTGAATATCTTTCTGTTAATGAATAACATTTACGATATTTTTTATTTTTTTGAGTAAGCTTTCTGTCGATAAATGTCAGTATATGTAGATAATTCTCTGGTAAATCAGTACTTATGCAACTCGCACATTAGTAGGATGCGTCAGATTTAATAAGTTGGTGATTTTCAACATCTTACGCACCCTAAAAAATATGTTGACTGTGACACCTGCGTAATTCATGTAAATGATTTGTGAGATATTTTCAAGTCGGTTTTAAACAGTTATAAAATATTTATTATGTTGGGTTTTATAAGGAAGGCAGGCTGAAAACCCTTGAGGAACAGGGGCACAGCGCTGTCTTCCGTACTTCTCCCTTGGCGTTAGCCTCTCCCTTTGGGAGAAGGGGAGACGCTGCGCGAACAGGCAAGGGATGAAAGCAGCAGTCAGGCGTTTACGCCTCTGTGATGTTTTCAATCACGCTGTTGTTCAATATATCGTTTAACTGATTCTGTGCTGATATTGCCAGCCGTCGATACAAAATAGCTGGGTGTCCACAGTGTCGGAAGTTTGAGCAATTCTGGAAACTCTTTTCTTAAGTGGTGGCTAGCCCAACATTTGATTTTGTTCATCATTTGAGAGGGGTTGTCTGTCGGCTTTGCGTTTAGGAATAAATGTACATGGTCTGGCATGATTTCCATTGCAATAATTCGCCATCTGTTCTCATTGCAAACATCACAAATGATTTGCTGCAATCGTTCGGCTATTTCACCAACCAAAACTTTTTTTCTACGCTTATGGATAAAAACAAAGTGGTAATTGAGTAATGATATAGCGTTTCCCTCGTGTCTATACTCATCTGGTGTAAAAATTGCCATTTTCCGAAATAACCTATTGCGGTTTTCTACTTAAGAATGGTATAATCAAAATATAACATAAACAACAAAGGGGGTGATTAAGTTGCTAGTTCTAGAGTACAAAGTTAAAGCTAAAAAACTTCAATATTTAGCCATTGAATCAGCTATTAAAACTACTCAATTCATTAGAAACAAATGTTTGAGATATTGGATTGACGCGCCAAGAGAAGCAAAAATTGATAGATTCGCACTCAACAAGTATTCAACGGAACTACGCAACGAATTTAAATTTGTCGCTAACCTAAACTCGATGGCAGTACAATCCTCAGCCGAAAGAGCATGGTTAGCAATATCAAGGTTTTACGATAATTGTAAAAAGAAAGTATCAGGTAAAAAGGGATATCCCAGATTCCAGCGTGATAATCGCTCGGTTGAGTACAAGACATCAGGCTGGAAGCTAAATCCAATCAAGCGCCGTATTACCATTACTGATAAAAAAGGTATTGGTGAGTTGAAATTGTTGGGCAAATGGGATATTCAAACCTACCCTGTAAAATCAATTAAACGTGTTAGATTGGTGCGTCGTGCTGATGGCTATTACTGTCAGTTTTGTATTGATGTTGAAGCTTCAGATATTCAACCACTGACAGGTAATGAAATCGGTTTAGATGTTGGGCTAGAGAGTTTTTACACTGATTCTAACGGACATCAAGAATCTAATCCCAAGTTTTTGATCAAGGCTGAAAAGTCAATTAAACATGCTCAAAGACGTATTTACAAAAAGAAAAAAGGTTCTTCAGGACGTAGAAAATCTAGAGCTATATTTGCCTCTAAGCACTTGAGAATAAGTAGGCAACGGAATGAACACGCTAAGAGAATAGCGCGTAACGTGTGCAAGTCTAACGACTTAGTAGCCTATGAAAACCTGCAAGTGCGTAACTTACTCAGAAACCATTGTTTAGCTAAGTCAATTGCTGACGCTAGCTGGTATTTGTTTAGGCAGTGGATTGAGTATTTTGCTGGTAAATTTGGTAAGTTAGTGTTCAGCGTGCAACCACATTACACATCACAAAAGTGTTCAAATTGTGGCGTGATTGTAAAAAAATCTCTATCAACTCGCACCCATGTTTGTAGTTGTGGATGCAAGTTGCATAGGGATGAAAATGCAGCGATTAACATTTTAAATCTTGTCTCCGACACGCTCCGCGATGCAAGACTTGCTAGGGATGGGCAATCCCGAAGTAACGCTGTAGGAGTCGGAATCACTACGCTAGTTGGCGCAAGCCAGCAAGAGCAAATTCTGACGTAGATTACAGAATCCCCGTACCTAATGGTCGGGGAGTGTCAAAGACAATAGGACTTACCCAACTGTCATAGTTTTAACGCGAGAGCTTGTCATCGCCCAGCGTGTCGCAGACAAGGGTCAAAAGTCAAGATTCCAAAAAACGCGGAAAATATATGTGCCCCCAGAGTAGGTCAAAAAATTCCACCCTTCGGAGTTTTTGTCAGTAATCAGTGGCATTAGCCATCCAATATCTTGTTACGAAAGGTTAAAATATCACCAGAATTTGAAATCTAAAGTAGCTATGCAACTAGAATATCGGGAGCGTCGTCAGCAGTTAATATCAAAAATTGGCAATGGTACTGCCATTTTTCGCAGTGCGCCAATGGCAGTGATGCATAACGATGTTGAATATACTTATCGCCAAGACAGTGATTTTTTCTATTTGACGGGTTTTAACGAACCCCAAGCCGTGGCTGTATTAGCACCCCATCATCCAGAACATCAGTTTATCCTCTTTGTCCAACCCAAAGATCGAGAAAAAGAAGTTTGGACTGGTTATCGCTGTGGGGTAGAAGCAACCAAGGAAATTTATGGTGCAGATATTGCTTACCCCATCAATGAGTTAGATGAAAAACTACCGCAGTATTTGGAAAAAGCCGATCGCATTTACTACCACTTAGGACGCGATCGCAGTTTTAATGACAAAATTCTCAGTCATTACCAAGATTTACTCCGCACCTATCCCAAACGTGGTACAGGCCCAATTGCGATTGAAGATACTATACATGTTCTCCACAGCATGAGATTGGTAAAAAGTCAAGCCGAGTTAGAATTGATGCGTCAAGCAGTGGCGATCGCCTGTGAAGCACACAATCACGCCCTCAAAATTAGCACTCCTGGACGGTACGAGTATGAAATCCAGGCGGAGATAGAACACATCTTTCGTCTGCGGGGTGCAATGGGGCCTGCCTATCCTTCAATTGTAGCTTCTGGGGCGAATGCTTGCGTACTGCACTACATTGAGAATAGGCGACAGATGCAGGACAATGAACTGCTGCTAATTGATGCTGGGTGTGCCTATGGTTATTACAACTCTGATATTACGCGGACATTTCCCGTCGGCGGTAAATTTACGCCAGAACAGAAAATATTGTACGAGATTGTTTTAGAAGCACAGAAACAGGCGATCGCTCAAGTACAACCAGGTAATTCTTTCCACCAACCTCATCATACAGCAGTGCGTATCCTCACCGAAGGCTTAGTTGAGCTAGGCATCCTCAAAGGTGAAATTGACAAATTAATTGAAGAGGAAAAATACAAGCCATTTTATATGCACCGTACCAGCCATTGGTTAGGCTTAGATGTCCATGATGTCGGTGTTTACCAACACGGCGACAACCCGCAACTTTTACAACCAGGACAGGTATTGACCATAGAACCAGGACTTTATATTGTACCAGATACCAAACCAGCCGAAGACCAGCCAGAGATTGACCAGCGCTGGGTGGGGATTGGGATTCGCATCGAAGATGATGTGTTAGTTACCGCTACTGGCCATGAGGTGTTAACGGCTGGGGTTCCCAAGGCGGTGGATGAAGTAGAAAGTTAACGCTAAATTCATAGGAATACGGGGGATGCGGGAAACTCAGCGTCTTCAGACCGCTCGTGGTCAGCGGCACGAGCGACTTCAGTCGCAGTGGTATTTGTGTTAAAATTAGAGCGTGAGTAAGAACAAAAAACATCTACGTGTTGAAGCATCCTAGTATCGGAGAAATCCCCGCTCCTATGAAACAACGGTTAGGTTTAAGTCCTGGCGCAGTATGACAGGAAAGAGCAAATAAAGGCTTGTTGCGGAGCGTACCGCGTCTTGGCTTAGTGATGGATTCACCAAAGCATGGGAAAAAATAAAAGTAGCTAGAAACCTAAGCTTGACTTAGAGTGACTAGGTAGACGGCGTTTGACGGTCGTAGCGAGAGTTTTACTCTGTCTGTAGAATCTCAGTGTCTTTAGACCTGAGAGTGTCAATTATACATCTTGTTAATTTTGTCAAGATTCAAGAGTCCAGGTTTTTTGATTCTTGACTGGCAATTTTAGATTTTAGAATTTGTGATCGGCGTCAAGGTAATTCATAATTTAAATCAGTGCGAGCTAGTACTCTCCACTGATTTAAGACCACGGAATTTTTAATTCAGTGAGTGGCTCTGTACAGTGTCTTTAATTATGAATTAATAATTATTTTGTCAACAAAGTTTTAGCCGTCAGTGTTTCGGTGCATTTCTCGTTCAATGATTTCCTTGATAAATTCAGGGATTTCTTTTTCCAGGCTGACGGCTCGTTGTTTTAATCTTTCATAGATCTCAACATCCTTTTCTTCCCACATAATATCTATTCTTCTGACTTGTCGCATGGCAATATGCGTGTAATCCTCTGGATATGCCCAGTAACATGACTTACAAATAGATTTGTCTTTTATGCTGTTCCAATTTTCGCAATGCTCACATGACCAAGACTTAGCCCGATTGGCAGATCCACAAAGCAGCATAAAGCTTTCTGGCTCTAACTCTGGCTCTCCATCAACTTCAAAAGGAACACGATGATCAATCTGCAATTCACGCTCCTCAACTTGCTCTAAGTAGATGAAGCACTTACAACCATATTTCCTGATCAATTTGGCTTTAATCTGTTTCGATAAGCCTGTCCTACCCGATAACCTAGAAAACCTGGCCTTGTCAACATCCCCAAATCTGTAGGCAGCTATTTTTCTGCCATCACTTCCTGTTACGCGAAAGGTTTCTAGAGGAATTCCATGTTCTCGAACATCTCTAGCTGCTCTTGGAGGATGATTGTAGCCGTACCTTGCCTTCAAGTCTTCCGTTGTAATAAAACCGTATTGTAGAATGTGGTCAATAACAGCTTTTGGTCTTTTCGCGGTTACTGACTGACAAAGTTGGATGAAATCATTGGGTAACTGTTGAGAACTGTCCATGCCTTTCCAAAAGGGTAAGCTGTTTCGGTGCTTTGCTAATATAGGTTTCTAGATCCGAAAATTGTCCACTCAGTAAATTTGGTGATAAATACAAAGACTCTACTGTCATTTCCTCTTTACCGAGTAGCGTCGCTTGTGACGATCGCCCTACTTCGATTTCAATCCTCTTGAGTCCCAACTCTTTAGGTAATGTATTGCCAAAGGTTTTATTGCCTCGTTTGCCATCATAACTAATTGCAAACGCTACTTCCTTGCCATTTAATTGTTCAAGAGCTAAAACGAAATCATCAAAATCAATTCCTGAGAAATATCTCGAATCTGTTTCTCCACATACACCTTGATAGGGAGGGTCTAGATAAACAAAATCACTACTTTTTACTTCGGCTAAAACTTCTCTATAATCTAACCATGTAAATTTACATTTACCCTTTAAAAAAGCGGAAACTCCTTCTATATTTTTCCTCATATTTACAGGTTGAGTTCCCTTGCGTCTCTTATCAGGACTTTGATTGAAGAATCCCGCAGAGTTATACCGAACAGCGCCTTTTACGCAGCGAGTCAATAAATACAGAAGAAGTTTTGGATCATTGGTTCTATTAAATGTCTCTCTAACTTCAAAGTAGTGACTGACAGAATCATGATGCTGCTCATTCCATATATTGGCATACGCAGCTACAATTTCATGTGGTCTTTCTACAATTAGTTCCAATAGCTCAATCAGGGGCTTGTTGAGATCATTAAGCCAAAACTTTTGAGAAATGTGTTTAGAAGCAGCAGCGATACTAATGGCTGCGGTTCCTGTAAAAGGCTCTACCAACCTCTCTACCTTATTAGGTAAAAATCTGAGAATGTCGGGCGCAAGGTTTCTCTTACTACCCTGATACTGAATTGGATGCGGTAGGCTAGCCATCTCAAAAAGAGAACAAATTATCTTAGTTACTTTACCACGAGGAGTAGGCTGTATGCTGCGTTAATTCCGCCTAAAGCCCCCATCTCCAAAAAATATCAGAATCACCCCACATTCGGGAGCAACGCCAAATTAACTGCAGCCTTCCACAAATTCCACTTCTGGCAGTTTACCTGATCGAAATTGAGTGACACGCTTACCATCAGTCTCGAATATCACGCGATAATTCTGATCAGCGCGGTCTTTCGGTATAAAGATTTATTTGTTGTAGCCGTTCAATTTTTTCTATCAAGAGCTTCACTTGAGCGGGTTTGTTACGAAACCAATCCGTTGACCAAATGCGGTGAATTTTCCAACCTAGCCTTTCGAGCACCTGTTGTCTCAGGCGATCGCGATCTCTTGCGGTCGGTGAACTGTGGTATGATGCACCATCACACTCGATACCCAATAAAAACTCACCAGGGCGATTTTTATTGACTACAGCTAGGTCAATCCGGTATCCTGAGCATCCGACTTGGCTACGAATGGTGTATCCCCGTTCTACTAAGGCGTGGTAAACATCTTCTTCAAATGGTGAGTCAAATTTCAGCTTATCTGTATAATAATTACCTTCCAGTCGTTCCCCTCCACTGGCTGCGTACTCTAGATAATCGCGCAGTAATCTTAAACCTTCGCTTTTGCTGTGTGTTAAATCAATGTCATCAGCTAAGATAGAAGAAACCAATGTAATTTTACTTTTTGCTCTTGTAATAGCCACATTCAGCCGTCGTTCTCCACCTGGGTTTTTAATAGGGCCAAAGTTGAGATGAAGCTTACCTTGAGAATCACGACCATAGCCAACACTGAGTATAATTGCATCACGCTCATCACCTTGGACATTTTCCAGTGCTTTGAGAAAATAGTGAGGTGAGCGATCGCTACAAAATGCATCAAAATCGGGATTATCTTTCCCCAAAATCTCTATTTGCTCTTGAATAGCATCAGCTTGAGCTTCGCTAAAGGCAATAATACCCAGAGATTGGTCCCGAACCCGTTGAAAATGCTCTAATGCTAACTGAGCAACTACTTCAGCCTCCTTGCGATTATCTGTGCGCCCACCGCGATCATATACCCCATCGGGAACATGCTTAAACCAGACTCCCAAATCTGGATTTTGAATTGGGTTGGGAAATGTGACTAATTGAGAGTCATAGAAATGTTTATTAGAAAAAGCTATCAAGCGTTCATCTTGACTGCGATAATGCCATTTTAGTGTGCGTCCAAACATAAAATTTGAACATTCATCCAAAACGCTTTCATAGCTTGCATCATCCTCATCATCTAAATCTTCTTCGCTGTCTCCCGTTACAAAAACTGACGTGGGAGGAAGTTGTTTTCTATCCCCAATGACAATTACTTGATCAGCGCGAATAATCGACGGCACAACATCCTCTGTACGCAGCTGAGAAGCTTCATCAAAAATGAGAACATCAAAATGAACCTCATCAGCATTAATATATTGACTAACGGAAAGCGGACTCATCATCCAGCAAGGCTTTAAAGCTTTTACCAGATTTGGTATCCCCCTTTGTTTGTCATTCAGGAGTTTACGAATAGGTAAATGTTTCCTTTTTTTGTTTACTTCTTTATTTAACCTTGGTAACTCAGCTTGAATAATTGAGAACTTTTCGCGATTTTTCCAACGCTGCACATGAAGTAGTTTTAAACGTTCCCTAGCAGCATCTAGTTGATGAGAATCGAATTGAGAAAAATCCTTAATTTGCCGTTCGTGTACTTCAACGTTAAAATTCTTCAACTCAGGCTTTCTTGCCAGAATTGCATCAAGACAGGTTTGGTAAATCAGCTTCTCTAGAATTGGAAACCAAAGTTTTGGTTCTAGGTTCCTGTCACGTAAAGCAGTTAAAAACTTATTAGCTCCCAGATTTTCGAGTTTCTGGTAAGTTTCTTTATAAGTTAGCCATTCTTGAAAGTAAGGTAGTATTGACAATTGTTTGACTTTTTCCTGTTCCTGGAGGCCCTTGAACAACAAAGCTAGAACCAGCTTTTGCTGCTTCAATTACCACTTGCTGGCTAGAATCAGCATCAAGAATTTGAAATATTCGCTCTGGTTTAATTTGTGAGTCTAAAGCAGATGCGGGTAATGGTTCTCTATAACTAGACTGATATTTAGTTAAATCTCCACTAATTGCTTGCAAAATTGGGTGCGAAAAAATTCGAGCTTCATTTTCAATGATGTCTCTAACCATTGCAGCTTTGGCATAAGAGAATAATGAGAGAAATACATTCTCTTTGATTTCCCATGTCTTTTGTGCTGCTAAAAGTTCTCTAATTTGGGTAATAATTTCGTCATAAGTTAGTTCTTGTATAGCCTCTATCTCTGGAAGCTCTATTCCAAAACTTTGCTTTAATTTTAGTGCCAAAGTTGGATTTAGTACAATATCATCTTCCAAAGCAGATATTTTATATATATCTCGTCTAGACTCTTTAATTAAATCTACAGGAATTAAAATTAGTGGCGAGAGTAAAGCATCCTCTGGTTTATCCTTGTCATACCAAGTCAGTGTTCCTAGTGCTAGGAATAAGCTGTTGACTCCTCGTTCTTCGATTGACTTTCGCGCCTCAGCACGCAATTTCTTAAACCGCTTGAGTTGCTCGTTACCTGTTTGACGCGTAATTAATTCGAGAGGATTTTTGGCTGTAGGTAATGCTTGAATTTTTTGTGTCGGTAAAGTATCTTGATACTCGCTATCAAGCATTTGAAAATTGAGCGCGTTCTTCTCTTCTTTAAGCTTTTGGAAGACAATATCTGGTTCCTCCGTCAGAATCTCCAAAGTTCGGGGACTATCTTGTCGAAACTTGATTAGAGGATTTCTTCGCCCCAAGTCAGCCAGCCCAGCTTTCCACTTTGCAATCTTTTGAACAAGGTTGTATTGAACGTCTGGAGTGGACTGTCTCATATTAGCCTTTGTAGTAAAAAAATCTGTTGTTCAATACTATACTAACTTTTCTATCAGTAAATTTTATTAACTTAGTACCAATGGTGATACACCCATTTCAAAAAAATATCAGAATCACCCACCTTATCAAAATAGGGGCGCGACATTGATTGTCGCGCCCCTATTTGAAAATTTTTGATTCTGGACTAATTACAGACTTGGTGCGTACTGAGACTTTTCGGGTACGTCGGTGTATTCAGCCACAATTTGGCGGAACTCAGCACCATCAATGGTTTCCTTTTCGATCAGCAAATCAACTAAGCGGTCAGCGACGGTGCGATGTTCACGCATAATCTTCTTGGCTGTGTCGTAGCATTCTTCCACAATGGCGCGGACTTGACCATCAATGCGGGAAGCGATAGACTCAGAATACTCAGATCTAGTTGTCCAGTCACGACCCAAGAACACTTCTCCTTGTTGGCTTTCCAGTGACACCGGACCCAAATTGGACATTCCAAACCTTGTTACCATCTGTCTCGCCATTCCCGACAATTGTTGCAAGTCACCACCGGCACCAGTAGTCACTTCGGCTGCACCAAAAATCACTTCTTCGGCGGCGCGACCACCCAAAGCACCAGTAATTCTGGCTTTGAGTTGGGAACGGGAAATTAATCCTTGTTCTTCGTTGGGGGTAAACCAAGTTAAACCTTGGGCTTGTCCGCGAGGAATCAAGGTAACTTTTTGCACTGGGTCATGGTCTTTTAACAAAGTGCCGACCAAGGCGTGTCCAACTTCATGATAGGCTATCAAACGCTTGCTCTTGCTGTCTACCAAGGGAGTACCTTCCATCCCGGCGACTACGCGATCCACCGCATCATCAATTTCCAGGAGGGTGATTCCCTCTTTGCGTCTTCTGGCGGTGAGAATTGCGGCTTCGTTGAGTAAGTTAGCTAAGTCAGCACCTGTAAATCCAGGAGTCCGACGGGCGATCGCTTCTAAGGATACATTGGGGTCAAGTTTCTTGTTGCGTGCGTGGACTTGTAAGATTTCCAAGCGTCCTTTGATGTCTGGTGCATCAACGGTGACTTGTCTGTCAAAACGTCCGGGACGCAACAAGGCTGCGTCTAATACGTCAGGACGGTTGGTGGCAGCAATAATAATGATACCTGTGTTGCCTTCAAAACCGTCCATTTCGGTCAACAGTTGGTTGAGAGTTTGTTCTCTCTCATCGTTACCGCCACCGATACCAGCACCCCGCTGTCTACCTACAGCGTCGATTTCATCTATAAAGATGATACAGGGGGCGTTGTCTTTGGCTTTCTTGAACAAGTCGCGCACGCGCGAAGCACCCACACCCACGAACATTTCCACGAATTCCGAACCAGAAATGCTGAAGAATGGAACACCCGCTTCCCCAGCGATCGCTTTTGCTAATAAAGTTTTACCAGTACCAGGAGGCCCAACTAGCAGCACTCCTTTAGGAATGCGTGCGCCTACGGCGGTAAATCTTTCTGGCTGTTTCAGGAATGTAACAACTTCTTGTAGTTCTTCTTTGGCTTCTTCAATCCCGGCGACATCATCAAATTTGACACCAGTTTTGGCTTCCATTTGAAACCGCGCTTTAGATTTACCAAAGTTCATCGCTTGTCCAGGTCCGCCTGGGAGGTTGTTAGACCTACGGAACAAGAAGAACAACCCAGTAATCAACAAAATCGGAAAAATCAGATTACCCAACAGTCCCCAGATTGCGCCATCATTGCGTATGGGGTGGGCATCAAAACTAATTCCTTTGTCTTTGAGCTTGGTAATTAACTCAGGAGCGTTTACAGGTAGATCTACCCGCCACCGTTGCACACGATTTTCCAGATCTTGATCTACACCTTCAACAATTGCTGTCCGCCCGCCTTCATAAAGATCTACACTGGTAACGCGATTGGCGTCCAAGTATTCCAGAAAGCGACCATAGGTCATGCGGGTATTAGCTGCATTTTTACTCATATCCGCAGGAGCATTAGCAAACGCCCCTTGCCAAAAGAAAAAGCCAATTACCAAAGCCGGCAATGTCCAGAGTACCAGGACTCTCCAGGAGAATTTCATTTTAATTTGCCTCTAGATGCCAATACAACTCATCAGCTTTAGCAACCGAATGGTGGAACCACCCTCTCAGATTCAGGATCAAGTGAACTCAGAAGGATAGAATTTTTCATCCTTCATCCTTCATCCTTCATCCTTTCTCGGTCACTACATAGCTAGGAAACGGATCTTGATAAATCCATTTTGTTTAACTTGATGTCTGACATCCATCACCATATAGCCATCATGGCTATACAGCAGATCGATGACGACATCAACAATCTTAATGAAAGTTAACTTAATTTTAATACATTATCGCACAATCCAACCAATGAGGAGTAATCTCAAGCGTCAAGTATTTGCCGGACTTACTCGGACATTTATTGACAAACCGCACCAAAAACCTTGCGCGCGTATGGTGCAGACGCTATGCGCTCGACTGGCTTTGTCAGAACGTCAATTAGAGAAGTATGGGGACATGGGGGGATGACAAATGACCTACTTAACTTGTGTAATTTGTAGAGTGTAAGGCAGATATTGACCTTTTTTGTAGGAGCCAACCCAAATCTGGTAGGTTCCGCGAAGCCATTCCCCAATCATCCCAGGATTTTTTTTGCCATTAAACTCGTCATTACACCAAGTACCACCGGGACCTGTCACAATCAGGGTAGTGTCTTCAGGACTATCGACTTGCAGCTTCAGGTAGTCAAATTTACTTGTTAATTCCAAAGTATGGTCTGGTGTTTGATCAACAAATCCGGTACATGGCCCAGTAGCTGTTTGAGTTATCCCGGCTACTTGGTTCCCAGGGACCGAGCCGCCACTCATACCGCGAACTGTGAAGGGGTCCGGGGAGAACTTGGGTCCGATGGTGACATCTCCAAATATTTTTGGCATTTGTTGAACATCAGCTTTGGCATTCGTTGCCGATACGGCGAAGAGCGTCAATATCATCAACGATAATTTTATCCCTCTGTAGAGCGCTGATTTCGGCATTTTGATTACATGTTCATCTACGTATTGTAGAAGACATGATTTTTACACAATGAGTTCCCAAAAGTAAGTCGTTATATCTGTGCAAACGCCAATTAGCACTTTTCGTTATGTCTGTCAATGCTTAAGTCCTAAAATCAAATCTTTGAGTTGTGGAAAAAACTCAGGAGCAATCTCAAGCCGCACGAACGATTGGCAACCTGGGAAATATACATAAATTTTTTATGTTTTACCATCTAGGGCTAGGAATTGCTCCACCTCTGGGAAGCTTTCGGTATGACCAATCTACCCAGAGCGTTAAGCTGACCTGGCCTAAAGACGATCCAGCAATTGTTCAGGTACGTGAGGTCGCCTTGGCTACCTCCGAGACCCTCAACCAGGGTAATACCACCAGCCAGTACCAACCCAAAACTGGCTATTTGGTAGACGGAGCAACAGCTCACCCACTTGGTGGTGCTGTATTGGTTGACATAGTTCCAAATCACATAGTCAAATCCCGTCTTACATCACCTAGCCCGACAGACAATGCCCTGCCTGTTGCCACTATTTTACCAAAAAGCCGTCCTAGAAGGACGGGGCTTTAGACCCAGTTTTTTTGGTAAAGTTTGCGATTATTACGGCAGAGTCAAAGGCTACAAGGGTCTATATGTCGTTGATGGTGCTTTGATTCCGGGTGCAACAGGAGCAGTCAACCCATCTTTTACTATTGCTGCAATTGCCGAACGATGCCTTGAGCGGATTATTGAAGAATTGAAGTTTCGGTAACACCATTGTATCGGTTATCTGACGACGATTATTGGTAGGGGCGCAAGGCTTTGCGCCCCGAACGCCCCTACAACAACGCCAAAAACCCTCATTTTACCCTGGAATGAGGCGTCTTGCGCTTGATTCGCCTGCAGTATCTTGGTGGGAGTATCAATCTAACTGCTAATTACCAAGTGCGATCGCCTGAGTCAAACGTGGCTGATCTAAACCTATTTGATGCAGCAGTAACCAGGATTGAATGAGGTCTGGCCCGTGTACATCTCCAGTTAAGGCGGCTCTGAGCGATCGCATCACCAACCCTTTCTTAACATTTTCCGCTTTCACCACCTGTTTAATTATCTCCTGGGCGGTGGCTGGGTCTAGCGGTTGATTTTCTAAGGCGGCGATAATTGCTTTGAGGGCTGCTGCAGAACCTTCAAGCTGCAGTTGCTTGCTTGCTTCTTCGCTAAATTCTACTGTGTCAGTAAAGAACAGTTGGCTTTGCTCTACAGCATCTTTGAAACGAGTCAAGCTGGGGCTAATTAAAGCAACTAGCTCCTCTAACCAACCACGTTCCCGTCCCCCGTCAAATTTATACCCTGCTTCTTCCCAGTAGGGTATGAGCAAATCTGTCAATTTATCTATTGGCAGTGCGTGGATATACTGACTATTTAACCAATCTAACTTTGCCCAGTCAAACTTTGCACCGGCTTTATTTACCCGCTCAAAGCTAAACTCTTTGGCGGCGGCTTCTAAGGTAAATATTTCCTCTTTTGAGTCTGGGGGAGACCAACCAAGCAAGGTCATATAATTTACCAAGCCTTCACTGTAAAAGCCCAATTGCTTAAAGTCAGAAATGGAAGTGACACCATCTCGCTTAGAAAGCTTGCGCCCATCCAAGTTCAAAATCAGCGGTGTATGAGCAAATTCGGGGATTTTTGCACCTATTGCTTCATATAGCAGAATTTGCTTGGCGGTGTTGGCTATGTGGTCTTCGCCTCGGATGACATGGGTAATTTGCATGTCAATATCATCAACCACAACCACAAAGTTGTACAATGGCTGACCAGTACCCTCTTCTGAGGCGCGGGCGATGACCATATCACCACCTAAATCGCTACCTCGCCAAGTCATTGTTCCCCTTACTAAGTCATTCCAGACAATTTCCCGCTCATCTTCAATTTTGAAGCGAATCACATAACTGCGACCTTCGGCTTCAAAAGCGGCGCGTTGTTCTGGGGTGAGATTGCGGTGACGGTTGTCATAACGAGGGGCTTCACCTCTAGCTTTTTGGCTCTCTCGGAGGGCGTCTAGTTCTTCAGCGGTGGTATAGCAGCGATAGGCTAATCCCCGTTCTAGCAGTTGTTGTAAGGCTTGTTTGTACAGATCCAGGCGTTGGGATTGGAAAAATGGTCCCTCATCCCAATTTAATCCTAGCCAGCGCAATCCTTCCAGGATATTGTCGGTGTATTCGGGACGCGATCGCTCTAGGTCTGTGTCTTCAATTCGCAGGATAAACTTCCCGCCGTGGTGGCGAGCAAATAACCAGTTAAATACAGCCGTTCTAGCTGTACCGATATGTAGGTTCCCTGTAGGACTCGGCGCAATACGGACTCTGACAGTCACGGTTAATTCTCTCTTTGACAAAGCATGACAACTATCATAAGTGCTGAGTGATGAGTCTCGTTACCCACCACTCACAACTTTCTACGGGACTGACGGGGCTCGAACCCGCAACTTCCGCCGTGACAGGGCGGTGCTCTAACCAATTGAACTACAGTCCCTTGTTTCTCGACTTTGCCATTATCACTCGGTTTTTTCTACTTGTCAAGTGTTTTTGCGTCAGAAGTTTCAAAATTTTTCTTTCTGCACCCAACAGGCAATAGGGGACAAAAGTCAACCGTCTTTTACGAAAAAAAGTTGTTATTAGTTACGCTTTAGCGCTTACTCTTTTAATTAATAGCGTTAAAGCGCAACTACGAACAAATCAATTCACCAAGTGTTGTTGACTTGAAGGACTACTAGTTTTAAGAGTTCCCTGTTTATTCTATATTTTCCAAAAAGTTGATTTTTTTATACAATTGCTTGAAAGACAATTTAATATTAATTGATGAAATATTTAAGATAGCATCTTCTGTTTCATACTCAGTCAAAAGCCATTGATTTTGAGAATTCTTGACATATTGCATGACATAATATTTAGTTTGATCAATCAAAATATATTCTTTAAATTCGGGAATTGAGCGATAATAGAGAAATTTATCACCCCGGTCATAGTCTTTTGTAGATTTAGATAAAACTTCAGCAATTAACAAAGGATTGGTAACTGTTGTGGTATTTGTGCTATAATAAACAGGTTGCCCTTCAATTACCATAACATCAGGATAAGTAAATTCGCGATACCGTGGTATCCACAATTTTACATCACCAATATAAACTTCATAGTCTAAATCATTTAATGCCAAATTCAGGGCAGTTGCTAAATTTAATGCCAGTTTATTATGATTTGTTGTTCCACCAGTCATTGGTGTAATTTCTCCATCTCTATATTCATTTTTATGATCAGCTTTTTCTTCTAGTTCTAAATATTCTTCTGGGGTATAGTAGGCTGTAACTGTTTTGATTTGTTGGGTAGTAGTTTGCAGTTTCATAGGTTTATCCTGTTAATAGTTTAATTTTTAGTAAGTAGCCGTCATGAATTGCGTACACCATGACACAGGAAAATCGGCATAGGGCATCTGTATTTTACATCGATATTGGTCAAAGTATTATTTTCAAGCTAGGTCGGCGCAAATTAATAATTATTAATTTATAATTCAACAGGGTTTGATTCTTCTCACTTCTTCCCAACGGGTCAACCGTCAACAAGATGCTGCTGTATGCGAGATTGCATTTGCTTGTATTGCTGCTTTAAGAGGTTTTTGCTCAAGTGGGATTGAGAAGATGGTGGTAGATGTTTACTCTGTTCTACCCAGGTTTGCAATTTTTGGCGCTGTGCTGAATTAATGTAACTGTTGATGATGTGATTGCATTTGTGGGGTGCTTCGAGGGTAAAGAAAATTAAGGGGTAGCGTTCATGTTCTGCTAATGCATAAACTAGTTGATGATTTTGGGGATTTTGCATATCTAGGTAACAGGGTAGCCATTTAGGGTCTAGTTGTCGATTGTAGAGGACTGTTAGCCACAGTAGCATGGGGTGGGGGGATGTGATAAAGATAAACTGGTTGTAACAGGTTGAATGCTTACGGCTATTGATTTCTGGTTGAGATAACATCAGCCATAGTGATGCTACAAATCCTTGTTTGGTGTCTAGTCGTTGGGGAAACACTATTTCTTGAATAGGTTTGTTTTGAGGCCAGACAAGTTGTCCAGATTTTTTTTCTGCTGATAAAGGTAATCCAGAACCAGTGAGAATTTTAGCAGAGGAAGTATCTCTGGGTGCAGTCCGAACTTTTTTTAATTCCTGATTTATGGGCTGATTTAAACTATCCAAAACTTGCATAACCAGAGCGATATTTGCGGGGCGATCGCTTGGTTTTTTGGCAAGACAAGTCATGATTAAATCATTGAGGGCTGGTGGTATTTGCAGATTTGGTTTGACATCGGTAATCATTTTTGGTGATTCAAAATGATGTGCTTTATACCAAGCGCCAAAGTAATCTGTTTCTGGTCGCCAAGGTTTTTCGCCTGTGAGCATTTCAAACATCATTACTCCCAGGCTATAAATATCGGATCGATTATCTAATTCTTCCCCTTCTAGTTGTTCTGGAGAACAATAAGGTAAGGTGCCACGAAATCCCTTATTTGTGTTGACTGTGGTGGAATTATGTATAAATTTAGCAATACCAAAATCGAGAATTTTGACTAAGTAACCTAACATGGGTTCGGGGATAACTAATATATTCGCTGGCTTGATATCTCTATGGACTAATGGATAAATTTCGCCGTCCATTTTCAAGCCTTTATGGGCACATTGTAAACCCAAACAAATCTGGCGTGTTATAGTTATAAACATTGCCAAAGACATTGGCATTAAATCTTTTAAACTTTCGCCAGATAGATATTCCATGACGTAGAATGGTTTACCTTGTTCACTGACGCCGTAATCATACGCTCGCACGATATGTATGCTTTGTTGACTTAAAGCGGCACTCATGAGAGCTTCACGAACAAAGTCTTGTTGCATTTCAGGATCTGAAACTGTCTGAGAGAGGAATTTGATCGCAACTGGTAGTCCTCCTAGCAACATATCATTTGCTAAAAAAACCTCGCCCATAGCTCCCCTACCAATTAAGTTTTGGAGTTGATAACGATTGGCAAGTAACCCTGTATTTTGTCTAGATGCAAATGCGGTTTGCTTCACTTTTACACCCTCTAATGATGATAAATTAAAAATACAATTTAACAAGGGTCAAGGCTCAATTAGGGGTGCAATTTTTTGAGCCATTAGTCGTTATCGGTTTGATTTCGGACTAAGATAAACGAAGTGGAAGGGATTTATTTTTGCCATAAAATTTCGTAAATTTGATGAAAAAACTTATATACCCAAGCTTTAACCCAAATTTTCTTGCCTTCGGGTTTTGCTGTTAATTTTCGTAAAATTTTACCTTTAATTCTTTCATATTCTGCCTTCAAAATTATTTGGGCTTGTTTGGCAGAAATAAATTCATTAGCTTCTTGACTATTCGCCAACCAATCTGTAAGTTGCTGACGCTGTTTAGCACTAATATTCAACGTTATTACATGAACACAATTATGTGGTGCTTCCAGAGAAAAAAATAGCAAATGATAATAGCCTTTTTCTGCTAAACCACGGACTATATTTTGCCCTTTACTATCTTTCATATTCAAGAAATAAGATAGCCATCGTGTGAGAGAAAGTTCGGCATCATATAAAACCGTTACCCATAATAGCATTGGATAGACATTCATTTTGGCAACAAATTCAGTGCCTTGGGTTTTATCTAAAAATTTGTCAATTTCTTGTTTGGGTAACATTGCCCAAAAAGTTGGTATAGTGCCTTGTAATGTATGTAACAAATAGGGAAACCCAATTGTTGCTATTGGTTTGTTCTTAGGCCAAGTCTTTTGCAAACATTCTTTTTCTGATAATGAAGTTACAGGGATTAATTGCACTGGATAAGCAGCTTCAAAGCTATCGCTACCCATACAAATATCATTTTCATTCCGCCAGGCAAATTGTTCTAAAATTTCTAATATTTCAGGGATATTTTGGGGGCGATCGCTGACTTCTTTGGCTAAACAAGTCATGACTAATTTTTGTAATTCCTGGGGGATTTTTACTTGGGAATTTGCATCCTCAAAGGTAGGAGGAGCTTGAAACCGATGAGCCTGATACCAACTACCAAAGGAGTTACTTGTTTTCTGGAATGGGTGTTTTCCTGTTAGCATCTCAAACATCAGTACACCCAAACTGTAAATATCAGAGCGGACATCGAGTAGTTTGCGTCCTTCCATGTGTTCGGGAGAGCAATAAGGTAAACTACCAATAAAAGATTCAGTCAGAGTCATCCCGCTACGCTCTGTTAAAAATTTGGCAATCCCAAAATCGAGAATCTTGACTATATTCCCTTTATTAGTATCTTCAACAATAAATATATTTTCTGGTTTAATATCCCTGTGAACCACGGGATAAATTTCTCCTTTGAGACTGATTCCTTGGTGAGCGCACTGTAAACCTAAACAAATTTGTTGACAAATATCTAAAAATTTGGGTATTGTTAGTTCCTGATGTTTGAGTATTTGTTTTAAATTTTTTCCTTGCAGATACTCCATAACATAAAATGGAATTTTATCTTCGGTGACACCGTAGCTCAACATGCGGACAATATTTTTACTTTTCCGTCCTAATTGAGCGCCAATAAAAATTTCTCTAGCAAAGCGTTGAGACATTTGCTGATCTCCCAAACTAAGTGAGAGAATTTTGATAGCGACCGGCATACCTCCTTTAGCTACGTCTTCTGCTAGGTAAACCCTACCCATACCCCCTTTACCTATCAAATCTCTGATTAAATAGCGATTACTTAAAAATTTGCCAATATAAATGTCTAATTCAGTTTTGGAAGTTACCATATTTTCTTCAATATGATTTTGCAGCATAGATTTATTTATCGTTGAATGATAAATCCAGAGAATTTGATTTTATCTAAAACCAATTACCAGGAAAATAGAGATTTGATTATCTCAAGTTTAAATCGTGATAAAATTAAGTTAATGATTGATAAAATAATTAAAAACTTATCTGCAATAACTCTTAAATATGGTGTAACACACTTATTAATTGGTATGTAAGAGAAATTTTACGGAAACTACAAATATTCATAATGTATTTGTCTAATAAAATCAGTAAATACACCATAAGTAAATCTAGCCAGTTACGATTGAATAAGGGACTAAAATCAACCATCACAGGGATTTTCTGGTGATAGACCCTGGCGCAACGCCTTGCGCCCTTACCACGGATGTTTGTGCTGAGGAGAACGGTAATCGATTTTGGATTGACCCTGACCACAAGCGGGTGTGGTGCGTCAGATATAAAATATTGAAAACACATCTGTTTTCTGGTTTTCTGACGCACCCTACTTATTGGAGATTTTTTTAATTGTCAGGGGGTGTGGTGCGTCAGATATAAAATATTGAAAACATATCAATTTTCTGGTTTTCTGACGCACCCTACTTATTGGAGATTTCAGCGGTTGAATATGCGGATTATACTGCGCCAGAACCTCATGATTGGTGTTTCGATTTTGAGTTTAAAGGCTAGTATCTGGGTGCGTTGCAATTTATTGAAATTGTTATCGCTGACGAGAATTAATGTGCGTTGTCCATCTGGTAATTGGGGACCGAGGGTTAAGCCTTCGATGTTGTCTAGCAGTAAGTCTAGATTTCTCAAATCTAACAGTAGTTTTTTCTGGACTGGTTTGATTTTTTTGCTGTCAACACTCAAAATGCTGTTGATATCATGAATGTCATCAGCATTTTCTAAGGAAACTTCAAAGAGGGAAATACCAAATCCTAAGCCACTAAAAGTCCTTTCTAAACTCAGAAAGTTTCCTTGATTATCGAGTGCAATTAAATCAGGTAATCCGCTGGCGAATTTGCCAGTAATATTGAATAGAGGTGAGACTGGTTCTGTCTGGTAAAGATATTCCTTTTCTGGTTGGTTGGTGAGTAGGTTGTATTGTATAATTCGACAAGGACTGCTGATTTTGGGTTGGGCTGCTGGACCATCTTGAATTAGCGCATTTTCGCTGGCTGTGAACAGATTCTTTTCGTCTGGTGTGATGGTCAGGCTTTCAAATGCTAAGTTTTGGCGGATACCTTGTTTACCATTTTTATCAGGTAAAAATTTGTCTGGTATGGGTAATTTTGTGATTACTTTACCAGAAGATAGTGAGAATTCTTGAATAAATGGATTAATGAGTTTGCTGACATCACCTTCAGAAGAAATGAAGATTGTTTCTTTGCTAGTTAAAGCAATTCCTTCTGTATCACTGGTACCTGGAGGAAACTTTTCTCCATTTTCATTTAATAAGGTGGTGACACCAACGGGAACAACGCCGTTTTTTTGCAATGTACCTTTGCTGAGGTCAATTTTCAGGGTGTAAAAACGGGCGGGTGCTTTTTCGCTACGGTCGTCGGAGATGGCGTAATAAAGGTCTTTTTTTTGGTCGTAGGTAATTCCAGATAACCCTCCTACTTGAGTTTTTTGGAAGGTTAATCCTGTGGGTAATATGGCTTGTCCGATCAACTCTATGTTAGTGACTGTTACAGCTGCTGATGCTAAGTTGCCCAAGCAGAGGCTAATAATCAGAATTGGGAGAATAAAGTAAATAATTCTTGGCCAGGATAACAGTTTTTTCAGGCGCTGCATAGATAGCGATGAGTGTGAAATTACTAAACACGATATCACGCTCAATTTCTAACTCAACGCCCTACAGGATTTCATATTGACTTGATCAATCACTGCTGTTGCTGGTGCGTTACAGCGCATCTGGTAATTCATCCTGAAAAACAGGCGCAAATAAGCGCCGTAACACACCCTACAGATGAAACCGTTACCAATAACCAATAACCAATGACAAATGACAAATGACAAATGACAAATGACAAATGACAAATGACAAATGATTTTCAAGGTAGTTGTCGATAATATTCTGGCTGGAAAAAGTTGACTAACCAGTCTTTAACATTGCGGGTGGCGCGGCAGTCGTCTTCGTTGTATTGTTGAATTATTTCTAATAAGGTGCGATCGCCTGTTTCTAACCACTGGTCATACCAGTATATACACTTGGCTCCGCTGGCTTCTGGATTACGCCACTCGAATCCTAACCAACGAGCAATGGCTTTGAGGGCGTAGCTTTCTACTGGTAAGGCGACGCTTTGAATTAATTGTTCATATACATCGACAAACCGATTTAATACAGGTCGCACGGAGGAATATGGTGTGTCATAAAGCTTTGCTAGCCTTTTGACTGTATCCAATTCGTAGACACAAAAATGATATATTGGCGCTTGGGGATATTGCTCAACTAAATTGAGAAATTGCTGCCAAATTAATTTTTCTGCTGCTGGATTTTCTGCTAAAAAAGAATAAAACTGTTCGGTGTTGGTTTGTCTGTCAACGACTAAAACGCCTAAAAGATAATTTAAATTTAAGTCTGGTTGGGCTTCAATATCAAAGTAAATTTCTATGGGGGCTGTAAATATGATGTCTTCGATTGGTGGTGGGTTGGGTAAGATCAACGGCCGATTTTCCAGGACAGATTGAGCTTGTACTATGAGCTTGGATGCAACTTGAGCATCGAAACCAAGTAGACTTTCTAGAACCCTGGGACTGGTATTGGCGAGGGATTCTACTGTGGTGATGGAAAGTGCTTGGAGTTGGCTATAGCGAATGGGTGTGACGCCTGGTAATAATGATAGATGTTTCTGAGATTGGGCGATCGCATAACATTGATTGTACCAATGGCAAAGATGGCATTTCTGACGGGCGATAAATACCTCTGGCGCCTCCAACAACTCTAAAGCTTGAATCAATTCTGCCAAAATCTCTTGCATCTGTGGCGTCCATTTGGATAGATCCACTGGATATGCTGTATCTTTGGTACGCAATAGTAACCATGCTGTCTGGGGTGCAACTTGCTGGACTGTCGCCAATATTTGGGTGTGAAATGCTGCTACTACTTGATATTCTTGCTTGGGGCGTTTACCTAGTTCTAAACTTGCGCTAACGTATATCCAATCACCAAAGCGGGATTTTCCTGGCTGTTTGGCGAGTAAATCGGGACAACTGAGGAGGGTATATTGTTGATGTTCGCCTGCAAAGTCTGTCCACTCGTTGTAATTTAGTAACAGCACTCCGTGACGAATGTAATCAACTCCTTGCTGCATCAATTCTAATGTGGCTACGTGCCCTGCTTGCCAGTTGAAGCGTGGATAGTTTGGTTGGTGATAGGTCAGTTTGGATAACACACCCAACTGATAAGCGATTTTATCTTGCTGTAGTTTGAGCAGCAATTCATTGGCTTCATCTCGCTGGCTTTTGTCACCGTGAGTATCTAAATAAGGTCGGCGTTTGCAGCGTTGATATTGCAGTAGGAGTTCAGCATTGATTAGCATTCCTTTAGGCTAACAATAATTGGCGCGTTGTGGAAGTAAACCACATCACTTATCAAGGATCAAGGCTAAAACTTGAGCCTTTGAGCCTAAAACTTGAGCCTTGTGGGGTGCGTCAGTGCGAAAATCTGGAATTTCATGAGTTGTCTGGTTTTCAGACGCACCCTACTTATGGGATATTTTTTTTTAATTGTCAGTGGGAGAATGAGAGTGAGTATTTCCGTTGCCAAAAATCGCTTGCATCAGCATCGAGAGCAATTTCCAGCTTTAGGGAATAAGATTTATTTTAATTACGGTGGACAAGGACCGATACCGCAAGGGGCGCTGGATGCGATTCACCAAGCTCAAATTCATATCCAGGAGATTGGTCCGTTTAGTGCTGAGGTGGCTAACTGGATTAATCAAGAGAAGAAAGCTGTCAAAGATGCGATCGCCTCTGAGTTACATGCACCATCGGATACAATTACTCTGACGGAAAATGTCTCTGTTGGTTGCAATATCGGGATTTGGGGTATAGATTGGCGCCAACGCGACCATCTGCTACTTTCTGATTGCGAACACCCAAGTGTGATTGCTACTACACAAGAAATCGCCCGGAGATTCGGGGTGGAAGTTACTACCTGTCCCCTGATGGCGACTTTAAATGAGGGGGACCCTGTAACAGTTATTGCTCAACACCTGCGCCCCAATACTCGCCTTGTGGTTTTAAGTCATGTGCTGTGGAATACGGGTCAAGTTTTACCTCTTGACAAAATTGTTAAATTATGCAGAAATAATCATTCCCTACTGCTGATAGACGCTGCCCAGTCTGTTGGTTTATTACCTTTAAATTTAACTGAATTAGGTGTAGATTTCTACGCTTTTACGGGTCACAAGTGGTTATGTGGACCTGCGGGTGTGGGTGGTTTGTATGTGCGCCCAGAAGTCAGAGAAATTTTGCAGCCTACATTTATCGGTTTTCGTGGCGTTGTGGCTGCGAACCCTGTGAATTGGCATCCTGATGGGCGAAGATATGAAGTAGCCACCTCAGCTTATGAATTGTACGTGGGTTTAAGGCAGGCGATCGCCGTTCATCAGCAATGGGGAACGCCACAGGAGCGTTATGAGCAAATTCTCCATAACAGTGAGTACCTTTGGCGAGGGTTGACGGCGTTACCCCAAGTCCAATGTTTACGAACTTCCCCACCCGAAAGCGGTTTAATCTCTTTCCAATTCACCAACCAGCTACAAAGTCTCAAGTTGGTGCAATTTTTGGAGTCACAACGGATATTAACCCGCACAATCGCCCATCCTAACTGTATCCGCGCCACGGTTCATTATTTGACTTTAGAGTCGGAGATTGACCAATTGGTTGACGGCGTGCAAAGATTTATTACAGCATCTTCCTCTGAATAGACCACGCTTTTGGGGCGCAAGCCCTTGCGTCCCTAAGACACACACATGTAACTCCTAACTCCCAACTCCCAACTCCTTACTCATTACTCATTACTCATTACTCCTTACTCATTACTCATTACTCCTTACTCATTACTCATTACTCATTACTCATTACTCATTACTCATTACTCCCAACTTCTAAATGGAACGCCCAATTATATATATAGCTATCACTAATCATGGTTTTGGTCATGCTACTCGCACAGCATCGTTGGTGGCGACAATTCAAAGGTTGTATAAAGATGTAGGGGATCTAGGCCTAGATCCCCTACTAATTATGGTGACTACTGCCCCACGGTGGTTGCTAGAGTGTTATATAGAAGGGGATTTTATCCATCGTCCCCGTGCTTTTGATTTGGGTGTGGTGCAAGCAGATAGCTTGACTATGGATAAAGAGGCGACCTTAGAAAAGTTAAGAGATATTAAGAAAAATCAAAATTCGTTGATTGCTTCGGAAGTCAATTTTATTCGGCAAAATCGGGTTAATCTGATTTTGGCAGATATTCCCTTCCTCGCCCCTCTCATGGCTAAGGCGGCGAATATCCCCTGTTGGATGGTAAGTAATTTTGGTTGGGATTTAATCTACCGTGATTGGGGTGAGGAATTTCGGGAAATTGCTGATTGGATTAGTAATTGTTATTCCAAAAGCGATCGCCTATTCCGTCTGCCTTTCCATGAACCGATGCCGGCTTTCAAGAATATTATAGATGTGGGATTAACTGGTGGTACTCCCCGTGTTGCTGTTGATGATTTACGCGCTAGTTGGGGTATAACTGCACCCAAAGAAAAGACTATTTTGCTTACCTTTGGTGGTTTGGGTTTGCAGCAGATTCCCTATGACAACCTGCAAAAATTTGCCGATTATCAATTTATTGTCTTTGATCAATCTGCTCCTGATTTACCCAATTTGGTGAAGATTAGTGACAAAAAATATCGCCCTGTCGATTTTATGCCTCTTTGTGCGCGAGTAGTTTCTAAACCGGGTTACGGTACTTTCGCGGAAGCGACAAAACTTGATGTACCTATCGTGACAATTACTCGCGAAGATTTTGCGGAAGCGGCTTTTATGTTAGAAGGTGTGCAGAATTATAACCAACATCAAATTCTCACGCCAGATGAATTTTTTCAAGGTTCCTGGGATTTTCTCTCTCAACCTCTCCAACCACGAAAGCAACCCCAACCCATTGCTAAGGATGGTAATGAAGTTATCGCCCAGGCTGTGATTAATTATCTTTGCTAAGAGACTTCCAGTTAAATGTCTAAAGGATAAAGGTCAATAACTCCGACCTGAAGGTACGGAGCTTGTAAGAAACAAATCTTACGTGTTTGACTAGCCCATTGAGACTAATCCTGATACGCACCTCCGAATACTTCCCCAGTTCGGACAAGTTGCAAGACTTTTTGTTAAGTCGTTGGGTAATGCCAAGACATTCTGGATTAGTTGGGCGAGGGGACTTACTACTTTACTCCGAGGATTATCTCCATGTTGCGAGTACCAGTATTAGCGTATAGCGGGAAACCATTAATGCCTACAAAGGCTAGCAGAGCAAGACGTTGGTTGAAAGAGGGGAAAGCAAAGGTCATTCACAACGACCTGGGTATTTTCCAAATCCAACTAACCAACCGCCACTATCTAAAAACTAAGAATACCCAGCCTATCGCCGTAGGAATTGACCCAGGAAAGCTATACACGGGTATGGCGGTACAATCTGCGAAGTTTACCCTCTGGCTAGCGCATCTCCAATTACCATTTAAAACCGTGCGAGACCGTATGGAGCAACGCGCCATGATGCGAAGGGGTCGCCGGGGTCGCAGAATTAACCGCAAAATAGCGTTTAAACTTCGCGCTCATCGTCAAGCAAGATTTGATAATCGTCGCCAACGTGGTATTCCTCCTAGCATTCTGGCTAATCGAGAATTAGAACTAAGAGTGCTGGACGAGTTATCGCTGATTTACCCCATCACTACCATCGTCTACGAAGTAATAAAAGCGCGTGGAGATAAGGAATTTAGTCCTGTAATGGTGGGTCAAAAATGGCAGTTAGAAAATCTCCGCAGCGATTGGGACTTCTGCTTTGAACTTAACGGGTGGGAAACCTCAAACATTAGGCGGGAACTGGGACTAGAAAAACAGAAACACTCAAAAGGCGATGCAATTCCAGCAACTCACGCAGTAGATGGTATAGCGCTCGCTTGCAGTGTATTCATCAAATACGGCATCATTGACCGCCATTCAAGAGGCTGGAAAGGGGATGTTACCGTAACTCCCGCACCATTTACAGTTATTCGTCGTCCGCCAATATCGCGCCGCCAACTTCATCTAATGGTTCCCTCAAAAGGTGGGATTAGAAGGAAATACGGCGGTACTGTTACCCGTCACGGTTTCCGAAAGGGCGACTACGTTGAGGCTACCCAAGGTAATAAAACCTATCGCGGCTGGGTAAGTGGCGATACTGAAAAACAAGTTTCTGTCTCTGATGCTGACTGGAAGCGGTTAGGTCAATTCAGCAAAAACAAAGTGCGATTGATTCAGCGTTCAACTGGACTAATTGTCACTAATCAAAGCAAAGCCGTCCTATAAGGACGGGGTTTCTACCCAAGAATTCTGATGACTCATTACCAAAAGCTACTGAGAGTTTCCACGACTGGTAAATCGTTTTATAATATCACCTCAAAAATTGCCGCGATTGTTGCTGAGTCGGGGGTGGAAACTGGACTGTGTACTTTATTTTTACGCCACACTTCAGCCAGTTTGGTCATTCAAGAAAACGCCGATCCTGATGTGCTTGTGGATTTAGCTGATTTTATGGCGAAACTTGTGCCAGAATCAGGTAAATATATCCATGATGCGGAAGGAGCGGATGATATGCCGGCACATATCCGTACAGCCCTCACCCACACTTCGGAACACATCCCCATTAATGGCGGTCACTTGGTGCTGGGAACTTGGCAAGGTATCTATATATGGGAACACCGTCAGCTTAATCATACCAGAGAGTTGGTTGTCCACATTTCTGGATGAATTTGTCATTTGTCATTTGTCATTTGTCATTCGTCACTACTCCCCAATCCCCAATCGCCAATTCCCAATTCCCAATTCCCAATCCCTGGTAACAGAGCGGAGCCGTTCGCGTAGCGTCTCGCAGAGAAGTGCAATCCCCAATCGCCAATCCCCAATCCCGAAATCTATGAAAATAGCTGATTTAATTACGTGGTTTGAAGCATGGGCTAATCCGGCTTGGTGTGAAAGCTGGGATAATTGTGGTTGGCAGGTAGAACCGGGAGTTCTGCAGGAATCAGCAAGGGTTTTGGTGTGTTTAACGCCGACAATAGCTGTGATGGAGGAAGCGATCGCCTGTAATGCTAATCTGATTTTTGCCCATCATCCCCTGATTTTCACTCCCCCTAAGTCTTTTCGCACAGGTTCGGCGATCGCCCAAATGGTACGATTGTCTTTTACCAAAAATATCGGGATTTACAGCGCCCATACCAATTTTGACCAGGTTCAGGATGGGACTGCTGATGTTTTGGCTCAAATTCTCGAACTCCAGGAAGTTACTCCTATAGTCCCGACGCAAGCAGGGTTAGGATATGGGCGAGTTGGGCTGTTAGAACCTGTGTTGATGTTACGGGATTTGTTGACGGTAATCCACACTCGACTCAAAAGCCCTAATCTGCTAGTTTCACCAACTACTGATTTACAACAGGCGATTTCACGAGTGGCTGTTTTAGGTGGTTCGGGAGCAAGTTTTATTTCGGCGGTTGTCAAAACAGGCGCGCAAGCTTATCTAACTTCTGATTGTAAGTTCCATCAGTTCCAAGAAAGCCGCGACTGCAATCTGATTTTAATTGATGCTGGTCATTACGCGACTGAACGCCCTGCTTGCGATCGCTTGGTGCAAAAATTCCGGTCTTTAAACTTAGACTGGGTGCAGTTGAGTGACCAGGATGAGAATTTCCGCCAGTTTTTTCCTTAAATACGGGTATCATATTTCTTGATAGTGTATTTGTGCCTGATCAAATATCGTCGCCTTGACTTGATGAATTTTTGTATATTTTGTTTTCGTTTCTTTGTGTGATTTTTTGATCTGGCAACTGGATTTTTTTGGAACTATAATCTCTATGGGTCTTGAATTATAAATCTTTCAGACATATCACCCTGAAAGAAACCGTGTGATTTAAATCACAACTATTTAGCGATGACAATCACTCATAACAATGTTAGACATCAACAAAAATCTCAGTAAATGCTTGATAATGAAGGTAATAAATTGTTCATTATGCCCTAATCATCATGATTCGCGCTATCGTTGAATCTGCTTTCCAAACTGGATGTCTGAGTGTTGAATCTGAGGGTCTATTGCATCAAATGCTGGGGATTAAATGCTATCAGCCAGATGATTTGATCGCTCTGACAGCCTTATATGATGCAGTGCGTGCGGGTAAAATTAAACGAGAAGCTTCCTCGGAACTGGTCATGGAATTGCCCATAGGATACCAATCTTGCTGATCCACTCAACAGGTGAGGGGAGGAAGATGAATAATTTTCTGGATGGAATACACAACTCTAGTCCCTAGTCCTCAAGTGAAAAGCGCTATATCTGGTATTACAACGCCTAAGACGAATTGCCAAAAGTGTTTCCAGCCTGCGATAATGCGGGTGATAACTTACAGCTGCTAAACTTGATTCTTCCCTTGAACGCTTGTTTGGGTGATTCTGCCGCTGCATTGTTACCCACAGGCAGATATGTATCATCAAGCAAATACCCTCAATTTAAAACTCTTGAGGTATTGTTGTTTAAAAGTATTCAGGTGAGCAAGAGAATGAGTTAAGATCAGACACATAGGGGCAAAAGTACAGCCGAGTTACCGGACTTCCCAGCAATGCCAATGACTACAAGTAGGCAACTCCAACAACCGCACTCAATGCTTGTTCCAGAGTATCTATTATTACATAATGGTAGGCAGGACTCACCAGCAAGTATTAACCTTGTTAGGACAACTCCCGAATTCTATGACTTCTATGAAGTAGACATTCGCTGAATGACCCTAAAGTGATTGAGTTTAACTGGTGCAGTAACTACTAGTTTATGGCCAAAAACTTCCCTAGATCTGATAAATATAAGCAAGTCTTTGGATTTGGTCAACAGACTAACTTCCTACTAGACCATGAAATTGATCACTTATGGGTGTGATTTATTGGGGTAAAACCCAGATTTTGACAGGTTTAACTAGTTGTTTAAAAAGGCAGAAGCAGTACATGCTACACCGCAAGATTTATCAACTGTGTTGCGATGGGCGGGAGGTATGTGTATTCTTGCGGGACCAGCAACGCTGGATTGAACGCGCCCGCATCATCGATATCGAGGGAGATTTAGTGACCCTACGCTATGAAACAGAAGAAGAAGATGAGGTTTGTTCGTGGGAAGAGATGGTTCGTCTCGAAAGTATTGGCGCTGTCACACAAAAATTGGCTTCAGTACCACGCGGAAATGTAGAACCTCTCATGACTGAGGATTGTCCTGAGGCTGAACGTATCCGCAACCATTATCCTGACTCGAATCCTGAATAACTGAATTAGTCGAAACTCAAGAGTCCAGAGTCTATTTTTCCACTCTGGACTCTTGTTTTTTTTATTACGCTGCGCGTGATGAGGTCTTGGCTGATTTGACATCTCCCCCGGCTGGAAGCGCGGGGGATTCTAAACGGATGTTGCTACGGCTTATAGGCGCCGTAGCAACGTTTACGATATGATTTACTTAATCTCTTGAATAAATCAATTCGTTGTGGCACTGTCAAAGATGCCCTACCCACCTCGGCTAGGTTTAATCCTAGCTGTGTGGCTACTTTTCTCATGATGTTGGCACTTCCATTACAATCCGCATTGATTAAAGCGCCATCAGAACTTTTATACAAACCGCGTTCTACTCTTCTACCACAAGATTCCACCCTTCAGGTTTTTCTCCATATTTGGGCAGGGAGTCGCAATCAAGGAATGATGCTTTAGAACTGTAAGCCTCCTCAGTTATTGTTAAGGTAATTCCATACTCTGGACACAATTGTTTTAGCTTAAACAGCAAGAAGCCCCGCACCATACACTTCGTGTTGGTGTCGGGATGAATTGCGCGACAAAAAGGAGACGCCATTCAATCAATTTTTACCGCAGGTGAAACAGATTGAATGGCAGTCGAGTTTTTGTCAATTTCTGGATTCGGTAGTGAATCGATAAATTCTTCTAAAACTTGTGTCATTGTTTTATCAACTTGTATTGAATATAACTGCAACTTATTATATCTACGTTCAGACATCCTTAACCCTAATCTTTTTCATGATGGCTGTACATTGTTTGTACATTCATGCTAGCATATAACAAGTTAAGTGAGAGGTCGAATCACGATGAAAACAACTTACCAGTATCAGTTTTACCCAGATACTAATCAAAAGATAGAGCTTAACGAGTGGTTAAGAATATCTCGTTATTGGTACAACCGACAATTGGGTGAGCGGTTTTCATGGTGGCAGAACAATCACTTGCAGCTAAAAGCGTTTCCTTTTTGGAAAGACACTTTCCCTGGTTTATTTGAGCGGCCAAGTTACTACTCTCAAAAGTTGCAATTACCAGAAATAAAGAAAGATTTTATCAAGGTAATGCATAGTGGAGAGTTACTAGATTTTTCTCGTGTTGATTCAACTGTTTTGCAAGATATTTGTAAGCGAGTTGATAAGGCTTTTGAAAGGTTTATAGTTGGTGATAAAAAGGGTAAGCGTTCGGGTAAGCCACGTTTTAAAACAGCAGCTAGTTTTGGCACAATGACTTTTGCAAGTGCTAAAGATGATTGGATTAAACTAGTTCGGAAAAACTGGTTATATCTAAGATTACCTAAATTGGGTGTTGTACAAGTCAGAATGCATCGACCTTTGCCCAGTGGTTTTAAACTTAAACAAATCAGCGTAACCAAAAAAGTAGATGGTTGGTATATCCAGATGTGTCTGGAAGATACCTCTGTACCTGATTTTAATCCTGATTTAATTGTTCCAGCTTGGGATAATTCAATGGGTTTGGACGCTGTTTTACATGGTGATGATTATCTGGCTACATCCGAAGGTGACAAACTACCTTCTTTAAAATCACTACGTAAAAACCAACATAAACTGGATAAAGTATCAATCAAGAGAAATAAAAGGGCTCTTGCGTGTATAGCGTGCTTAATTATTAATGAAAGTCGATTAAATTGCTTTAATAACAAGGCTTATAGGCGTTTATAATTTGATTTTTAGTAACAGTAGCTCAAATACAAAAAATAATGGCTTTTATCGGAGCCAGGCAAGGGTTTCAAACTTATTTTTTAACAAATTCAGCACGCTAAGTACGGAAGAGCCCGATATTTTGGAAGTGACGGTTTATCTACTTCACCTTTGTAGTAAAGACTAACCAAGCTGTTGTACGCGGTTATCGACTCCCCTACAGACTTTAAAGTTTGTTGAGCAGATTGGGCTGCCATTGCCTTGTAGTGACAATTTAACTTAAGCAGTTTGTCAATTTCTGGGTAAGTCGAACTACATTTATATGTCTTCCAACCACTTCTTAAATCGTCTTCACGCCAATAAGTTGTAAATGCATTTCCGTTCTCTTGAAGCTTTGAATAATGAGCTTTCTTGACCTCATAAAGAACACAATTGATGAGACTGTTGGCGTGTTCACACTGGTTCAACCAGAATGCTAATTCCTCATCTGAAAACTTGGTTCTAATCGGGACTGTTTTAAACACTTGCTTTTATCCTCATTGTCTTCTATTGTAGTTGTAACAACTAAATAAGTCAACATATTATGTCTAAACTTTCCCAAGAAGATTATGAGTACAGACGTACTGAAGGTTCTGTTTCATCCCTTAATTATCATTTTGTTTTTGTGCCTAAACGCCGAAAAGCCGTACTAGTCAAAGAAGTGGCAGTACGGCTACAAGAAATAATATTAGAACTAGTAATTGAGCATGGATGGAAGCTTATTGCTTTGGAAATCATGCCCGACCATGTACACTGTTTTTTAAACGTGCCTACCCATGAATCGCCTGCTGATGTAGCTAGATGGATTAAGGGCAGGGCATCACACCATTTAAGAAGTGAGTTTCCCCATCTGAAAAAATTACCTAGTATGTGGAGTCCTAGTTACTTTGTTGCTTCGACAGGAGCAGTAAGTACCGAGGTTGTTAGGCAATATATTGAGAACCAAAAAAGCAATTAAGACAGACAAGCCTGATAAATCAGGCGGCTAGCTTTCATCCCCCGGCTTAAAGCACAGATGTGTCTTCCTAAGTCAGCCACATCTTCGGGGGTTCTCAGCATATTTCCGATAGAAGCAGAACGCTGTAAACTTGATGCCAAAATGGAGGAATACTATCAACAAATTGATGCAGAGGACTTTGAGAATGAAATGGACACTTGAAGAAGCCAAACAACAGCTACCTTCCATAATTAATGCCACTAGTCAAGAACCTCAGCTAATTTATACTCAAGAAGAACTAGTAGCCGCAATTGTAAACCCTGAGCTTTTTCAGGAATTTTTAAACTGGCGGCAAAAAACTGCGAAAACATCTCTAGTTCCAGTCTTTCAAGAACTTCAGCAGTTATGTACCGAAGAAAATTATAGCTTAGAGATACCAGCACGAAGCGATCGCGACAATCCTTTTACGGTAGACTAGGATGAGTTATCTTTGTGACACGAATATAATCAGTTCTTAGCAAAAAACATTATGTTTATCCCCATCATCAAAGAACATATCGAAATTACTCCTGGTGTCTGTGGAGGTAAACCTAGGATTGCTGGACATCGCATTAGAGTTCAGGATATTGTTGTCTGGCACGAACAAATGGGAATGTCACCTGATGAAATTCTTTATCATCATCCTAGTATTAGCCTAGCTGATGTTTATGCAGCCCTAGCCTATTATCATGATCATCGCCAGGAAATTCGTCAACAAATCGCAGATGATGAAGAATTTTCCCGCCAATTACAAGACGAAAATCCATCGCTATTGCCACAAAAATTAAAAAATCGCCATCATGGCTAAGATTAAATTTCATGATAAAATTTGTAGTTGCATAAAGAATCGATATTTCTGCCCTACGCCACTCGTAACTTCTAGTCATGACTTAGGCGAGCCATGTTTTTATATTTATGTTATAATTATTAACTATCATTCAACCGCTCAAAGGCAGGACAGTAACCCTCAAGTGTTACCTTGAAGTTATACAATGGGGAAGCGGGATTCCAACAGCGCTGGCCTCTTTGATGTCGGCATGTACCGCAGCAGTCTAAATCGGACAAGGTATAGCGATCGCTATTTTGGTTGAGTAATTCTCTTTGAGTCAATCCCCTTAATACTAATTCTTCCCCTTGCCAACGGGCTTCGATTAACCCTGTATCGGCAAACTGACGCCATCGCGGATCGGCGGTGATTGCATCTGGTAGGGTAATTGTAATGACTGTCCCTAACTCTGTCAATTCCCCTTCATAATTACTCTCTGGGGCTACTGATTGTAAAAATGTATCGCCAATGGGTAATTCCACCAATATTCCAGCGGCTGGAGAATGGACGTGATAGCGGTTTTGTAACTCTTCTAGGCTTGTGAGGTCTGCCAAGTAGGCTGGGGAACCGTGAACAAATACGACGTGTTGCGGGCGCAAATTATGAATTAGCTGGGTAGTACCAGGGCCATCACTATGTTGGGCGAGAAGATAGCTTTCGATGGTGGTGGGTGCGGAATATTCTTTGTTAACTTTTATATCAATTTTTTCGCTTAGGAGAATTAGCCAAGGGCCGGTGTCGGCTTGACAATATTGCGCCAAATCTGCTGTAGAATCTGTAAGGACTATACAGGGGGTATGTCCCACGGTGGGTCGATGTTCTGCTTGCAACCTTCGCACGCGGGGACGGACTCGTTCATCCCAAAACAAGGGTTGATGACGGGCGAAGTTCTGTACTGATGGGGGGAGGTGGGGTAGGAGTTCCAAGTAGGCGTCACAGCCAGTAGCGACAGTACCATCAACCCAAATATCTAAATCCCGTCCGGTGAAGTGGTGATGGGAACGTAATAACATTAGCAGTTCTTGACCCAAACCCAAAGCTGGTGTGGGGAGGAGTACAGAACAGCGTTCGGCGATCGCTTTATTAATTCGTTCTGCGAGTTGATTTTCTTGGTTGCGACGGTGGGGATGACGGGATGTGCCATAGGTACCTTCAATCACCAATACATCCAATTCTAATCCGCGCAATTCTTCTAACCGCAAACCTTCTACCAGCCGGGAGTTGGACAGGAAAAAGTCTCCTGTATATAATAGTCTGTAAGTGCGTTTCTGGGTTGTGTAGGTGAGCAGAATTGCTACAGCCCCTGGTAGATGACCTGCGGGAAATAATTCTGCTACCAGCCCTTCTTGGAATTCTACAGGCGATCGCAACGGTAAGGCCTGACAAAATTGGGGTATTTCCTCTGGGTCAAGCTCTGGCCAGTTTAGTGGTATTAACTTACTTGTGACTTCACTGCTATATATAGGTAATAATGGAAAAGCTTCATGGAGTGCTAGCAATCCTCTGGCATGATCGGGGTGGGCGTGACTGACCAAGACTAAATCGACTGGTAGAGGGGTATTGTCTTGGCGTGCTGAGTTGGTTAGCCCTTCCACCAGGGATGAAATATCCTCTAAGCCACAGTCCAACAGGATGCGGTATGGCCCCATCCGCACGAATAAACATATCCCCTCATCTTGATGCTGGACACTATATGGAAAACATTGTAATTCGCTACCTACCTCCCCAGGATCGACGCGAGAGGATGCCGACTGATTATCCCTCATGCTCTTTGTTCCAAAAATGCTGACAAACGCTCTCACGAAGTGTAGCGAAGCTTCACATTTTCTTCCTGTTTCAACCTGGAAGCTTTGGCGCTATCCAGTCCACAGGCTCACCAAAATTGTCATGCCGAGGAAGCCCTTGGCTATTTTACCAGATTTTTACACTTACCTAATTAGGAGTAGATGCGGCTAGGAGTTAAGTTATATTTCCTAGCCGTTACATAAGACCTATTCATAACTACTCACAAATAGACAAATCTACTCATGTTATGTAGTTTGATGCTTACTTCCTGCTACCCTCCGGGAACGCTAAGAGCGAACATTCTGGCAACGTCGGCGTTAACCAGTCCACAGGCTAAAACTGTCTAACTGACAGCTTGACTCAAAAATTAAGTTACAGTTACTAACCCTTCCCTTGTTTCTTGTCCGCAGTTCTCAAATTTGCCACTCGACTTTGGACTTGCATCAATGTGCAGAGCCGTTGCCGTGATAGTTATCTGAATCATAAAATCCATTTTTAGTGCCAAAAAACAAGCACGCTATCGTAAATATCACTGTTAAGCCCACTAAAATCAGCTTTACATCCATTTGTTTGCTGTCCTCGACTAAAGACTTTCCTATCTTACTAGGATGGTTCTGCCACAAGGTGGAATCGCTAGAAAATCTTTACTATGTTTATTGAAAGTGACGGGAAAACCCCAAGAGTTTGTGCATATCGGTACCGCCTGCTGCTTGGAGGTGCATTTCCTGGTGGAACATGGAAACGAGATTTTACAAGGGTTCTGGCTTAAGCAATGCTAAACCCTGACACCTATTAAGCATTTTTATACATTTATCCCACTTTTTACTGATTATATTTTATATATAAAATATATGTGTTTGTAATATTTGTTTTTAAATATTATGTATGCGTAATTTAGCATCTAGACGTTTAAACATCTAAATGCTATATAAATGTTTAGATGTTTAAGTGTAAAAATTAAATGTCCAGATGTTTGTAAATGGAGTAGAATCTGGCATTATTTGCGTTTAAATCAAAAATGATGATTACTGTAGCGGCTTTCAAGGGGGGAGTTGGGAAATCGACGACAGCCCTACACTTGGCTACATACCTGCAGAACCAAGCTGATACATTGTTGGTGGATGGCGACCTCAACCGCAGTGCGTTGGATTGGTCAAATCGGGGTTGTTTACCGTTCAAAGTGGCTGATGAAAAACAAGGGATACGTCTTGCTGGACTTTATGAGCATATCGTGATTGATACTCCAGCCCGACCAGATCCAGATGAGCTAAAAACGATTGCGACAGGATGCGATTTGTTAGTTATACCTACGACCCCTGATGCGATCGCCTTAGCTGCCACATTGCAAATGGTGGAAGCACTCAAGGAACTCAAGACAAATTATCGCATTTTGTTGACGCTAATTCCGCCCAACCCAAACAAAGCAGGAGTTGAAGCAAGAACTGCGTTGTTAAAAGCAGGATTACCTCTATTCAAATCAGGAATTCGACGGTTAGCTGTATTCCAACGAGCTGCTTTAGAAGGGGTTCCCGTTAATGCTGTTAAAGACCCTTACGCCCAAATTGCATGGCGTTGTTACACAGAGGTGGGAAAGGAAATTTTCAGTAATTAGCAACGGTCAACAGAGGGAGTGAAAATTGGATTCTGTTGAAATTGCCATCCATATAGAGCTGTTGTAGAATTAGAGTGAGCCTAAAGTGGTTGATTAGTGGTTGATTAAAAATATGACAACCGCAACAGAAACAATAAATGCCCCTATTATACCAAAAAAGCTGCCTTTTTTGGAGTCGATTTGTTGGCAGACAACAGATGTCTATCGGTTTACTCCAGAACAAATGCTGAGTCGCTATGAGCGAGGTTGGCAGTACCACAAGCTATTTAACAATCTTGAGGGCGAAGAACTAAATTTCCTGAAGGAACTTGGCAGACTATATAAATCCTGGTTGCAAGCCTGTTTATGACCTTCAGGATAGATCACCATAATAAAATCCTCACAATTCTTGAATGTTTAGATTCTGAGGTACTTAATAAGGGTTCTGCTTACTTCGGTGGTGGAACCCTTCTTGCACTGGATTTTGAAGAATACCGTTGGAGCAAGGACGTTGATTTTATTGCCCCTGTTGGTACATCAGGCTATAAGTATCTCCGTACAGTGGTATTTGATGGTGGGTACGAAGCATTGTTTCGTGATCTGAGTAAAATCCAAGTTGGACGTGGCACGACTGACCAGTATGGAATTCGGATGATAGTAATTGTAGATGATGTGCCCATCAAGACAGAAATTATTGCAGAAACTCGTTTTCAATTAGACCCGCCAAGATATGTCAAATGGGCACCTGTTGCCTGCTTAAGCTTGAATGACTGTTTCACATCCAAGCTGCTTGCAAATTCTGATCGCTATATGGATGACAGCGTTGAGGCAAGAGATTTAATTGATTTAGCAATTCTTAGACTGCGATCTTCAATCCCCCAGGAATCAATTAAAAAGGCAGAGGTAGCCTATGAAGTTATACGCCCTTTGAAAGCAGCGATCAAACGCTTTCAAGAAAACCCAGATTACAGGGAGAAATACTTTCTTAGTCTGAATGTTGATCAAGCTCAGATACCCAAAATTATTGATGGTATTGATTTACTGTCTAGCGATTTAGACTTAACTATTACACAGAGAGTCTTTAAGGAACAGCATGATATCTTCGTTGATTTAGAAACACAAAAGAAAAAACAAGAAGGCTTTTAACCAGAGTAAGCGTGTCTCAAATGCTATTGACAATGCTCCTAATGTTTTAATTATCGACTGCACGCACCGCTCAAAAGCTTTGGGGTCAATGCATTCAAACACCCGTGGTATGTCATTTGGTAGGGCTAAAAACTGTTATAACCAATCCTGTTGATATCAAGTCTCATTGATTAGTTATAATTCCCTCATCTGTGCAAAAACAGAAAAAACCTCCTTCCCTCTCCTCCCCTGGGATATTTATGATAAGTTGGGCAGCGGACACGATATTAATTCTATTTGGAGTAGCTAACTTTGAATAATAAGAAAAAAACTAGTCGTTTTGATGATTTGATTGATGCGGCGCGTAGTCGTCAACAAAGAGACAAACCACAGCTAAATGAAGATAAATCTACATCCCAGAGTAAAAGTACTGACCCAGACTATACGCGAACAACTATTTATTTACCTAAGCAATTGCATCGAAAACTTAAGACAGCCGCAGTTTCACAGCAGCGACAAATGAGCGATATATTGACGGAGTTGGTTGAGCAATGGCTTTTGTCTTTGAATCAGAATGAAGAGAGTTAAAAGTTAGATGTAGGGTGCGTTGTCGCCAAGGGCCGCACCTTCATTGAAGCTAATGTCTCCAAGCAGCAACTATTGTTCATTACATTGAAGGATTATGCCTCATATCAAGTGCGGTTACAAGCTATGAAAGTAGTTGAGCTTATTTAGTGCGATCGCCTCCTATTGTAGGGTGCGTTAACAGGTACGGCACCACTCCTATCATTAAATTCGGTGGGTTATGCGCTTCGCTAACCTACCCCTAAGTTTTATAGCGATCGCCCCACAATATGGGCGATCGCCTTTTTGTAGGGAATGAGCGATCGCAGCTTAAGTTTCTGGTTCATCACCTAAGAGTTGATCTATACTTTGAAGTGTTTGTTGAGAACAACGACGTACACGATGAATACGCACAACTCCTTGCTCTTGCTCAACTGTTTTACTAACAGTAAATAAAATATTGAATTGCTTTTTATAGAGAAGTTGGCGTACCTCTATTCCCATATACTCACTTTCGATAGCCAAAGCACAACGCCCCTTAAAGTTTTCCAGCGTCAACATAATTTCATAACATCCTCTTACCCAGCGATAAGCGTTTTCCGGTGAATCCTCCTTGATCCAAAGAAAAATACTTTCTATATCAGCTACCGCAGTAGGAGATATTTCAATCTGGTAGGCCATATTTTTCCCGAAGTTCTGCAAATGCTTGCTTTAGAGGTATCCCTTTCCCTTGCTCAAATTCTGCAATACTTTTGCGGATACCGACAATAGACTCCAGTAACTCAACCCTATCGAGAAGTTGCTGGTAGCCTTCAGCATCTTGAACAACAGCAGTAGCTTTACCATTAACAGTCAGAACTATTGGTGCTTTAGTTTCTTTGAGTCTTTCCAGAAAAGCTTTTGCGCCCCGCTGGAACTCTGAGAGAGGATAGATGTCACTTAAACTGAGCATGATATTTTCATTAAATTATCAAATAATTTAATGCTAACACTTGGCAATTATTTTGTCTATTGTGCGATGGCGTTCCGCCCACCGTAATAGCTTCCGCTAAGACTTGCTCACGAAAATAACGACTTAAATCTGCTGATGTTCTTAAATCTATCTGGCGATTTATTATACTTGACAACTCATCTTCTATCGTAATAATAGCTAAACCTGGAGTTTTTCCCGGTTCAAATTCGACTAAAACATCAACATCACTTTCTTTGGTAAAATCATCTCTTAATTTTGCCTCATCTCACTGTTAACTGATAGTTAAAGTTCAACATTTTCACCTTTTTCTGTAAAACGAACTTCTTTAATATTCCACTGAGCATTACTTGTTAAAGTTTTACGAACACTGCCAAACATAGCAAATTGTTCACAACTAGAAAGAGAAGCTAATTGTCGTTTGGACTGAGGAGATACTCGCAAATCGACGGTAGCAACGCCATTTTTGACGTTGACACGATAACCAGATAAGCTAAAGTCGGCTGTATCTCGTTCCTGTAAAATTTTACCTACCGCACCTGTCACAGGTTCTTCTGCACCCACTGTAACTTTTTGCGGAATTAGTGCTTGACATTGCGTGTCACTTGTGTATAGTGTGACGTTGATAGTTTTGTTAGTGGTAGCTTGAGGGTTGGCGGTGGGTGTATTTTCGCTCTGGGATTCTGGAGATAAGGACGGCTCAATGTTGGCAGATTTAGCCCTTAATTGAGCCATGCTGGGGGTTTGTGTGGAGCTTGGAGAAGATATGCTATTAGAGGATGTTGGTGCTGGGGAAACGCTAGTAATCTCTTTAGGAGAGGTAGTGTCTGAACTACAGCTGCTGAGGCTAGCAAGCATTGCCACAATAATTAGTGGTAAAAAATTTCTTTGGTTTGTGTTCATAATACTGGTGGTGTTGTTAGATTCTACTATCAACTTCAGTGTAGTTGGTATCAATTCCGTATGATTTTGTGAATTGTAAGTCATTCTAGTCTCAATTGCCCACTACCACTGGGTGCAATTCAAAATTTTCAAATTTTGTTTTAAAATTTTATATCCCATATAGCTTATGCTTAGTAAAGAATCTAGTGCCTATGACCCTCGTAAAGCTGAATGGGATGGTATACCAATTGAGCAATGGGAGCCATCTAAGTGGAAGCAATGGAAATCTAAATATCCTGGGTCAGATGAAAGGGCGAAGATAGAACGGGAATATCTCAGGATTAAACATGCGATTGTGCAAGCTAACTCGGCGTTAAGTTTAGATAGGGTCAAGGTTAAACTTAAGCTAACCAGTCCGAAAACTATTGGGTTACAAGGAACTTTTCCCTGTAGACTTGGTGATGTGGGTAAAAATGGCAGTCGTAATAAACAATATACCATTTCTTTTGGTTTTTATGCTAATGATATTGGCGTGAAAACGGCTGTCGTCAAAGCACGGGAATTGGATTTGTTATTAATTACCAAACAGTTTCAGTGGACACCTGAGTTATTGGGTAAGCAATCACAAAAAATAGCCTTTACAGATGATGAGCAACCTGCCAAACTCATCAGGGAATGGATTGAGGAATACGAGCGGGAATTTTGGAAAACCCATGAGAAGAATAGACAAGGAATACGTACATGGGAAACTCATTATCTCAGGCATTTGAAAAAACTGCCTCAAGATGTTACTCTGTCTGTAGAAGCTTTAGAAACAGCACTAGCTAAGACTAAGCCTAATACATCAGGCAGGTTTTTTTTGACATGGCAATTGAAAAAGTTTTGTGATTTTTGCGGTATTGATGGTTTGAAAACAATTAATGCTTATGCAACTCCTAAGCCTCATCCGGCGATTCGGAAAGTTCCTTTAGATGAGGAAATTATCCAAGGGTTTACTAAAATTGGAGTGCCATTATCAGTTTATGCTAGTAAGGAGAACTTGACGCAACCTGAACAATGGCAATGGGCTTATGCGATGTTGGCTACTTACGGTTTAAGACCTCATGAATTATTTGCGGTAGATATAGAAGCGTTTACAGACCCAGCAAATAGTTTTCATTTGGTGACGTTAAATCCGAGTTTGACCGGTGGTACTAAGACTGGTGAGCGCAGTTGTGGTATTCCCCCCTTATATCCTCATTGGGTGGAACTTTTTGATTTGAAGAATGTAAAATTACCTTATAATGAAGGGACGCTCAATAATAAAACTGCTAAATTGTACATCAGATTTAGAGTGATTGATGTCGGTTTTAGACCTTATGATTTACGTCACGCCTATGCGATACGCGGACATCGTTTAAGGGTCCCGATCAAGACAATGGCTGATTATATGGGACATACAGTACAAGAGCATACTAAGACTTATCAAAGATGGATGAATCAAGAGGCTAATTTAGAAATTTATCGCGAAGTTGTGATTCATCGACAAGGGACGCCGAAGGAAGCTTTGAAGGCGAGAATTAGTGAATTGGAGGCGGAAAATACGGCGCTGAAGGCGGAAAATTCTACTCTCAAAGGTTTGTTAATTCAGCATCAATTAGGTGAGTTGTTGAGTGATTAAGTAGGTCGTTGGTGATTGGTAAGGATTTGGGGGATATTTTTTACCAAACTATTTGTAAATCTAAAATAAAACCGGGGAGAATATCTTCTCCTGATAATTCTGTCGGAGAATTCAATACTTCTACTGGTTGACCTTGACGATAAATTTCTACTTGGCGAGTTTGGCGATTAATTAACCAACCCAGTTTGACTTGATTATCTATATATTCTTGCATTTTCGCTTGGGTATCTGCCAAACTATCGCTGGGTGACATTAACTCTAATACAAAATCTGGCGCGATGGGCGGGAATTTTTCTTTTTGTTCTAGGGTGAGTATATTCCATCTTGCTTGTTTTATCCAAGCGACATCAGGAGAACGCTTGGCGCCATTGGGGAGTTGAAAGCAGGTGGAAGAGTCAAAGCATACACCTAATTTTGTTTGACGATTCCATATTCCTAACTCGATGTCAATTTCAAAATTCCGGTTTCCGGTTTCTCCCCCTGTGGGTGACATGATAATTATTTCTCCTGTGGTGTTGCGCTCAAATTTGACTTCAGGATTTTCGCGACACAGTTGATAAAATTGGTCGTCGCTGAGTTCAATTATGGGGTTAAAGTTGATGGTGACGGCTGTCATAAGTAGGTCATTGGTAAGGATTTGGGGAATATTTATTACCAAACTATTTGTAAATCTAAAATAAAACCGGGGAGAATATCTTCTCCTGATAATTCGGTGGGAGAATTCAATACTTCTACTGGTTGACCTTGACGATAAATTTCTACTTGGCGAGTTTGGCGGTTAATTAACCAACCCAGTTTGACTTGGTTATCTATATATTCTTGCATTTTCGCTTGGGTATCTGCCAAACTATCGCTGGGTGACATTAACTCTAATACAAAATCTGGCGCAATGGGCGGAAATTTTTCTTTTTCTTCCAGGGTGAGTATATTCCATCTTGCTTGTTTTATCCAAGCGACATCAGGAGAACGCTTGGCGCCATTGGGGAGTTGGAAGCAGGTGGAGGAGTCAAAGCATACACCTAATTTTGTTTGACGATTCCAAATTACAAAATCGGCGTTGATTTCTGAGTTCCGGTTTCCGGTTGCTCCCCCTGTGGGTGACATGATAATTATTTCTCCTGTGGTGTTGCGCTCAAATTTGACTTCAGGATTTTCGCGACACAGTTGATAAAATTGGTCGTCGCTGAGTTCAATTATGGGGTTGAAGTTGATGGTAACGGCTGTCATGGGATTGGGATGATGACTAATTACGATTTTACACCAGTTGCTAAAATGCCTAAAATCTTATTCACGTCATTTAAAAAATACTCTGCTAAATCAATCTGCGCTCGTTCTCCTGATAATTTTAAGAATTTCCAAATTTCTCCTGTAGTCACGACTCCATAAATTTCTGTAATTTCATTTCCTTCCCGTTCGTTAAATAATTTAGCTGCGTACATTTCGGCGATACATTGTCCTAACCCGCCTTTTATATTTTCTTTCTTGGCTTCGACAATCATAATTACTGGCGCATTAATCAATAAAATCTCAGGGGAACGACTAATTAAAAAATCGCAACTCCCACTTAAACCCTGACTCGGTTCAATATTAAATTCCACTCCTGAAAATAAACTGATTTCCTGGGCGAATTTTTTGGTTAATTCTAATAAAATCGGGGCAATAATCATCTCTGAGCGAGATTTTTCTGTATTGCTTGCTAAGGCAAAAGGGACGTTATAAGCTAAGGTTTCTTGTAAATACTCGCTGGCTGGTAATGGTGCAATTTGAGGAAAAATATTCTCGCGACTTGAAATATCTAAATTCAAGGTTTTTTTGACAGTTTCTAAGGTGAAATCACTGTAAGACATATATCATATTTGATTTTGGCAATACAAATAGGGTTTATTCGTATATCATAGCAAGCTCCTCGCTTGCGCTTAGGGGATTGGGGGTTGGGATGGTTAGTTACGATTTATACCAGTTATGAAAAGTGCGCTGGCGATTAGAAATCGCGGCTAAACAAAGAAAACCTGGCTGACCCAGGTTGGGAAAACCCTAATTTTGTGTTAGAGAATGTTTCAAAAGTTATCAGCAAATTCTACGAGACTAGGCACATCTTTTCAAACATCCTTTCAGAAGTTTTCCCCCTTTTATAAAAAATTTGGTTACAAAAACTGCAACCACAGACGTAATTACCGACCCAAGCCATAAAATAAAAATAAAGATTCAGTAATATCGCACAAGCAAACTGAATAATTATTCAATGACAGCATTAGCTGGCGTTGGATTTGTGTTGCCATTAATTATTGATTGAGGCTAAAAAATGAACAGGTGTACTAAGTCTCAATGGGTTGTTTGGTGCTTGCTACCGAAATTTACCCGTTATGGTTTCATTTTATTATTGAGTGTGGTTTTATTATCGGATGCAGTGGGGGCAACACCAAGAATTAGAGGGTTGCAAATAACACAAAAACCAGAAACAACGTCACAAGATGCAACTCGCGCTGCTGCTCTACAGCTCACGGAAGAGGGATTGAAACTTTATCAGCAAGGGACAGTAGAATCACTGCAACAAGCAGTGGAAAAATGGCAAGCAGCGTTAAAGCTTTGGCAACAAATTGATGATAAATCTGGCCAAGCCGTTACTCTCCTTGGTATTGGCAGAGTATACAATGATTTAGGAGAAAAGCAAAAGGCACTCGAATTTTACAACCAGGCTCTCCCTTTATATCGTGCAGTGGGCGATGCCTACGGCGGGCAAAGCCAACGCTCTGGGGAAGCATACACCCTCACTAATATCGGTGGTGTCTACGATGATTTAGGAGAAAAGCAAAAGGCACTCGAATTTTACAACCAGGCTCTCCCCTTACATCGTGCAGTGGGCGATCGCTCTGGGGAAGCAACCATTCTCAATAATATCGGTGGTGTCTACGATGATTTAGGAGAAAAGCAAAAGGCACTCGAATTTTACAACCAGGCTCTCCCCTTACTTCGTGCAGTGGGCGATCGCTCTGGGGAAGCAACCATTCTCACTAACATCGGTGTTGTCTACGATGCTTTAGGAGAAAAGCAAAAGGCACTCGAATTTTACAACCAGGCTTTCCCTTTATATCGTGCAGTGGGCGATGCCTACGGCGGGCAAAGCCAACGCTCTGGGGAAGCAATCACCCTCAATAATATCGGTAGTGTCTACTCAGATTTAGGAGAAAAGCAAAAGGCACTCGAATTTTACAACCAGGCTCTCCCCTTACGTCGTGCAGTAGGCGATCGCTCTGGGGAAGCAATCACTCTCAATAATATCGGTAGTGTCTACGATGATTTAGGAGAAAAGCAAACGGCACTCTCATTTTACAACCAGGCTCTGCCCTTATATCGAGCAGTGGGCGATCGCTCTGGGGAAGCAATCACTCTCAATAATATCGGTAGTGTCTACGATGATTTAGGAGAAAAGCAAAAGGCACTCGAATTTTACAACCAGGCTCTCCCCTTACGTCGTGCAGTGGGCGATCGCTCTGGGGAAGCAACCACCCTTAATAATATCGGTAGTGTCTACTCAGATTTAGGAGAAAAGCAAAAGGCACTCGAATTTTACAACCAGGCTCTCCCCTTACGTCGTGCAGTAGGCGATCGCTCTGGGGAAGCAATCACTCTCAATAATATCGGTAGTGTCTACGATGATTTAGGAGAAAAGCAAACGGCACTCTCATTTTACAACCAGGCTCTGCCCTTATATCGAGCAGTGGGCGATCGCTCTGGGGAAGCAATCACTCTCAATAATATCGGTAGTGTCTACGATGATTTAGGAGAAAAGCAAAAGGCACTCGAATTTTACAACCAGGCTCTCCCCTTACGTCGTGCAGTGGGCGATCGCTCTGGGGAAGCAACCACCCTTAATAATATCGGTAGTGTCTACGATGCTTTAGGAGAAAAGCAAAAGGCACTCGAATTTTACAACCAGGCTCTCCCCTTACGTCGTGCAGTGGGCGATCGCTCTGGGGAAGCAAGCACCCTCAATAATATCGGTGGTGTCTACTCAGATTTAGGAGAAAAGCAAAAGGCACTGTCATTTTACAACCAGGCTCTGCCCTTACGTCGTGCAGTGGGCGATCGCTCTGGGGAAGCAAACACCCTCAATAATATCGGTTTTGTCTACGATGCTTTAGGAGAAAAGCAAAAGGCAGTCTCATTTTACAACCAGGCTCTCGCCTTAGTTCGTGTAGTGGGCGATCGCTCTGGGGAAGCAACCACCCTTGGTAACTTGGCTGACTTAGCACGCTCTCAAGGTAATCTGCAACAAGCACGCACACACATTCAAGCAGTTATTGACATCATTGAAGATTTACGCACCAAAATAGTAGACCAACAACTACGCACCTCTTACTTCGCCACAGTCCAAGGTTACTATAAATTCTACACCGACCTGCTAATGCAACTGCACAAACAAGACCCATCAAAACGATACGACGCATTAGCATTGCAAGTCAGCGAACGTTCCCGCGCCAGGGTTCTGTTAGAACTATTAACAGAAGCTAATGCCAAAATTCGCCAAGGTGTTAACCCCCAATTACTAGCCCAAGAACAAAATTTACAACAAAAACTTGATGCTAAAGATAAACTACGTCGGGAATTACTCAGCAAAACAGCAGCCGAAACCACAATCCAAAACATCGACAAAGAAATTACAGACCTCCTAGCTCAATACCGCGAACTGCAAACTCAAATCCGTACAAGTAGCCCCAAGTATGCAGCACTGAAATATCCCCAACCTCTAGATTTAGCCCAAATTCAGCAACAACTAGACCCAGACACAATGCTGTTACAATATTCCCTGGGTAAAGAACGCAGTTATCTTTGGGCTGTCACTCCCAATTCCCTGGATACCTATGAACTTCCCCCACAAGCAGAGATAGAAAAAATCACCAATGATTTTCGCCAAAGTTTGGTGACAGTCACGGACTCTAATCAACAAGCGAAAATAGCCAAACAACTTAGTCAAATCATCCTTGCACCTGTGGCTAACAAGTTAGGCAAAAAACGTTTGGTGATTGTGGCTGATGGTGCATTACAAACCATTCCTTTTGCGGCTTTAACTGACCCAACCTCCCCAGAATCTTACCAACCCCTGCTAGTCAATCATGAAATTGTCAATCTCCCCTCCAGTTCCACCATCGCCATCATCAGACAAGAAACCAAGGGACGCAAACCTGCACCCAAAGCCTTAGCTATCCTCGCTGACCCCATATTCAGTGCTGATGATTCGCGGGTGACTGGTAAACCAGATAAAGATGACTCAAACTCTGAATTTGACCTGCAACGTTCCGCCTTAAGTCGGTCTGTAAAAAATCTTAACCGCAACGGTTGGGACAGACTCCCAGGTACTCGTGAAGAAGCTAAAGCCATTCTCCAACTCCTGTCACCTCAAGATAGTTTACAAGTCTTTGATTTTGATGCCAATTACGACTGGGTGACTAATCCCCAATTGAGTCAATATCGGGTGATTCATTTGGCTACTCATGGCTTTGCTGATGGTATTAACCCAGAGTTGTCAGGTATTGTCATGTCTTTAGTTGACAAACAAGGTAAATCCCAAAGAGGTTATTTACGCCTCAACGATATTTTCAACCTGAATTTACCCGCAGATTTGATCGTGTTAAGCGCCTGTGAAACCGGACGCGGTAAGGAAGTCCAGGGAGAAGGGCTAGTAGGCTTGACAAGAGGATTAATGTATGCAGGTTCACCCAGAGTCGTTTTGTCTTTATGGAGTGTCAGTGATGAAGGAACGAAAGAATTGATGAGTGAATTTTATCGCCAAATGTGGCAACAAGGTAAGTCTCCCACGGCTGCCCTCAGAGCTGCTCAATTAACTTTATGGCAAAACCCCAACTGGCGCAATCCATTATATTGGGCTGCTTTCACTGTGCAAGGAGAATGGAAAAATGAGTAATGAGTAATGAGTAATGAGTAATGAGTAATGAGTGTGTAGGGGCGGGTTTACAGCAGTTTTCAGGTATTTAGACCACACCCCGATATCTGTATTTCTTTCTTCCTTTGCGCCTACTCTTCGCGAAGCGTTCTCGAAGAGTAGGCGCAAAGGCGCATTCGCGGAGCGTCTCGTAGAGAAGAAGGAAAATTATAGGTAATCTTAGACCGGGAAGGGAGTAGGAGTAATGAGTGGATTATTTTTTAGTTTTCTTTCAACTTGTTGATTGAAATTATTAATATCTTAATAATTCTTTCATTACTCATTAAAGTGCAATTCCAAATTACCCAACAAAGGAGTTATATCAATGTCTAAAAAGCCAATTTACAAACAATTTTTCGCTCTATTTATAGCGACAATTATCACTACCATCGCCTGCGGTGGTTGGATATCTGTACAAGCACAAGTCCCAACACTACCAACACAAAGTAAATCGCCAACATTCACCAAATTCCAAGATGCGGATAAATTCAAGCTACCTGCAAATGGTAGTCCTTCTAAGCCTGCTGACCTCAATCAGTCGAGAGAAGCTGATGAAACCACTCGCGGAATCCCCACTGGTAAAGATGATCGCATCCCCATGACTAGCAGAAAATATCCTTGGTCTAGTATTGGTCGAGTCCAAGGTACAAAGACTAATAATCAGGGTTATTACTGTACGGGAACTTTAATTGATGATGATATAGTTTTAACAAATGCTCATTGTGTGATTGACCCAAAAACTCATCGATTGAGCAAAGAAATCTTATTTCTACCCAATGTGATTAATGGTGTTGTTCAAGATGAAACAGATATCGTTTTTGCAGAACAGGTAGTTTATGGTACAGATTTTACAGGCGATAGTCTGACAAATCAAGTCAATGACTGGGCGCTGATGAGAATCAATCAGCCTCTTGGTCGCAAGTATGGTCACTTAGGCTGGAAATCCTTGCGTTCTTCTACTCTGATTAAGAACCCCAAAACACTAACCTTTGTGGGCTACTCTGGTGATTTTCCCAATCCCAAAAAGAAATATTATGAACACCTCACCGCCGGTAGGGGATGGACTGCAAGCTATGAAGAGAATTGTAGCATTGTGGGCGAAGAGTCAGGGGTATTGCTGCATAATTGCGCTACCGCAGGCGGTTCTTCTGGAGGGCCATTAATTGCTTGGATTGGTCAACAACCCTATATTGTCGCTCTGAATAATGCTGAGATTAAAGACAACAAATCTGGTCGAGATATAGTTAACTTGGCTGTGAAAATCAATTTTTTAGACAGGTTTGCAAGTAGATAAGTCAACCCATACTAAAGAATGGGACAGATAGGGTAGGGGCGCAAGGCCTTGCGCCCCTACAGATTATCGATGTGTTGCAAAGATTTTTTGAATTGGTATTAACGTAAGTTGCTAGTTAGAGCAAGTAGGGTGCGTCAGAAGCCGAAAATTAGTCATCTTGGTTGAAAATTAACCATTCTGACGCACCCTACGGGCTACAAAATTCCCCTAAATTTATAACTAGCAACTTGGGTTATTAGGTTATAATAGTTACTGCTCATTAAAAGTGGAGAAGCAATTACAAGTTACAGATGAGTGGTGGGAACAAAAACGTGCTTTTATACAAGGGTTTTAACCTATGAATTTGTCTTTAACTCCAGAGCTTGAGCAGTTTATTCAAAGTCAGATTGAAAGTGGTAAGTATGCAACTGCTGCGGAAGTAATTCTTGATGCTCTCAAGGTATTTGCAGCAGGGAAATATCTTGACAAAGGTTACATTGAAGTGCAATCATCGGCAAAAACACCGGAAGAATTAGGCTGGCCTGCTGGTTTTTTTGAGCAGACGGCAGGGTGTCTGCAAGATGATCCTCTGGTAAGATATCCCCAAGGAGAATATGAAGTACGGGAGTCGTTAGAGTGATTTATTTATTAGATACCAATGCTTGCATTGTTTATCTAAATCGTCCAATTTCTGGTGTACGGCGACACTTAGAGTCTTTACGACCCCAGGATATTGCTGTTTGTTCTGTTGTGAAAGCTGAACTATTTTATGGTGCGAGAAAAAGCAATAACCCTCAACGCACGTTAGCTTTACAGTCAAGTTTTCTGAATAATTTTGTTTCTCTGCCTTTTGATGATGCAGCAGCTACAATATTTGGGAGAATTCGTGCTGAATTGGCAAATTTAGGTACGCCTATTGGCCCTTATGATTTGCAAATTGCATCAATTACCCTGACACATAATTTAATATTAGTTACGCACAATACGAGTGAATTTAGTCGGGTCAATGGGTTACAATTTGAAGATTGGGAAGCAGAAGGTTGATAATTGAGCCGGACAAGTCTTCGGTTTGTTTACCAATGGGGAAATTTTAATTTACAGGGATTTTCAGGTAAATAGACCATGTGTTTGGGGCGCAAGGCCTTGCGCCTCCCGGTACTGTGGTTATTGCGTGAAGGCGATCGCGTAACCCAACACTGCGTTAAAATTAGACTATAATCCAATACAGTTCAGTTAAGGAAAATTGTCGTAGGGGCACGGCACGAATAAAATTGTCGTTAGAAGAAAAAATTGTGGATGCCGTGCCCCTACAGTGTATATCATTCGAGGCTAACTGAACTGTATTGGACTATAATCTAAGCGCAGTAACCTTCATATATGGCAGACCGTTCTAGCTCAAGAGCAACGTCTCTTGAATTGCTGCTTGCTGAAATTCAGGCGACTCCTAGAGAGTATTGGCCAGATTTACTCGATACCTTGCGTCAGTTTCGGCAGAAAATTCCATCAGATGCTCCATCTGTTGTCAATGTCGAACAAGCACGGAAAAATCAAGCAGCGATCGACCTTTTAGACTCTTGGCTTGGCGACAATGAAGATGCGTCAGAACATCAGCGGGCTTGGGAATTTTTGAAACCTGCTCTTGATGAAGATCGGTTGTCGGATCGTCTCTTATTCCCATGAGTCGTTTGATTTTGTTAGATTCAGGTCCACTGGGGATGGTAACGAATCCCAAAGCTAAAGGTATTCCCCAAGACTGTCAACTGTGGCTCAAATCTCTCCTGAAACGAGGAGAAAGGGTTGCTATTCCCGAAATTGCAGATTATGAAGTGCGCCGTGAGCTTCTTCGCGCTGGTTTATTACAAAGTTTGCGCCGACTTGACAATTTGAAGCAAACCCTCGAATATATTTCCATCCAGACAGATACAATGTTGCTAGCGGCTAGACTGTGGGCAGAAGCTCGGCAAACTGGACAACCCACTGCGGATGCTAAAGCATTAGATGGGGATGTTATTCTCTCTGCTCAAGCCCGTATTCTCTGTGATGAGACGACACAGGTGGTAGTTGCGACAACTAACGTAGGTCATCTGTCCCGGTTTATCACCGCCTTGGATTGGCAATCCATTGACTGAATTTGTTTGTTTATTAATTATGACAAAAAACACAAAATATGTGGCTCCAAAAAACCGGAGATGTCGTAGGGGTTTAGCATTGCTAAACCCCGAAAACGCGGGTGTGTTTACCATCAAAGTAATAATTAATCAAAGCCTGAAACAACGTATTTTGGTAAAAGCATACCATGCCAAATTTGTACAGTGCGTAAGTCCTACTACATAATATTCCCAAAAGTTAGTATGGCATTCAGGTCTTCTTTTTCTTCTTTCAAGACGTGGTATAGTTCCCAATTTTGTTGCAGGTTTAACCAAAACTCAGGGCTATTTCCAAAGAACTTTGCTAACCGTAAAGCAGTACTTGGTGTGACTCCACGCTGTCTATTTACCAGTTCATTGATCAGCTCATAGGAAACGTGAATGCTTTTTGCTAGTTCCTCTGATGATATCGCCAAAGGTTCGAGAAAATCTTGCAGTAAAATTTCTCCTGGATGTGTGGGAGGACGATATTTAGGTACTCTCATTACAATATACCTCAATCATGATAATCGACGATTTCAACCTCAGAAGCTCCTGTTGCTGTCCACACAAAGCACATGCGATATTGAGCATTAATCCGAATACTATACTGCCCTTTTTTCTCACCCTTTAACGCTTCCAATCTATTACCCGGTGGTACTTTCATATCATCCAAAGAAATTGCTGCATTTAGTTGGTCTAGTTTCCTTTGAGCGACATTCCAAAGATTGACGGGGCACGTTTTTCGAGCGTCTTTTGAATCGTTCCCATCAAAAATATCTTCAGTGCCTTTGTCTTTGAATGACAGTATCATAAGCAAGATGATAGCACAGATGTCATGCTATGGCAACAACTATCTCTACCATATAAATTACTTTAAGTCAAGATAAAAACCGACAAAATCGCTAAAAAACCGACAACCTAAAGTAAGAAAAAAGTAAGAAATGGATTTTTTTGTAAAAGCTGAAACGCATACAGAGAGGGAGGAATAGATGGTACAACCGCGCAGGGTCTTTGCTCAACATTGGCTCAAAAGTGAAAAGGCTCTCGACGCTATCGTCCAGGCGGGAGGGTGTACGTCAAGCGATCGCATCCTGGAAATCGGTCCTGGTACCGGTATCCTCACACGGCGATTACTACCTTTGGTACAATCTTTGGTCGCCGTGGAAATAGACCGCGATTTATGTCAATTATTAGTTAAGCAACTCGGTAAAAAGGAAAATTTTCTCCTGTTACAAGGTGATTTTCTCATGTTGGATTTAGCAGCAAATTTAACCCCATTCCCCAATTTCCACAATCCCAATAAAGTGGTTGCTAATATCCCCTACAATATCACAGGTCCAATCATCGAAAAGCTTTTGGGTACTATCGCTAATCCTAATCCCCACCCATTTGATTTAATTGTGTTACTCGTGCAAAAAGAAGTCGCAGAAAGGTTGTATGCTAAACCAGGGTCAAAAATTTTTGGAGCTTTAAGTGTGCGGGTACAATATTTGGCTGAATGTGAGTTGATTTGTCCAGTCCCAGCAAGTGCATTTTATCCACCGCCAAAAGTCGATTCCGCAGTCGTCCGGTTACGTCCCCGACAAATCGAAACACCCGCACTCGATACACGAAAATTCGAGAATTTAATTAAGCTGGGGTTCGGCGCCAAACGCAAAATGTTACGAAATAATTTACAACCAGTAATAGAACGCGATCGCCTGTCCCAATTACTGGAACAATTAAATATAAATCCCCTCTCCCGCGCTGAAGACCTCAGCGTCAATCAATGGATAACTCTAGCAAATCAGTTAGAAGTTAAAAGTTAGAATCTCTCCCACTCTCCTAGTCCCCGTCTCTTGAAAATGCGTTCCTACACCCTCACCGCCCCTGCTAAAATCAACCTATATCTCGAAATCATTGGTAATCGTCCTGATGGGTTTCACGAGTTAGCAATGATACTGCAAAGTATTGAGCTGGCTGACCAAATAGATTTGCGTGCTGCTAGCACAGACAATATCCGCGTCTACTGCGACCACCCGCAAGTACCGACAGATAAAACTAATTTGGTATACCGAGTAGCCGAATTGATGGCGACCCAATTTCCCGACGCCTTTAGCAAATATGGCGGTTTAGATATTACCATTAAGAAGCACATTCCCGTAGCGGCTGGGTTGGCTGGAGGTTCCACCAATGCAGCAGCGGTGTTGGTGGGGATAGATTTATTATGGGATTTAGGACTAACTCAGTCAGAATTAGAAGAATTGGGAGCTACACTCGGTTCAGATGTACCGTTTTGCGTCGCCGGTGGAACCGTAATCGCGACAGGTAGAGGTGAACAACTTTCTCCCCTACCAGGTTTGGATCAAATATATATAGTATTGGCAAAATATCGCAGCTTGGAAGTTTCTACCGCTTGGGCATATAAAACCTATCGTCAGCAGTTCGGTAGTACCTATATTAGAGATACCGCAAGTTTAGCAGCTCGTGCTAACGCAGTCCATTCAGGTTCGATGGTTCAAGCTATCCTCAAAAAAGACACCAAAGAAATCGCCCATAAATTGCACAATGATTTAGAGCGCGTGGTCTTACCAGAATATCCCCAAGTTTTGCAACTGCGGGAATTGTTTGCAAATCAGCAAGGCGTTTTAGCAGCAATGATGTCTGGTTCTGGTCCTTCGGTGTTTGCTTTATGTGAAACTCAACAGCAAGCAGAAGCAGTGAAGCAGTATGTCAGACAGACAATTCCTGACGAAGATTTAGAATTGTTTGTGACGCGGATGATTACACATGGGATTCAGGTAGCGTCGTCAGTTTAACACCAAAACACGAAGAAAAAATGAGTGACCAAAATTTAACTCCACAATCAGCAACTCCGTTACGTGCTGTAATTGGGGCGATAACGTCGGGAGGAGTAGGATATGCACTGTATTCTCTCATGATTGCGATCGCCACAAATTTTGCTAACAAACCCATCCATTCAGAGAATGTATTAGTCATCAGAATTACCTCTGCTGTTCGTACCCTAGTTCTGGGTGTCACAGCTTTAGGAACAGGGATATTTGGAGTCGTAGCTATTGGTTTGTTGGCTTTGGGTGTGCAATTATGGTTGCAAAAGTTGACCAAGCAAAAGGAAGGATGAAACTTGACCCTTGACCCTTAACCCTTGACCCTTGACCAAAATCAACCGCAATTTAAAGGTAAGTAGTTCCTCTCTATCTCACCAGTTTTGACCAGTTGTAGCTTCGTGTTTGTGGAAGTCTCCAAGATTTGGTGCTGTTTTCTCCAAGTTTTGGGAGGTAAACCGTGCTGTTCACGAAAATGGCGAGAGAAATGACAAGCATTTTGATAGCCAAGTGATCTAGCTACCTGCTCAATTGTTTGGTTAGTATTTATCAATAAAGGACGCGCAGCAGCCATGCGGCGTTTGAGAATCCAACCGTTAACAGTATCTCCTGTTTGTTGTGCCACTTTATGTGTTAAATAAGCAGGTGAATAACCCACAGCTTCAGCCACATCAGACAAAGTAATCCCTTTGTGATAATGAGCTTCGATGAAGTCGAAAACATCTTTGAGTTGGGGAACCAATGGAAAAATTGAATCAGACGTGACGGGTAATGTTGGTGAGACTTGATGAGAGTTAGTAGCGTACCAGTATCTCAGAAGAGATTGTTTTTCAAATCGGATCGCGATCGCTCTGAGCAATTCCTCTACTGTTGAGGGTTTGGTAAGATAGTCATCAGCTCCCAATTCCATACCTTTGCGAACATCTGCCTTAGTATCGCTACCAGTCAGAAAAATAAAGGGAATAATTGCCGTAATCGGATCTTGACGTAAATGAGTCAGAACACTATAACCATCTATATCTGGCATCAGAATATCGCAAATCACTAAATCGGGTAAATACTCCTGTGCTTTTTGGATACCAATCAGACCGTTTTGGGCACTTATCGTCTCAAAGCCTTCAGCCTCAAGACAGTCTAAGAAGAGATTGCGGGTAACAGCATCATCTTCAACCACGAGAATTTTTTTCGCCGATTCGTAGATCATTGTCATCTGTACAAGAGTTATGGGGTTACAGTTGAACTGGAAACTGGCAATATGACAGTAACAATAGTGCCTATATCAACTTCACTTTCCACGGTGATTTGACCACCTTGTAAATCCACAAGGGTTTTGACAATCGATAACCCTAGTCCAGTACCGTGAATATTATGATTACTACCCCGATAAAATGGTTCAAATAATCGTTGTTGATCTGCTACCGGAATCCCAATTCCGGTATCTTGGATCTCGAAAATTACTTTCTGCTTCCGACAAGAGAGTTTCATATCAACTGGACTGTAGTTTGGGGAATAGTTAATTGCATTTTCTAGCAAGTTCTTCAACATAGGCTCCAACAATTTTTCATCCATACAAACCCTACCACAGTTACCTTGGGTGACAAAATTGATTCGGTGCTGACTACTGCTAATCTGTATTTGGGTCACTAACTCGTTGCAAAAACTCACCAAATCCAGCGGTTTTGGCTGAAAATTTAGTTTTGCAGCTTCAGCCTTAGTGAAAAATAAAAGATCATCCAATAAATGGCTGATATGTTCCACAGATATTTGAATGCGATCCAGTAATGTGCGGATTTTTTCCCCTGTCCATTCGTTGATATGACGCTTGAGTAAGCTATTAGAAAATGAAACTACATTCAGCGGTGTACGGAATTGATGGCAGAGCATAGACACAAATTGCACTCTGATTTCACTCAGTTGCTTTGCTTGTGTTAAAGCGTAAAGAATCTCCGATGCTGTTTGTTTTGTATCACTGATATCAATGTGAGAACGTAGCAAAGAAAGGGATGTTTCTAGTTTGATTTCCTTCCGTTTCAACGCCGTAATTTCTTGCTGTAAAATCTCATTACTATCCTTTAATTCATTAATCGACTTTTGGAGGCTCAAATCTACTACTTCATCACTCTTTTCCCGCGCAAAAACATAGCCAAAATCCCTACCTTGGTGTTTTACATAAGTGATAGTTACTTCCACCCAAAATATCCGACTTCTCTTAGTTCGATAGCGAGATTTAAAGATGAAAGAAGGCTGTGATTGCAGCTTAGAAGCACAGCAGCGCCACTTCTCTAACCAATCATGTAGCGAAAAATCTATATCTATATCATTCAGTGACATGGAAAGTAATTCCTCACGGGAATACTCAGTCATGCGGCTCGTTGCATCATTAACATATAGAAATTGCGCGTTTGCTCCCACACAAAAAGCAGCATCTACAACCTGATTGATCAGGAAATCAGCAAAATTCAACTCTGCTGCTGGCTGTAGCGCCAATTGAGAGTTGGATTGAACTAACGTATACTCGCCACAATTCATATCCCTACTCGCTCCTGTGAAACCGTCGGCACTATATCCATAAATAAGCTGATCATCACATTTTTCTAAAATCCAAATCTTGCCATCATAGTTCCTAGTCCTTTCTCATGGGTTCTGGTGTACGCAATTCATCAAGACTACTTACTTTATTTTTGTTAATAACAATTTTTCATGTTTGTTACTGAAAGTCAATCTATCTCTTGGATATCAAATTAAATAGCCGATTAAAGCCAAGAAAAATTCCAGCATTAAGACAATTTTAATATCATCCAATAGTCATCAGTAAAGCGGGGTGTAACCCCTTATGGGATGGGTAAAATATTCAAAAATATATGAACAATTCCTAATTCGTAATTACATTCAGGATGGATGTATACCCGACCCTTAAGGGGACTACCTATAGAGGTATGGTGTTCCGCTTCAGGATAATTACCTGAGCGTAGCCCATTACAAATTACGAAGAGCATATAGCACTTCCTATTCAGATGAGGTACAAAATTGTATCACGCGATGTAGGGGCACGGCAGTGCCGTGCCCTTACCGATGTACCTCACTAGGGCGAGAAACGCTATAATTATTGTTCATTCACCAGAGATAAATGGCACATAGCATTTTGAAAGATTGAGTTGATGGAGGTTTCATAGCTTGGTAAAATCTACTAATTGTCATTGACTCTCTGTCTCAATATTCTGTTCCATGACAAATGACGACCTACTCCAGTAAAGCCTACGGCATAGCGTAGCGTAAAGCGACGTAGGAGCGTCTTTTAGATTTTTACAGACAGATGGGGTCTTGCTTCCCAAAAAATCTAAAATCCAAAACTTGTACTGAGCGTACCACTACGTGGAAGCAAGCTACGCGCAGCGTCCCGCTCTTAAGTCGTTGGCGTAGCCTCTCGTAGAGAAGTATCCAAAATCCAAAATTCGGAGGGTCAGTCCTGACACCCCTACTAGATTTCTGCCTAAATGTACTATTTAATTCTTGCTCCACAATATTATCGTTTTGTCAATTCCAGTTTAGACCGATTTGCCCAGGGACTTTTTGCGTAAACAGGCAAATTCTTCTTCATAAATTTCACTTCTCTTATTTTACTCTCTCAGGGATTTAACTATATAATAATCCTTTAAGTCATCTGTCAGAAGGAATACTTTTTTATGCACAAATTAGATGTTGATACTTTAGTCATCTATCCAAAGATATAAAAAAGCTTAAAAATTGATGTATTGATGAACACATTGCTGCTTTGCAATAGCTGAAAATTTCAAGACCGAAAAAATAGATAAGTCTATCAAAAAATTCTGCTCACATCCATTCCGGAAAATTGAGTAGGCTTAACGAAGAAGCAGCTTCTATAACACAGTTCATTTGTAGTGGCAGGTTGAATATCAATTCTCTGTAAAGATGATTCATAAAGCCCAAACTCTAGAAGGGAGTGGCTCTATGTAGCTTGCCAAAGACTAAAGTACAAAGCCTGAAAATTCAGGCTTGATTAACTGTATACGAATAGGGTTAGAGTCCCAAATATACTTTAAGCAGAGAAAAATCTGACTGCTTAAACTCACCCCTATTTTCAATAGCAACCCAAAATATCAATAAAAACCTGGGTTTTGTCAAAAACTAAGGAGTAAATCTGCTGGTTTTAGTTAACAGGGGGTAATATCATTCATGAATCAAAAAATCACTGCTAGTAATCCACCACTAGGTAAAAAAATTAATACAGAACAAATTGAACAAATCGTCAAAGCAATTATTGCTGGAAAGTATTCCTGGGCCTGTGTCTTAATTCTCCGGTTTGCAGGCTATAACCCTATAGATTACATACCCTACCGCACCTACATCAGATTACTCAAAAACAACTGCCTAGTTGAAAGGAGCGAGCAAAATCCCAAAAATAGCGATACTTTAGACAATTTTACCTCAAATTCGATTCCTACCTATAAGTGAAAATCCAGCAAGCAATTGAGAATGAAGGTATTCGGCTGAAATAATTCATAATTCAAAATTCAAAATTTAGCGGATAGGGGGATTAAACCCATTAATTAAAAATGAATTGCGAATGGCGAATGGTAAATTGATAATTACTGCGGATTTTTATGCTGAAGACCTCATATTTCTACTTTCTTAGTCATCCCATTTATCCCTTCCTAGTATAGCAACCGCCAAAGTGCTTAGGACATTAACTGATGATAAAACCTAGACACAATCAGACTTGTAACCCAGTCCCCAGCGATGCACTGAGCTTGCCGAAGTGTCCCCAGTCCCCAGTCCCCTGCTATAGCTTATGATTTACCCAATTACGAATACTAATACCCATCTGCAACCTATTCTTAAAGAGATTATGTGGCAGAAAAAACAAGAAGTCGCACAATTACACCAAGAGATGTCTTTAGCTTCTTTGCAACGCCAATTAACTGCAGTTCCGAGTGTACGAGACTTCTTCACCGCCTTACAGCAGAGTTCTCATCGACCCAGACTGATTGCAGAAGTCCAGAAAGCATCACCAAATTATGGCATCATCCGTGCAGACTTTGACCCCCTAGCGATCGCCAAAGCTTATGAGCGTAGCGGCGCAACTTGCATATCCGTCTTCACAGAAGCAACATTCTATCAGGGCGGTTTTGACCAATTGCGAATTATCCGCCAGAGAGTAGCATTGCCCCTACTATGCAAAGATTTTATCATTGACCCATGCCAAATTTATTTAGCAAGGTCAGCCGGAGCAGATGCCATCCTACTGATTGCAGCCATTCTATCAGATCGCGAACTCCAAGACTTCATGCGCGTGATACACTATTTAGGCATGAATGCCCTAGTCGAAGTGCATACCCTAGCAGAACTAGATCGAGCGCTCAAGCTAGATGACCTACGCCTAGTCGCAATCAACAATCGCAATCTCGAAGATTTCACCATCGATATCAACACCACTGACAGACTGCTCACAGCCAGGCGATCGCAATTACAAAACTTAGGCGTTATGGTCGTCAGTGAATCTGGATTATATACACCCACTGATTTATCCCAGGTAGCTGAGTTTGGTACAGATGCAGTCCTCATCGGCGAATCTTTAGTTAAACAAGACGATATAGAACAGGCTGTGCGTACTCTCCTCAGACTTCATCCTTAACTATATTTCGGCGCCGTTGTTCGTAGTTGCGCTAATAGCACTCTTGATCAAGGGAGCGCTATTAGTGCAGCTTTCCCGTAGAGTAGCGCAACCACAAACAAATAAATCAATTCACCTATATACTAATATAAAATCAAGTCCAATAAAATGAAAAAATTTAAGGTAAAACTGTGATCAAATCCCACATCAAGTCACTAACTCAAACCTTAATTGTTAGCAGTCTACTAACAGTATATTGGATAGCTCCAGTACTGGCAGCACCAGACCAGCAACTAACCAGTGCAGAAGTCTACAAACTAATCAAGATGGTCGAACTGCTGCTACAAAACCAAACTCAACGACCAGCAAAACAAAAAGATATCATCCAACCACGAGATGCAGTCAGAACAGGCGTTAGTTCTGAAGCTCAATTATTCTTCAACGATAAATCTCTCATTCGCGTAGATCAAAGTAGCACCTTTCGATTTGAACCAGGGTTACGTCGCTTTCAACTACCAAATCGCATTGCCCTGCTAGAAACAATATTTAAACTAGAAAATGGGACAGCTTTAATTTTAAGTCCCCCTGGTAGTGTTGCTACCGAAATTGCCACACCAGAAAGTCAAATTAGTATCTTAGCACCACGTCCCGCCACCATCTCATCCCCAACTACCAACTTAGTGGCGACTAAAAGCAGCAAATTAAGTCAAAATAGCAGCGAAAAACTATTTATCCCCGCACAGAAAGCTAGTGCAGTCTTAATTACTCATAATACAACCAACAATACCACCCAAGTTTTTGCCCTTACCGATGGTGACATCAAAATATCAGACCAAAACGGGAAAAAAACCGTGGCTTTACAAGGAGGTCAGACAGTCGCAGTCAAAAATGGCGTCGTGGGAACCGTCCAGGAATTCGACTTACAAGGAGTTTATAAACTCATTTCCCTCACTGCTGGACTAGGACCTAGACAAGAAACTATAGTTGCTCAAGAGTCTCCCCCAGTACAAGAAACAATCAACGCCGTACGGATGGAAACTTTAGCAGCATTGAGAAATCAAGCCAAAAGATTTGCGGGATTTGCGAAAAACTTCGTCACCGAAGCACTCGATGGTGAATCTAGTAGGTTGAATCCTCGTCCAGGTCCATCTATCAGAGTCAGCAACCAGCAACGCATTAATAATACAGATATACCAGCAGCTTATTTGCGGTCTAATTCCCCAACACAAACTCCAAACCCTCCCTAATTTTTTCACATATTATTTAATCACAGGAAAATCTCAGTCCCCAGTCCCCAGTCCCAATGATCACCGTTAAAAAAGATTTATTGCTTCTATCAGGCGCAGCACTATTATGTTTAACAGCACCAGCATTAGCAGAAGCAGACACATGTACAGATATAACATGTGACCAATTAGCTCAAAAAACAGACACAGAAAGAGTGACATCAGTCTCACAATTATCTGATGTCCAACCCAGTGATTGGGCATTTGCCGCCTTACAATCTTTAGTAGAACGTTACGGTGTAATTGCTGGTTATACAGATGGTACATTTAAAGGGAATCGGGCATTAACTCGTTATGAATTTGCCGCAGGTTTAAATGCAGCACTAGATAAAATTAATGAATTAATTGCAGCCGGTGCATCAGCACAAGTCAGCAAAACCGACTTAGAAACTATCCAAAAACTGCAAACAGAATTTGCACCAGAAATTGCCAATTTACGCAGTCGAATAGATAAATTAGAAGCTCGTACTGCTAACTTAGAAGCACAACAATTTTCCACCACAGTGCGTTTGGGAGGACAAGTAATCTTTGGACTCACAACAGGTTTTGGCGGTTCCCCCCCAGGAAACGGAGAAGCCAACACAATTCTCAGTCACCTGACACAATTACAGCTTGTATCATCGTTTACCGGAAAAGACAGATTGCGAGTTGGCTTAGTCACAGGTAATACCGCTGGTGATGGCTTCGCAAATCCGGCATCATTTAACACCAGCATGGCTAGACTTTCCTGGCAAGCAAATTATGATAATCAAGTAAAAGTAGATTCTGTAGAATATCGATTTGCGACCCTAGGCGATCGCATTGTTTTTACCTTCAAACCAGTAGGCTTTAGTTTAAGCAGCGTACTCAGCGTCAACACCCCCTACGCCGATGCAGGTCAGGGTGCAATCTCCCAATTTGCCGGTTACACACCCATCTTCAAAATCGGTAGTCTTGATGCAGGCGTAGGCTTTGACTGGTTAGTTTCCAATCAACTGCGCTTACAATTTGCCTATGGTACCAGAGATAGCAATAATAGCAGTCAGGGAATATTTGCCTCAGATCATAGCGCCTTGGGAGTGCAACTTTTATACAAGCCAACGCCTTCCCTAATCGCTGGGTTAGGTTATGTAAACGCCTATGCTAGCAATGGGCAATTAGACACAGGCACGGGCAGTATTAATGCGGATACATCCGACGGATTTAACGAACCAGCGCAAATTAATGCTATTAATGGTAGCGTCAAATGGCAATTAACAGACCAAATAATATTTGGCGCTTGGGGAGGTTTAATAACAACAGATTCCCTCAAATCAAACGCTTCTGCTAGTAGTAGCACCTACCAATTTTCTTTAGGATTATATGACCCCTTTGGCAGAAAAGGTGATTTATTAGCCTTGTTAGTCGGTCAACCCCCAAAATTATATTCTGGTAGATTAATTACAGAAGATAAAAGCACTTCCATGCATTACGAAGTTTTTTATCGTTATTTAGTTAGTGATAATATAGCCATCACTCCCGGCTTTTTTATCGTCACCGACCCCGAAAACATTTCCAGCTACAAAGATATTTTTATCGGCGCCATTCGCACTACCTTTAGTTTTTAAGTACAAAATAATTTATAATTCAAATTGCGTGAACGGGAGCAACTTCTGTCTTCACAATTCGGTGTTTCGCGCACTCAGTAGCAGCTTCAGCCTTGACGTTATCAACTTCAGCCTTGACGTTATCAGCTACAGCCTTGACAATTCAGTGTTTCGCGCAGTCTGTAGCAGCTACAGCCTTGACGTTATCAGCTACAGCCTTGACAATTCAGTGTTTCGCGCAGTCTGTAGCAGCTACAGCCTTGACAATTGAGTGTTTCGCGCAGTCTGTAGCAGCTACAGCCTTGACGTTATCAGCTACAGCCTTGACAATTGAGTGTTTCGCGCAGTTAGTAGCAGCTACAGCCTTGACGTTATCAACTTCTGCTTTCATTTAACCTTATTTCTGTTCAATCTTCTACCCATTCCCCCCCCTCGATGGTTTTCATATCTACAGCGAAATTTTTCCCGCACTCAAACGCTTAGAAGAAACCCAGTTTGGTATATTTGCATTAGTAATGATATTTCTGATTCCCGAATTTGGGGATGGACTGAGTGCGATCGCCGATTTTATGATTAACACCAGTCTAAAAATATTAGGCACAGGTATTTAGCTGTTGATCATGTTACGCTAGTATCAATACAAACGAATGAATGTACTTGAGTTTTATGACCGTTGCTCAGTCAGCGAAACCCTCCAGTAGCAACATTACGGTAACATTAAAGCGGCTCGTGGCTCTTTTGGAAGAAGATGAGACAGATGAGTATGGAATTTTACAACCGAGCCAATCCGCCTTTAAGTTAGCGATGCGATTGGTTGTAGATGCTTATGAAGCAATGGGCGATCGCTTTCCCAAAGCATCAGCTGCGACGGATGAGGAAGGTAGCATTCGATTAACATGGAGCAAACTATCGCCTGAATGTGAAGTACGCTTGGTCTGTCCAGCTACTTCCGCAAAAAATGCTTATCTGTACCACGAATTAGGAGATAATTACGCAGTTGAAACAGATGTCACAACATCCGTACTTGTGCAATGGTTGGAGTGGATCAACCAAGCATGAGCGAGTTTGAGCCATTACCACCAGATACAGTTGTTTATCGGGCTTTGCTGCGTAAACAGTGGATTGATGAAGATACAGGTCGCGTGAAAGCGGATGCTTATTTTCTGCGAGCTTCAGAACCAGGACTTTCGGTCAATATCGCCAGTGTGTGTTCTCCAGAACAGTGTGCGGGGTTGTTTCGCAAGTGCTATGGAGTTGCTAGCCTTGAAGTTGGACGTGTTCGGGAAATAGGCTTGGATGTCGAACAGGATTCGCGCAATCACGCTAATATAGTTGGTGTGCCCTATCGAGAAGATGACCTAGCCGAAGCAGAACGATTAGCGGGTTTGTTGGCGAAGCGATCGCAGATAGTATGGTAAGCAAATTTATGAATTCTAAAAATTTCATCCAGCTTGCTCACCAACTATTGGATAATTCTCCTGGGGTTGTTTAATCACAAATATAGCGATCGCCCTGGCTCACATTTGGGTTATTCTTGAGGTAAGCGGCAATTCGCCCGCATCCTTGACGCAGCAAATCATCTAAATCGAGATTCCACAGCATCACCCCAGCATCCTTACCACCACTCAGCAAAACCTTACCATCAGGACTGAAACTGACACTATTAACTTTGCTAGGATATCCCCAGAGAGTTTTCAACAAAGTACCGTCCGCAAGATTCCAGAGTTTGATAGAATTGTCAGCACTACCAGAAGCCAAAATTTGCCCATCAGGACTGAGACTCAAACTAGTTACACCATCGGTATGTCCCGTGAGGGTATTGATTAAACTGCCGGTTGCCACCTGCCAAAGTTTGATAGAATTATCCCAACTGGCAGTTACTAAAGTTTGACCATCTTGAGAGAACATTACAGAAGCGATCGCTAAACCATGAGCATTGATGCTTCTGACCAAACCACCATTAACTCCCCACAGCTTCACCGTATTATCAACACTACCAGAAGCTAACATCTGACCATCAGGACTAAAACTGACACTAGTCACCTCATCAGCATGTCCTTTGAGTGTTTGTAATAACCTACCATCTGACAACCGCCATAAACTAATAATTTTATCAGCACCACCAGCAGCAATCATTTTACCATCAGGACTAAAGCTAATACTCGTCACCTTCTCCTGTCCTGTTAGAACTTTAATTAACTTGTGATTTTGACTCTCCCAAATTTTAATACTTTTATCAGCGCTAGCAGTAGCTAACATTTTACCATTAGGACTAAAACTTACAGCATCAATAATATCTTGATGAGCCTTAAATATTTCCGTCTTCGCCAAATTCGCACCTTGGGAAAGCTTCACAGTTCCATCCCAACCAGCAGACGCAAACATTTTACCATCAGGACGAAAACTCACACCATAAACATCATCTGATTTGGAGTTCTGACTAGGGACATTCCACAATCTAATACTTTTATCAGCACTAGCAGAAGCAAGAAACTTACCATCAGGACTAAAACTGATATCTCTAACTTGTTCACCATGACCTTGGAGAGTAGCCAATAATTTACCATCTAATCGCCAAAACTTGATAGTTCTGTCAGCAGAAGCAGAAGCTAAAATCTGATTATCAGGACTAAACTTAATGCTGTTAACTTGTTCACCATGTCCTACCAAAGTTTGTAAAAGCTTCCCCTCAACATTCCACAACTTAATAGTTTTATCACCACCAGCAGAAGCGATAAATTTACCATCCTGACTAAACTGAATCCGAGTCACCCGTCCTTCATGTCCAGAAAGAGAATTAATTAACCTACCATTATCAGACCGCCAAACCCTCACCAAATTATCTTCACCACCAGAAGAAATAAAATTCCCATCAGGACTAAAGCAGACAGAATTTACCCAACCATCATGAGCAATCCAACTCCTAATTAAACTCCCATCAATCCGCCATAACTTAATAGTTTTATCCAAGCCAGCAGACACAACCAACTTACCATCACCACTGAAAGCCACATCAGTAACCTTATCAGTATGTCCGCCAAAAACTTTGCTCCTAAATTCTCCCGTTCCTTCCTCCCTTTGCGCCTCTGCGCCTTTGCGCGAGATAATCCAAATTTTATCACCACTAGCAGCAACCAACAGACCAGTAGGACTAAAAGCAATCGCCGTCACCCTATTATTACCCCTAATAGTCCTAATTAATTCCCCATCCCGACCCCACAACTTTATCGTCTGATCATCACTAGCAGAAGCCAGAAATTTACCATCAGGACTAAAACTGATAGCATTAACTTGTTGAGCGTGACCAGACAAACGGTTAAACTCATGAGATTGATAAACAGCCTGCTGAAAAGTCGCCACCGTTGCAAATTGAACATCTGACTGAGGAGCAAAAACCTGCTTAACTTCTCGACCAGCTTTCACACTAGCAATAATTGCTTCCAATTGCTGATGAGATAATAATAAAGCCTCCGCCGAAGCATTTAAAGCAGAGATTTCGCGTAACTGCGCCGCTTGTTTTTGCAAATAAGCAAAACCGCCGAAACCAGCAGCAGCAACACCCAAAACACTAATCACAGCCACAGCGCGTTGAGCTTGTCGTAAACGCTTTTTTTGCTCAAATTGTTGTTGTAGCCTAGCGTCTAAACAAGCAGCAATAAAACCTTGGACATCTTGAGATAATTCCTCAGTATATTTAACGTAAATTTCCTCAGCTTCAGCTAGGCGGACACCATGCAACAAAAAATCAGCCTGCTGATTATTATATTTCCACAAAGCAGCCGATTGTTCAATTTGCCGCTGCGATCGCAATCGACTACGATTTTCCTCCAACCACCAGCGCAACGTTGACCAATGACGAATCAAAATTTCATGCGCCACCTCAATTGTCACAGCTTTCGGCGATGGGGAGACTTGTACTGAGCGGAGCCGTTGGCGCAGCCTCTCGTAGAGAAGTATGGGGTGATGGGGAGAATCATAACTCCTCACTCCTAACTCCTCACTCCTAACTCCCCTACTCCCCACCTCCTCATCCAAATTCACCACCACCAACTTCGCAGCAGTCAAAGCTTGGAGAGTTCTTTCCACCAAAGCAGGGGGATATTTTTGTACCACCAAATCAGATTTAAATACCCTGCGTCTAGTATCTTCCGTCCCCTCACCTAATTGCGTCAGCGAGAGAAAAATCCACCGCGCACAATCTTGAGCTTGACCATCTAAACTTGCGTAAACCGCCTCAGCTTTGCGTTCCAACGCACCCTTAATACCGCCTATCTGTTGCTGATAAGCCGCTAAAGTCAATTCACCCCCTTGACGGAACTCCCACAACTGTTCTAATACAAATTCTAACAGCGGCAAATCACCCGCCGAGTGATTTAATTCCTGTACCAAAACCTCCACCAATTCCGGATCAACATTTAACCCCACCTGTTGAGCTGGATTAACAATCACCCGGCGGTAATCATTATCAGTTAAACTTGGCGAAACCAGCACACTTGACTGTTGTAATAACAGCGCCAATCCAGGAACTTCCAAACAAGAGGCGATAAAATCAGCGCGTAACGTAATAACTAGTTTAAACTTATCAGGAGCATATACCATAGCACCCAGCAGCAAATCCAAAAACCGCCCTCGCTCCTCAGCAGGTGAGAGAGTGAATAACTCCTCAAACTGGTCAACCACCAAAACCACCATCGGTTCAGTCCGACTCCGCAACCAGTAGACAAAACCTTCAACCCCCTGGTAAAGCATAGCCTCAAAGACCAGAGAAGAATCATCACCCCTCACTCCCTCCCCCAAACACCGCACCAACTCATCAATTGGACGCCCACCAGGACGCAGACTTTTAATTAACCAAGACTCACTACCAGGTAATAGTTTACCAGGACGCAATTGAGCAATTAAACCTGCTTTGACCACCGAAGACTTACCACTACCAGAAGCACCGACTAAAGCCAAAAATGATTGATGCGCCACTTGGCTAATTAATTGCTGAGTTAAAGATTCTCTCCCATAGAAATATTGAGCATCAGCTTCACCAAAAGAACGTAAACCAGGGTAAGGACAAATCCTTAAATCAAACCCCGCAGCTTTTTTATGAATATTTGCGCCAGAAATCGCCGGCATAATTTCAATCACACCTTGAGTACCAGACAACCAAAAGTGGACATGAAAAATTCCCGCCAATTGAACTTGTAATTGAGTAATCCAACCAGCGACAGATAAACCAGCAGAAACAGAAGCACCATTTAAAGTATCAATCAGCGCCTGAGTAAAAAAATCCCGATTATCTTTTGGCGAAGTAGCAGCAATAATACACAGACCCTTTTGAGAATCAAGCTGCAAATCTTCCACCCAATCCTTGAGAGAAGAAACCGTAGAATCAAAAATCGGACAATCAAAAATAATAATTTGTTGAGTAACTTGAGAACGACGCAATTGTTGTCTTAACCAAGAACGACTCAACCAGATATCATCTGATATTAATAAAGCCGCTTCCCCAGTCGGAGTTTCCTCCAACCGTCCGCGTAGATATAACAAAACCGTTGCAGATTCCTCACCCAGAAATTGCTGTTTAATTGGTACAGCCAAACAATCTTGAATTGCTTGACGAATATCTTCAGCAGTACTTCTTCCCGGACGCGGTAAATACTCCAACTCAAAAGCCCCAGCACCAACCAAAACCTTACTAAAATCCAGACTTACCTGACCACCACCCAGACCCTCAATCACCAAAGCAATTCTCGGAGAACGAGAATTAGCCACAACCGGAATCGACCCCAAAATTAACTCACCAACACCTTCCACAATCCGCTTCGGAGTTTGGAGCGGATACTCACTAAAAAGTTGCGAATCACCTTTACCACGCTTCTGCTGATTAATCAGACGTAACTGTTGATTAGTCTTATCTATATATTGTAGAGTTTGGTGATAGACATAGCGATAAAGACCATCAGCAAAAATAACCCCTTCAGCATCAGCAGCCTCCCCTTGCAAACCCCGCATCAAATAATAAGTAAACACCCCGTGACCCAATTCTGGAAACTCCCAAGATTGCTGATTAATATCACAAGAAAGCAAAGCATAAAAACCCTTACCTTTCCCCGCACCCCGTTGTAAAACCTCCACCAACTGCGGCGTCAAATTCAATTCAGATGCACCCCGCAGAGACATTCCCCCACTATGACAAGCATCCAACCAAACAACCTGATTTTGTGCCCCACATTTACCCAAAAGTTCCAACAAATCCTTAACAGCCAAACCAGTTATTTCCAAATTATCCTTTTGCGTATCCTGCAAACACAAAAAAGCCTGCTGCGTACTTGACTGCAGCATCCCATGACCAGAAAAATAAAATAAAACAGTATCAATTGGTCGAGCATCAGCAGCGATTTGTTGTAAACTAGCACGCACAGTAGCTAACAGAGGTTTTTCATCAGCAAAATCATGATATATTTTCACCTCCTTTAACGGAAACTGTTCCCCAGTCGCACCCATTAAAGCAGCAGCCAAAACCTGACAATCAACAGCCGAATAACGTAAAGAAGGGAGTTGAATATCTTGATATTGATTCACACCCACCAACAGCAACCACAACTGAGGAGTAGTTCTTTCCTTCCCTGAATTTGAGCGACTAGTTATAACACCGCGTGGACACATTTTATAATTGGGGAATAGTTAACTCTTACTCTCTTCTTTGCGCCTCTGCGCCTTTGCGTGAGACAAATCATCCCATAAATTGAGACAACCAGTGCATTTACACCATAGATCTACCCTCATAGTTTTATGCAGCGCAAGGCGTGAAGGGCGCAAGGCCTTGCGCCCCTACTGCGGTTGCGGAAATTTATTGGCTAGAAAGTCACCCGGCTTTTTAATTGGGGTTCAACAGCCCTTCGTCGATATCATCAAGGTTGGCGAAGACTTCCAGGAGGGATTTTTTCTTGTAGGGTTCTATGATAAGTTTTCCGTCTTCTTGTCGGATGATAACTAAAGATTGTCCTAATGTTTTTGGCTCAGGTAAAGGTTCGCCATTTTCCAAAGCTGTTTCAATTAACATTTCTAGGACTTCCTGTGCATTTTTCAGCGCCTCTTCGTAAGTGTCGCCGTGGGTACAAGGCTGCATAACATCTGTAAATTCAGGTAACAAAACAACATAACATTCGTCTTCATCTGACCATTGAATGACAATTGTATATTTCATTCTTGTGTTTCCTCTGGTTCTGCTTCTATTGTCTTTAATTGTTCCAGAAATGTAGAAATGTAGCCTGATATAGTTAAGCCCAAAAACCTTAAAGAGCGTAGGTTGGGTTGAGGAACGAAACCCAACATTTGGGGGGCTTTGTTGGGTTTCGCAGAGCCTCAACCCAACCTACGATTTTCCTTAACCGAGCAGTATTGAGATGAACCCTGCTTGCAGCAATAAGCTTTTCAATTCTCTAATTTTCTTAGGCATAACCTCAAGTTACATTCTCACTCCCCATACTTCGACAAGGCTCAGTACAAGTCTCCCCATCTATTTATTCTCCCACTCCCTCAACTTTTTCTGTGCATACTCCCGCACTACCTCATCTGGGTCATTTTCTGCTTTATCGCGCAGCAGTGGTAAAGTTTGGGGATGCTGCGGAAATTGCTTGATAATTATCTCTAGCGCAACACGGCGAGGGTTTGTTTCCCATTTTTTTTGACGCTGAAAGGGGTCATTGACAGCACAGTTATAGTAGATATCAAACAACTCCGGCTGATATTGGAAATATTTGCCTAATGCTTCCACCGCTGTACGTCGCACACGCCAGTGATCATCAGCCGTGGCGCGGTGTTGGAGCCAGGTTTTGGTGTCGGGGTCATCTTTGAAATTATTGGCTAATGCAAAGACTACAGCACTTCGCACACTGGCATGATTATCCTGGGTAGCGAGGTGTTGGAGCCAGGTTTTGGTGTCGGGGTCATCTTTGTAGTTGTCGGCTAATGCAAAGACTGCAGCACTTCGCACACAGACCTGCGTTTTCGGGGTTTAGCAATGCTAAACCCCTACGAGATCTCCGGTTTTTTGCAGCCCATATTTTGTGTTTTTTGTCAATGCGTAAGTCCTACATATATCGAACTCAGGTTAAATTATTCACATTAAGGTGCGTCAGTGCAAATAATTTCTGGCTTGATTTTGAGGTAGGGGCGCAAGGCCTTGCGCCCCTACTGACGCACCCTACGGCTACCTGGCTTCCTACTTCAGCAATCTTAACCCACTAAGAGTCACCAACACAGTGGAACCTTCATGTCCAATTACACCCAGGGGTAAATTAATATTCCCCAAAAAATTGCCACACAGCAACAAGACAATAAAGCCCAAGGCGACAACTATATTCTGCTTGACAATGCCATGCGATCGCCTACCTAAATGCATCGCCACGGCAATCTTCTCCAGTTTATCAGCCATCAGCACAATATCAGCGGTTTCTAATGCCACATCGCTACCCGCTACACCCATTGCAATCCCCACAGAAGCCTGCGCCAAGGCTGGTGCATCATTAATCCCATCCCCCACCATTGCCACTGTGTGATACTTTTGCTGTAAACTCCGAATCACACCCAGCTTATCTTCCGGCAATAATTCAGCATACACCTGCTTAATCCCCACCGCCTCGGCGACACTGTAAGCAGTCCGCTGATTATCCCCTGTAATCATCACAATTTCCTCAACGCCCAGCTTTCGCAACCGTTTAATTGTTGCAGCCGCCTCCCCCCGCACCATATCTGCAATCCCTATCACACCCATCACACATAACCCCTCCTTCGCTACCCAAACCACAGTCTTCCCCTGCATCTCCAAGGATTGCGCCAATTCCCCCAATTCTGCGGGTAGCTGCACATATCCCTGAACAAAAGCTGCATTCCCCACAATTAACTTCTGGTTTTCCGCAATCCCCACAATTCCTTGCCCAGGTATTGCCTGTACCTCAGATGCACGTAGCCAATCTAAATCAGTAGCCGCCTCGACAATTGCCTTACCGATGGGATGCTCAGAATTTACCTCCAAAGATGCTGCGGCTTTTAATACATCAAATTGCGAGTATTCACCATGACCTATTACCTGAGAAACCTGGAGATTTCCTGTAGTCAGCGTACCCGTTTTATCAAAGGCGATCGCCCGCACTTTGCCCATCTTCTCCAATTGGGCACCATTCTTAAACAAAATCCCCTGTCCAGCACCATTAGCAATTCCCGACAGTAGTGTAGGCATAATCGCCGCCATCAACGCACAAGGAGAAGCCACCACCAAAAAAGTCAACGCCCGATAAATCGTCACTTCCCAATCCCAACCCCAAAGAAATGGTGGTAAAATTGCCAGCAATATCCCAGTGACAACAATTACCCGTGCATAACCACGTTCAAATTTCTCGATAAACTCTTGAGAAGGCGGCGCTTCTGTCTGAGCCTCTTCCACCAAGCGAATCACCCGCTGAATCAAACTGCTAGCCGCTGGTTTATGTACCTGAAGCTTCAGTGCGCCATAGCCATTAAGTGTGCCAGCAAATACTTCCGCCCCCACCGTCTTCTCCACAGGTAAAGATTCCCCAGTAATCGCCGCTTGATTAATGGTACTAAAACCTGATATAATCACGGCGTCAGTGGGAATCAACTCCCCAGGCTTAACGACAATTTCATCCCCCACCTCTAGCTGCTGAATGGGAATTACCTCTTCTCCACCCTGACGCAGCACCGTGGCAGTATCTGGGGTAAGACTCATCAAACTGCGAATACTCCTTTCAGTGTGCCGCATCGCGTAACCTTCCAATGCGCCACTAATCGCAAAGATGAGAATCAAAATTGCTCCATCAATAATTAAATTATATTCTCGACGCCATAAGCCCAGAGTCGCCGCCCCCAGTGCTGCTACAATCATTAACAAATCTACATCCAGTTCCTTTTCCTCAAACAGAGTCGTCAGACCCTCCTTCGCACTTTCGTAACCGCCGATAACATAAGCCGCGCTCATCAGCAGTAACGCCCATCCCAAAGCGCCAAGATGTAAAGCGAACCATCCGAGAAATAATAATAGCCCACAGAGGAGGGCGGCGAAAACATCGCTATGTTCTTTGGTGAATTGGGTGATACGTTGGGGGTAGAGCATGAGAGTTTGAAGGTGGGGGACTCTCTCACCCTAAACCTTGACATTAATGTTAATGTCAAGAGTAGGGGCGCAAGGCCTTGCGCCCCGGACGCCTGGTCTATTTACCTGAAAAACGCTGTAAATTAAACCCCGACGTATCACTATAGTAAAATTAATTGTCAAACCTCATTTCTTCAATTCCTATGAACACCAGCACACCCATAGGTAAAAATAGCGAACCTCAACTGCTTCATGAAATTAAGGCAGCGCACACTCAGGAACTACAGCAAATTGCTCAAAGGTTAGCTCAGATGACAAATTTGTCAGAGGAAACAGTGAAACCTCATCTTGATGCCATGTTATTGCAGTTGGTGAAGTCTAAAGTTGAACGTCCATTTTATGAAACCGCTACCCCAGATGAATGGGTGAAGGCATTTCGAGAATGGGCTTCTAGTCACACAAGAGATACTCCATTACTTGACGACTATGCTGTAAGTCGGGCAGGAATATATGAAGAGGATGAAGAGATTTAGTGGCTTACCTTGTAGATACCAATTTGTTACTGAGAAGTGTTGAGCCACATCACCCCATGTATGGAGATACTGTAAATGCAATCTCTATTTTAGCAGGTGCAGGAATTGAGCTTTTTATCACATCCCAAAACTTAGTTGAGTTCTGGCGAAGTGCTACCCGTCCAGTAGAGAGAAATGGGTTAGGCTTAACTATAGCCCAAGCAGAAGCAGAGCTACAACGGTTAGAAACATTCTTTCCGGTACTGCCCGATGTGCCAGAGATTTATCCTGAATGGAGACGAATTGTTTTACAGTACAGGGTAATGGGTGTAAATGTCCACGATGCCCGTCTTGTTGCAGTAATGCGTGTTCATGGGCTAACTCATATCCTGACTTTTAATACTGGGGACTTTACTCGATACTCTGGTGAGATTACCCCTATACATCCAGCGAACGTTACACCTTAAAAAAACTGCTGGTCTGTGACAAGTGTGCAACATTCATTGCTGATTCAGTGAATGCTTTTTTCTCAAGTGATGGAGTTCTACAGCATTAAGAAACTTAGTAATTGATTTTTTAGCAAGGGTTGTCACCGCCTTTGGTATAGCAAAAACCAATGAACATTGCCGTGCCCCTACCAAGGTATAATCTTCAAAATCATTATGAAAACTCAGCATCTGACTATTAAAGAATTCACGGCTGCTGTGGGAGGTGGTATCACTCCCCGGATGGTGCGACATTATCATCAATTAGGATTATTGCCGCAACCAGTGCGATCGCCTAGCAATTATCGTCTGTATACTGAGAAGGATGTCATCAGGTTGCAACGGATTGTCGCACTCAAACAGCAAGGATTTCAACTCAACCACATCCGCCACATCTTGGAGTTGGAACCAGACGCAGATACGAATAAAAATCTGATGACGCAACTACAGCAGCAATATCGGGCTGTAATGCAGCAAATTTCCCAACTGCGTCAAACAGCATCGGCGCTGGAAGGGTTATTAGGACGGGATCAACATTGTCAAAATCTCCAAGCTGAAGTATTGGCGCAACTCAAGTTACTCGAAGTCGAAACCCAAGCCGAAATTGGCGGACTCGAAGCATTGTGGAGTGGGTTAGATGCGGTAGTGCATACTCACCCAGAAGCCTTTGGTGAATCTTTGCAACGTTTACTACCTGACTTGTCTGAGCGTTCGGAAATTGAACAGCACCTAATTTCTCAGTTGATTTTAGCTTGTGGTGATGTAAGTTTGGTATCCTTTATCAAGTTGAGCAAAGACGCGATCGCCGCTAGTCGTCAAGCCCTCAAATCAGGCTGTCAAATTGTTGTCGATATTCCCACGGTCGCTGCTGCCCTAGATCAAACTAGATTAGCCCATTTGGGTTGTCAAATCGCCACCCTGATTGACAATCCCCACATCACCACCGCCACAGAAGCAGAATTTGCCTTTTGGTCGGATGATAAATGGCGAGCAAAATTACAATTTGTGACAAAAGATTGTATTTTGGTCATTGGTTATGCTCCTTCCGTGTTATTAGAAGCTTGCAAAGCCATCAAGCAGCAAAAAATTCAACCCGCCCTAGTTATTGCTATGCCCATTGGCTTTAGTCATGCACCCGCAGCCAAAAGATTATTGATGCAACAAAGTATACATTTTATCACAATTTCTGGGACATTGGGTGGTGGTTTATTAGCTACTACTGCTTTGAATTCCCTCGTTGAGTCCCTAATTGATAAGCCAGATTGTCATTGTTATTTGAATGCGGCTTCAAGGCAAGAGGCAGAAGGTAAAAGGCAATAAATCTTTCCGGCGTTGCATATTTGTGGGCTGATTAGACATCTGGGGAAATTAATTATGCTTTAATAGAAGGTCTTGGTAGGGGCGCAAGGCCTTGCGCCCTTACCTCATTTCCCCAGATGTCTATTTGTCTCACGCCCAGACGCACAGAGGATCAGGAGTTTGATCTCTTGTGCAACAGCATCTTTACCTATATAGGATAATTATCAGTAAATAAACTCTGTTAATTATGGTATAAAATATGAAACAATAAAATAGCAGATAGTTGAAACTCAGTCGAGAATCCCCGCCGAAAGTTTATTGGTTAGGGAGTTGGAAATAAAAAAATATTCAATCGCAACTTTTGACTGTTGAGTGCTAACTGTCAACAGTCAAAAGTCAAAAACTTTTAGTTGGTTGATTTTTTGGTGTTCCTTTAAACTCGGCAAGCAAGAGAGTCTCTGGTTATAGGTTGAAAAGCTTATTGGAAATACTTTTAAAAAAAATAAACAGTCGATGAATATTGTTTCCAAACAAGATAGAGTAAAACGGAGTATATATTTACATAAGTATCCACCATAACTTAGAAAAAACATAACAGAGATGTATAATTAGCCCGTCTCCTCCCTAAAAAGATGACTTTGAGGACTGGCCGGCTTTCTGTTTCCTTTAGCTAGAAGAAGGGGCATATGTGGCAACAACAAAAAAAAGATAGTTCGATAGTCAGTCTGGCATTATTGCTGGCCTTAGCTACTATACCTACGGCAGGACATATGTTTGTGTCAACATCTGTGTGGGCACAATCACCGACGGCTACCTCGTTCCCTCTACCACAAACAGTAGAGAATGGGACTATAATACGGATCGATGGTTCCAGTAGCTTGGCAACAATCAACCAAAACCTCAAGGAAAGCTTTGAGAAGCAGTTCTCTGGGACAAAGGTAGAAGTAGCAACTAACGGGACTGATGCAGCACTGCAAGCTTTGCAAGACGGGAAAATCGATATAGCGGCGATTGGTCGTGGCTTGACCAAAGAAGAAAAAGCACGAGGACTGGAACTAGTGCGTTTGCGCCGAGAAAAGATCGCGATCATCGTTGGTGCAGACAATCCATTCCAGGGAAGCTTGACTACTAGACAATTCGCCAAGATTTTCCGGGGAGAAATTACCAATTGGTCGCAAGTGGGAGGTCCAGATCAGCAGATTCGGCTGATTGATCGCCCAGCAACCAGTGAAACGCGCAATACTTTTCGTAACTACCCAGTCTTCAAGACTGCTGACTTTGCCACAGGCGCTAATGCTACCCAAATAGCTGAGGATAATACCACAGAAATCGTCAAACAGCTAGGTAAAGACGGTATTAGTTATGCGGTAGCTAATCAGGTGTCGAAGTTACCAGGTGTGCGAGTAGTCCAGTTACATCAAACTCTGGCAAACAATCCCAGATATCCTTTCTCCCAACCTTTAGTTTACGCTTACAAGAAAAATCCTAGTAAAGGTACAGCAGGTTTTATCGGCTTCGCGATCGCACAACCAGGAAAGCAAGCAATAGAATCAGCTAGGGTCGCTGAAGCAACGGCGATCGCCAACACGGGATCACAACTATTAGCCGTCACTACGATCGCCACACCCACAACTGAGGCGACAACGGCTACGATCGCCACACCGACAACTGAGGCGACAACGGCTGCGATCGCTACACCGACAACTGAGGCGACAACGGCTGCGATCGCCACACCCACAACTGAGGCGACAACCGCTGCGATCGCCACACCCACAACTGAGGCGACAACGGCTGCGACCCCAGCTTCTAGCGAACAACCAGCAAACAACAATCCCAGTAACCCAGCCGAAACATGGTTGTGGTGGCTATTATTGCCCATAGCGCTGATTGCTGGATTATTATGGTGGTTCCGAGGAAGAGGCTCTACTGAACCAACAGATAACGAGCCAGAATCAACTCCCAATCCCTCCCCCCCAGCCGAAGCTAATTCAATCGCACCGCCAGATACCAGCATTGCTTCCCCCATTACTGAAGCAACATCCCATGAGGCGCAAATTGAAAGTACAGCCTCAACCCCATCCAACATTACCTCAACAGGTGCAGCTGTAGCGGGTGGTGCAGCCCTAGCCGGAGCAGCAATTTGGTCTACGGTTTCCGGTACAGGAGCAGAGTCTGAACCAGCTAATGATACAGCTATTAGGGATTCAGTTGCAGTAAATCCTCCTGAATCAGCCGAAAATGCTTGGGATATAGAAGCACCGGCGGCGGTTGTCAATACTTCCTATCCGCAACTGTCAGATGTCACCCCAGATGTGGAATTACCCACAGTTGAAGCTACCACAATTCCTGAATTGCCAGAGGTAACATCAGATGTAGAATTGCCTACAGTTGAAGCCACTGCAATTCCTGAATTGCCAGAAGTGACAGCAGATGTAGAATTGCCTACAGTTGAAGCTACTGAAATTCCTGAATTGCCAGAGGTAACATCAGATGTAGAATTGCCTACAGTTGAAGCTACCACAATTCCTGAATTGCCAGAGGTGACAGCAGATGTGGAATCACCCACGGTAGAGAACCCAGAACAACCGCAGACAGAATCCAACTGGCTAGAGAATATCACCTCAACTGGAGGAGCAACCTTAGCCGCAGGTGCAGCCTTAGCCGCAGGCGCCGGAACGGTCATCTGGTCTAGCATCTCCGGCAAAGGAACGGATTCACAAAATGGCGAAGAAGTCAATACATCGATTCAATTGCCAGAAGTGACAGCAGATGTGGAATTACCCACAGTTGAAGCTACCACAATTCCTGAATTGCCAGAAGTGACAGCAGATGTAGAATTGCCTACAGCCGAAGCTACCACAATTCCCGAATTGCCAGAACTGACAGCAGATGTGGAATTACCCACAGTTGAAGCTACCACAATTCCCGAATTGCCAGAAGTGACAGCAGATGTGGAATTACCCACAGTTGAAGCTACCACAATTCCCGAATTGCCAGAAGTGACAGCAGATGTGGAATTACCCACAGTTGAAGCTACCACAATTCCCGAATTGCCAGATGTCACCCCAGATGTGGAATTACCCACGGTAGAGAACCCAGAACAACCGCAGACACAATCCAACTGGCTAGAGAATATCACCTCAACTGGAGGAGCAACCTTAGCCGCAGGTGCAGCCTTAGCCGCAGGCGCCGGAACGGTCATCTGGTCTAGCATCTCCGGCAAAGGAACGGACTCACAAAATGGCGAAGAAGTCAATACATCGGCTCAATTGCCAGAGGTGACAGCAGATGTGGAATTACCCACAGTTGAAGCTACCACAATTCCTGAATTGCCAGAGGTGACAGCAGATGTGGAATTACCTACAGTTGAAGCTACCACAATTCCCGAATTGCCAGAGGTGACAGCAGATGTGGAATTACCCACAGTTGAAGCTACCACAATTCCCGAATTGCCAGAGGTGACAGCAGATGTGGAATTACCCACAGTTGAAGCTACTGAAATTCCCGAATTGCCAGATGTCACCCCAGATGTGGAATTACCCACAGTTGAAGCTACCACAATTCCCGAATTGCCAGAGGTGACAGCAGACGTGGAATTACCCACAGTTGAAGCTACCACAATTCCCGAATTGCCAGAAGTGACAGCAGATGTGGAATTACCCACGGTAGAGAACCCAGAACAACCGCAGACAGAATCCAACTGGCTAGAAAATATCACCTCAACTGGAGGAGCAACCTTAGCCGCAGGTGCAGCCTTAGCCGCAGGCGCCGGAACGGTCATCTGGTCTAGCATCTCCGGCAAAGGAACGGATTCACAAAATGGCGAAGAAGTCAATACATTGGCTCAATTGCCAGAACTGACAGCAGATGTGGAATTACCCACAGTTGAAGCTACCACAATTCCCGAATTGCCAGAAGTGACAGCAGATGTGGAATTACCCACAGTTGAAGCTACTGAAATTCCTGAATTGCCAGAAGTGACAGCAGATGTGGAATTACCCACAGTTGAAGCTACCACAATTCCTGAATTGCCAGAACTGACAGCAGATGTGGAATTGCCTACAGTTGAAGCTACCACAATTCCCGAATTGCCAGAAGTGACAGCAGATGTGGAATTACCCACAGTTGAAGCTACCACAATTCCCGAATTGCCAGAAGTGACAGCAGATGTGGAATTACCCACAGTTGAAGCTACCACAATTCCCGAATTGCCAGAGGTAACATCAGATGTAGAATTACCCACAGTTGAAGCTACCATAATTCCTGAATTGCCAGAAGTACCAGATGTAGAATTAAATGCAGTAGCAGATGAAGCTGAATCAACTGGCAATTTTACGGAGGAAGATATCACCGAAATCCCCTCTAATCAGCCAGAAGAGACAACAGAAGATGATAGGGGTATCAACCCAGTAACTATAGCAGGCGGTGCAGCCTTAGCAGCAGGTGTAGGGATTGCAGCCTGGGCGAACATTGATGGTATTCAGGAATCTCTGGAATCGGAAGTACAAACTCATAACCAGGGTGACAATGCACCAGTAGTTAGCCACGAAACGGCTGATTACCCAAATGCAAGTATTATCCTCAGACCCCACACTCCCAAATGGGCTTATGCATCGTGGGAAATTTCTGAGATTCAGAAGGAAGCATTGCAGAATGCAGATATATATCAATTAACACTGCGTCTGTATGATGTAAACGAAATTGATCTCAGCTATCAGAGTCCCCACCTTGTCGAGGAGTATGAAGTTGAGGAAACAACACAAGATCGGTTTGTCGCCATTCCCACAAGCGATCGCGACTACATAGCCGAAATTGGCTACGTCACTGATGACGAACAGTGGCTGACCATCGCCCGTTCGGCTACTGTTCGAGTTTTCAGCAATGCCCACCTAGAGGAAGAAACTGCTGATACACTAGATGCTAATGCTCAAAGCAGTATTATTCTCACACCCCGCACTCCCAAATGGGCTTATGCATCGTGGGAAATTGCCGACACTGAAAAAGCAGCCTTGCGGAATGCTCAAATATCCCAATTGGCATTGAGGCTGTATGATATCACAGATATTGATCTCAGCTATCAGAGTCCCCATCTGGTACAACAGTATGAAGTCGAGGAAATCACACAAGATCGGTTTGTCGCCATTCCCACAAGCGATCGCGACTACATAGCCGAAATTGGCTACCTCACTGATGAGGAACACTGGGTTTTAATCGCCCGTTCAGCGACTGTTCGCGTTTTTAGCCGTCCCCACACAGATTTCTGGTTTGTGGCTGATGCAGAGCTAATTATCCACGGAGCAACTACCCCAGATGCAAACGTCACCATTGCCGGTCAGTCCATCAAACTGAAGCCAGATGGTACTTTCCATTTGCGTGTTCCATTTTCCCAAAGCTTAATTGAATATCTCATCACCGCAGCTGCTGCTGATGGACAACAAGCTAGAACTATCCATAAAAAGTTCTCTCAGGAAACTCCAGAAGACTAGCGTTTGAGGATCATTGTCCCTAGGGGCGCAAGGCCTTGCGCCCCGACAAATCATCAAACAACGCCAAAAACCCTAATTTTTCCGTCCTATGAGGGGTAACACCCATTTTATCGGCTATGTGAGGAAGGATGATTGTCCCTAGGGGCGCAAGGCCTTGCGCCCCGACAAATCATCAAACAACGCCAAAAACCCTAATTTTTCCGTCCTATGAGGGGTAACACCCATTTTATCGGCTATGTGAGGAAGGATGATTGTCCCTAGGGGCGCAAGGCCTTGCGCCCCTACAAAGCTCTAAAATACTGCCGATATAATTCACAGGTTGGTATCACTTTATGTCTTAACTGTTTAATCAGCCCCATACGGCTGAGTTTATACGTCATCAGCGAATCTAATGATATCGGTTCTGGAGCATTGATGACGGTATCTAATGCTTTTGCTAATTCAGGTTGTTCTTGCAATATTACTTGATAACGCTGCAAATGAGAAGAATAAATTCCGCTTGATGTAGCTGCTGTATCGAGGAATTGAGCAAAGGTAATTTCGCCCCGACTGAGATGATAAATAGCCATATGTACCAATGCTGGATGTCCTTCTACCAGAGTCATCAGTTGTGTAGCTTCCTGTCCATCAGTCCAGTTGAGTCCATAGCGTTGAGCTAACTGCTGTACCTGCTCTAGATTGAAATTATTTAACTCTATGGGTAGCCCGACATTAAATGGAGATTGCTTTAACTGCAGAGGTACATAAATTTCTGTTGAGTGAACTATAATCAGCCGTAACTTTTGCCAGATTGGTTCTCTCTTAGCGTCCTCATACCACGAACGAAACAAAGGTAAGACATCTTTCGCTACCAAAGGATGCTCAAAAATACATTGGACTTCATCTAGTGATAATAGCACAGGAGCATCAATTTGCTTTAATATATGGTTGCGAAAATAGAGGGAACAACTAATTTTGCTGCCGATCTCTTCATCCCAATAATCATCTAACTTAACTTCTAACTTAAGTTGATAGGTAACATTGGCACACAGCCAGCGCAAAAATCGCTGCAAATCGTTCAAAATTACATCGTCAATTTGCTCTAGATTTAAACTTACAGTGTGGTAGCCTTGGCGCGAGGCATAATCTAAGGTTCTTAATAGTAAAGAAGTTTTACCCATTTCTCTCGGTGCTTTAATCCGGACTAAAGCACCTGGTTTTTTGATTTCTTCTCTAATTTGTGTTTCCACCGCAGATCGTTCTATATAAAAAGGCGAATCGAGGGGAACTGCGCCACTTGGGTAAGAAGGGAAATTAACGGAGTTGACAGTATTTTTGATAGACACAAAACGATAGGAGCTAATGTGGTATAAATAGACAGCTTCTGAAATATCTTTGAAGCTGTGCTGCCCCAAATTAAGAGCATTTACCTGTAAGTGATGTTTAACTTGCTCGTAGACGGTTTGAGTTAAGCAAATTCCTCCGGGTTCAGCCTTTGTGTGGACTTGTACCACCAAGTTTACCCCTTGGACTAAAACATCATCGTCTCTGATAGATACCTCTCCCAGGTGAATGCCAATTTTATGCACCAGTCTATCTGATTGTGGCAAATTAGTGGCAGCGATCGCTAGGTTTTTTTGTATCTCTATCGCACTGTTAACTGCAGTTTTAGCACTCTCAAAGGAAAATAATAATCCATCGTCGAAAGACTTGAGAAATTTTCCGCCAAATTGTTGGCAATAGTGACGCATCTGTTCCCAGTCTTGCTGTATAATCTTAGAGGTATCGTCTTGAGAACCTCCTATCCCTGTAAACATCAGGGTAGATTTGGTAGAAACTATCTTGGAATTTGCAACTTGTTCTGCTAAGTTTTGATTTATCCAATCCAAATTGAAGACTCTAGCGTAGATTGGGTTCTTGACTGATGAACTACCCACAGTTGGCTCCGCCTGAACTGTGGGTTTCTACGTCCCTCAGTTCGTTTCTAGCAAAGCTTTCTGTAGATTTTTGACGCTTCTTTGCCCCTAGTTGCTTCATGCTTCCCGCTTTTTTGCGAGTACATGAAGTAGAGCTAGATGGCTCTGCGCCTACGAAGCCAGTTCCTGACTCCGGTAGAGTGCCTTTAGCCCAGTAAAGCATTACCTCGGCAGCAGCAATATCTCTGTCCTGACGGTATCCACAAACACCACACTCGTGAACTCTAATATCAAGTGTTTTCTTATGTTGATGACCGCACTTTGGACAGGTTTGGCTAGGCCTTACCTTCAGGGTTGGAACTTCTACAAATACACCACCAATTTGTTCTACTTTGTATTTGACAGTATCGCGTAGCATCCCAAAACCTACGTCAAGTATTGACTTATTCAAACCCGATTTTTGCTTCTTGCGCTTACCTTTTTTAGCCTTGCTGGTCATCTTCTTTACTTCTAGTTTTTCAGTTGCAACGAAGCTATTACCGCTGACTATTTCTGCTGCAACTTGATGCACCCAATTCTGTCTTTGATTAGCAACCTTGCGAGTTATCTTGCTAACCTTAGCTTGGGATTTTTTCCATCTTCTAGAAGCTTTAATTTTTTTCTTTCTATTTGGTGCGCGTTTGCGTCTCTTCTCTTTAGACGCTTTTTTTATTTTCTGTTCAGCATTCCTCAAAAACTTTGGCGCTTCAATCTGTTGATGATTTTCGCCATCAGTAATTGACAATGCTGCTTTACATCCTAAATCTATACCAATAGCACCCGTTGGTAAAATTTCTGGCTTGAGAACTTGGTCTAAAGCATCAATTGTGATTGATGCGTACCATTTACCATTTCTGTAAACAATTGTGCAAGTAGTTGGTTTACCCCAATACTTAGCTTTACCCCTCATTTGAATTCGTCCAATTTTAGACAGATTCAAATACCCATTTTCGCCATTAGATTCTACAGAATAACCAGTTTTAGCTGGATATGTCCAACCAGAATAATGGCGAATTGACTTGTATTTAGGGCGTTTACCCAATCCTACAAACCAGCGTTGGAAAGCAAAATCAACACGTTTTAAAGTTGCTTGTAGAGCTTGTGAATTGATTTCTTTATACTCTATCCAAACTTCTTTGAACTCTGGCAAACAATTCTGTTGTTCAAAATAATCAACCTTGTGGTTGAACTTTTGATATTGAGTGAATCTGTTATAAATAGCAGCATTATACAAGTCTTTATGGAGCTTTCGGTGATACCGCAAAGACTTCTCTATCTGCTTATTTGGGTATAACCTGAAAGTCATCCGTCTTGTAGCCACTGATTTATTTGCCTCCTTTTTACATTTATTCTATGATATTACAGTTGACCTATAGGCTTGTCAAAAGAGGCAGGGGAGCAGGGGGCAGGGAGCAAGGGGGAAAACTGAGACGGAGCTTGTACTCCGCCCCAGTAAGAGCGCCCTAGAAGGGCGGGGCTTCTCTTCGAGACGCTCCGCGAAGATACCCATGTTCCGCTCCGCTTCACGGCTTCTCTGCGAGACGCTCCGCGAACGGGACAGGGATTGCTCCCCCTGCTCCCTGCTCCCTGCCCCTCCGCCTCTTTGGTCAAGTTCTTCCCAGAAAAGGCTCTCATTCTGTTTTCTCTATTCGCCAACATTTTGTGTTTGTAACCAAGTACAGACGCAAAACAATAACCGCTTCAATGTTGGAACGGTTGCCAGAAATATTTGCAAATGTCTGTAGAAAAACCAAGTGCAGACTAATCGAGTTTTCAGGCGAAGTGGATCATGTTCATTTGCTAGTTGATTTCCACCCAGATAACAACTTATCCGTTCTTGTAGGTAGTCTAAAATCAGCATCAAGCAGAATTATTCAGAAAGAATTCTCAGAACATCTATCTAATTTTTATCGTCAACCTGTTTTTTGGTCTAGTTCATATTATGTCTCTTCTACTGGCGGCGCACCAATTGAAAAAATCAAGCAATATATACAATCTCAAGAATCCCCAAATGAATGAATGGCTACTCCTCATACATCCATTCCCTTATCAACCTTGCGGTCGATTTTGGTCATAGATGCAATCGTCGCAGCCCGCTATTCATCCCCACCTTGCGAGTACGCTGAAGGTGGGGACTTTCGCGCTACGTTAAACTTCCTTGGTATTGGGCGACAAGTCCGGTCAACCGCAATTCCAGATGTTCCGAGGAGTTCTGAGCGGGGATTCTTCCCTGTTGGAGAATCTGCTGGGATAGTTGTAATAATTGTTGGCTTCTTGAAGAATTACGCAGCAGGCGATCGCGAATAGTTCTTAAATGCTCAGGTTCGTCCTGAGCTTCCCAATTTTCAATAATTTTGCTCTGCACAATTTCCTCAACCCACGCCTGTTCTTCGCCTGCTTGAGGAGGATGAATTTCTGTGCTATTCAGGTAAAAATGGACAATCAACCAACAGAGTTTTTGAGTAAGAAAAGGCTGTCCATTAGTCCAATATAAAACTTCTTTTAAGACGGCTTCCGGGTTGCTAACTTTGCCGACAAATCCGTTGACCAAAGGCTGGCTCTCGTTGACATTGAACCCTTGAATTTCAATGGCTCGACCAATGTTAAAAGGCGTAGAATAGTGTTTGTCTTGAATCAAATCTGAGGGCGTAGCTACTCCCAACAAAGCAAAAGACAATCGCCTATAGGCTGGTTTAATAGCTCTATTTTCATAGCAATGACGAATCAGAGAAAAAAATTCGTCAGTGGAAAACTTCAAACCCAGTACGCTATCAATTTCGTCGATAAAAATGACAATTTTTGTTTGAATCTGCGTCAACAAGACTGTTTCAATAAATTCATTTAAGCACTGGATGGGGGAAAGATCGTCCCTTTCTTTTAACCAACTGCGCCGGTTTATTTGCAACCCAAAACCGCTGACCAATTCCTGAATAATCCCCCCATACCATTGCGAAGCAGTTATTTGCTGGCTACCAATCCCGCTCAATTCAATTTCTGTACAAGCAAATCCTGTAGATCGCAACTTCTCCATTGTCCGCACTCTTAGGCTGGACTTCCCCATCTGTCTAGCGTTGAGGACATAGCAGTACTCAAGAGCTAATAACCCTTCGTAAAGTTCAGTATCAGCCTGTCGCACTACATAAGTTGGCGCATCCGGCGGAAGACTACCACCAGGCTGATACTGATAGTTGGGGTTAAATTTGGCAAACATTGGTATTTTCAGCTGCTCAAGACCTTGGTAAGTCTTAATTTTCACACGTTTTAGGTTGCTTAAGACCTGAATTTAACTGAGATTGACCTGAATTTAACTGAGATTGACCTGAATTTAACTGAGATTGACCTGAATTTAACTGAGATTGACCTGAATTTAACTGAGATTGACCTGAATTTAACTGAGATTGACCTGAATTTACAGCCATCTTCAGGTAAATAGACCACGCTTTTGGGGCGCAAGGCCTTGCGCCCCTACAAGAATCTGTGGTTATTGCATGAAAATTACTGTAAACAAAAATTAATATTTATTAATCTAATATAAGCTGGCAACCCTGAATTATTTAATCTTTTCGCTGTTTTGTAAAAGTTAATTGATAAGTGTTGTCAAACTAACTCCTAGGTTAGAAACTAAAGATACAACAGAGGCAATTATTTTATGAATGCTATTTCTAACCTTCAATTCAATCAGTCAATTTGGCAAAGAGCTATCTTATTAACTCTAGGCTTCTGGCTGAGTGCTAGCCTAGTTTTAGACTGGGTAATTATGCCTAGTATGTACATTTCTGGCATGATTACCCAAGCGAGCTTTACTACAGCAGGCTATGTGATTTTTTGGAATTTTAATCGCCTGGAATTATTATCTGCATCTGTAGTATTGACTGGCATACTAGCTTTGAGTAAAACTCAATCTCAGTGGCGTCTAAATGGCATTATTTTATCTGTAATGCTGCTGGCTGTAGCTCTGCTGGAGACCTATTTTTTTACACCGCAAATGTGCGCTACAGGAGTTAATCTCAACCTATTTGCAGGGGAGACAACAATTCCAGCCACGATGAATTTACTCCACGGTGGTTATTTTGCACTCGAAGCAGTCAAACTCGTAGCCGGTGGGATACTTTTGAACTGGTGTTGGCGACAACCAGTGTAAAATCCTCAGAACCCCTCCCCGCAAGCGAGGAGGGGTATTTTTGCCTTCATCAACAGTGGAGTGGAGTTATGGTGCTTGTTCGGAATCGCTGAATAACAGCAGACGTGTAGCGAGGATCGCAAATCCCACAGCGGCGATCGCCTTTAACAAGCGTGTAGGTAATAATTCCGCCACCGCACCCCCTGCTAATGCTCCCAATAAACTAGTTAAAAGCAGGGCAGCAGCTGTGCCAAAAAATACAACACGCGGAGATTGACTGCGACCAGAAAGGGCGATCGCCGCTAACTGACTCTTGTCACCTAATTCTGATAAAAAAACTGTAATAAAACTTAATCCTAAAAGATGCCAATCCATGATATTTTTTTGAAGGTTGATAACTGACTATTGACTATTGACCAATCACTACATCCCAAAACAACATCACCGAAATCAGCAACAACATTACTCCTGCTGATTTTTCTACGGTTTTCGGGCTAAGTCGAGCAGCTATCCAACTACCTAACAATACGCCTAATAAGCTGGTGGTTACAAGTGCCGCCGCAGACCCAATAAATACTACCCACGGCGCATGGGATTCCGCACTCATTAACAGGGTAGATAGCTGAGTCTTATCTCCAATTTCTGCTAAAAAAATAGTCGCGAAGGTCGTAGCGAAAACAACCGCCAGTGATTCTGGCTTTTTTGGACTCTCGACAACTATCGGCGCAACCCCATCAGCGATCGCACTAGTTAAGTTACTATCGGTGCTGTCTTTTATTTCTGACTGGCTGACAGTCTCAGATATGCCAGAAAGGCTTAAAGGTACAGATTCAAGTTTCACAGGCAGTAGTATTGTTTCTAGTTTGTTTTCATATTCTTTTCATTTTCTCAGATCTCTGTCATAAATTGCAACTAGGAGATTGCTGCTACATAAAAGCTGGACAAATCCAGACATTACTTGACGTTTCAACGGGAGCATGGGAGCGGCTATCCCTTAACGTCCAGACACGCTTTAGCCTGACGTGCATATTTTTCGAGATTTTTAGATGCATTTAAATCTCTGTCTTCAGTATGCTGACATTTTTTACACTCGTAAACCCGCTGTGATAGACTAATTTCTTGAATTTCTCCACAATTTGCACAAGTTTTACTAGATGGGTAAAATCTATCTACAAATACGACAGTTCCACCATATCTAATTACTTTATATTCTATTTGTCTACGGAATTCATAAAAATTGGCATCGCTGACAGCACCGGCTAACTTATGATTTTTCAACATCCCCGAAGTATTCAAATCCTCCAAAGCAACAACTGCGTGGTTTTTGCAGATAAATGTAGTTGCTTTATGAGTGGCATCAATACGTATATTAGTAATACGTCGATGCAGTTTAGATATTCTCAACTTTTGTTTTTTGTAACGATTACTTCCCTTAATTTTTCTTGTAAGTTGACGTTGTAATCTTGTTAACTTTCTCCTGGCACTTTTTAAAGCTTTCGGATTGACAAAAATCACTCCTGTTGATAAGGTAGCTAAGGTTTTTATGCCTAAATCAACCCCGACATAATCATGTTCTTTTTTGGTAATTTCTGGTTCTATTTCATAAGAACAAGAAATGTACCAATCTCCCGCAGATTGAGATATAGTAACCTTTGTGGTTGTGGTGTGAAGTAAAGATTCATAAGTTGCAACCCAGCCAATCGTTGGTAATTTAATGCGTTTACCACCGATATTTATTGGTTTACCACCTGCATTAATTGTAAAACTCTCATTTCTGCCTTTTCTTTTAAACTTGGGATACTCTGCACGTTTACAAAAGAAGTTCTTAAAAGCTTTCCCTAAATTATCAAAAGCAAATTCCGTGATTTTTTGACAAATACCTTTTTCTTTAATCCATGTCAAAAATGGCTTGACTTCATTATTAAAGAACTTTTTCAAAATCAAGTGATTGGGTTGATATCCTGATTGATACAATGCTTGCCATGTGGCGAGTCCCCAATTGTATGTAAATCGGGATATGCCGGCATGTTTTGACATCAGAATTTTCTGGTCGGCAGTCAATTTTAACTTGGTTTTGATAGAAGTCAGTAACACAAATTTACTTGTAAGGCAAGCTTTTCAAATCATCACATAAACAGTACAGGTGGGTCTAGAAGGTTTATGTAAATTTTCTTGAAACATGTGGTGAGAGAAGCCCTGTGAGCGCGTAGGGTCTGCACCATACGCGTGCAAGGTTTTTGGTGCGGTTTGTCAATAAATGTCCGTGGAAGTCCGGCAAATACTTGACTAGGAGATTGCTCTCCCAATCCCCAGTCCCCAGCGATGCACTGAGCTTGCCGAAGTGTCCCCAATCTTCACAGTCCCACAGCTTTGTCGAAGCGTAGCATTTCCAGACTTCTGTCACCGTACACCCCTTCTATTTGTTGACGACAGCAGTCAATGGCGAAATCATTCACGTCTTCAGGCTCAATCCCATACATATCGCCAAATATATGTGCTTCTACACGACAGAAACGAGGACGATTTGCGTAGATGCGGCATTCTCTTGTGGTATGGTCAAAATTAACGCACCATCCCCCTTCGCCTACCATGCTGAAATAAAGTTCCAGTTCTGCGGGTGAGAGATACTCCTCTATGTCTGGTCGATCTGCTGGCTCAAGATTACAGCAGGCGCCACATTGCTTTACACATTGCCAATTTGCCATTTTTTCACCTTCATTTGTCATTTGTCATTTGTCATTGGTCATTTGTCATTGGTCATTTGTCATTTGTCATTTGTCATTTGTCATTTGTCATTTGTCTAACTCCCAATCGCCAATCGCCAATCGCCAATCGCCAATCCCCAATCGCCAATCCCCAATCCCCAATCCCCAATATTTTACGTTTTTATGTATTTTTTTATAATTTTGTTAAGTAAATTAAATGTTACACCCCATAGACAGATATGATCAATTGCGGGTTTTGCAATTAAGCTAGTCAACTACCTACACTGACCTTTGGTAGAGTGTAGGCTTACAAGAATCAGCTTTTGAATTTTTTCAGGCAATTGAGACAAAAGGAGGAAAAATGTTTGACGTTTTAGCCAACATCAATTGGGAAGTGATTTTTCAGCTACTGTTTGTCGGCTTAATCGTGATAGCCGGTCCAATAGTAATTTTTGTCCTAGCATTTCGCAACGGCGACCTTTGACACAGTTAGGAGTGAGGAGTACTCTTAACTCCTCACTCCTGACTCATGACTGATAACGCTTGCAGGGCAGCTTGAATAATTTTGTCATAATGTGGTAGAGATATATCAACCTCTACAGCATCTTGACGATTATTGCCCAATAAACCCATTTTCTGTCCTGGCTGCATAACTAAAATTTTTCCTTCAGGATTTTTAATTCTTAATTCTGGTATGGAACCCTGATGATACATAGCGCAAGTGTAGGGACGCCCATTGTACTCAAAGGTGGCTTTTGAGGTAGGGGGTGAGGGGAAAAATGGGTGAATCTGGGTTGGGAGTCGGACTCCGATTAATTCCATCTCGATAGTGGTATTGCCATTAAAGTAATTTTCTCGCAGTTTGTAGGCGATATCGACACGGGTTGGTAGGGGGAAGTAGTCACCCCAACGCCAAGCGATCGCCTTAATTGTATACTGTTGATCAGCGACGGTTTGAGCAACGGTGAGCTTGATGTGTCCCTTCCCCACGATTTTTTGCTCAACCACTTGGACATTGGCTGTCCAGAAAACTGGATCGGGATTGTCGATACCGCAAGGATGGAGAGTATTTAACTGTTGGTAAAGTTGGTGATTGATTTGACTGAGATTAGCTTGAGTATCAATCTTGAGTAATGGCTTGAGGTGTTGGGGTTCTAGACACTGGTTAGCAAATTCAATCAAACGCGATCGCAATTCTGGTAAATTCGCCGCTGGTAAAGAAAATCCCCCCGCTGCTTTGTGTCCGCCAAATTTACCTAGTAAATCGTGACAAGCTTCTAAAGCTGCAAACACATGAAACTCAGGAATTCCCCGCGCTGAACCGCGAATATGTTCCTCATCCTCATAAGTACCAATGAACACCGGGACACCGTAGCGTTCCACCAAGCGCGAGGCGACAATACCAATCACGCCGTGGTGCCATTTGGGTTGGACAACGACTAATACACGGTCAAGTAGTAGTGATGTTGCATATAATGATTCTACATGAGCGATCGCTTCAAGTTCAATTTGCTCACACATTTGTTGACGCTGCAGGTTAATCGATTCGCACTGCCTTGCTCTTTCGAGGGCTATTCCCATATCATCTGTAGTCAGCAGTTCAATGACAATCTGCGGATCAGCAATCCGACCAATAGCATTAATTCGCGGACCCAACCGAAAGCCAATATCCTCCGGTTTCAACGATTTTGGATTTTGGGAGTTGGTCTCCCCCTCTCCCCTCACCTGCACCCCAGCTACTTGAATCAGTGCCTGCACACCTGGTAATTTAGACTTGGGTAAATATTGTAAACCGCGTTTTACCCAGCGACGGTTAACCCCAGTCAAGGGAGCTAAATCTGCTATCGTTCCTAAAGTAAATAGTGCTAACATGGGAGGGATTAAGCCGTGAGTCTTCCCTAATTGTTGTGCCAGACACACCGCCAAGATATAGGCAACACCAACACCAGCCACACCCCGGTAAGGTGAAGATTCTGCTATGAGTTTGGGGTTAAGGATAGCATTAGCATTTGGTAATTGTTGTGGGATATCGTGGTGATCGGTGATAATCACCTTCAAACCCAGTTCTCTAGCTCTTCTTATTGGTTCAACCGCCGAGATCCCATTATCAACAGTCAGAATCAGTCCGACACCTTCACTATGGAATTCTTCCACAATCCGCTGATTAATCCCATAGCCATCGTGCATCCGACTGGGAATAGCATAATTCACATCAGCACCTAAACTGCGGAGACTCCGCAACAATAAAGCCGTGCTAGTCATCCCATCAGCATCATAATCACCACATATAGCAATTTTTTCTCCAGCGGCGATCGCATTTTCCAATAACTCTACACTAATTGGCAGATCAGGAAATTCCTCCAACGGCGAAGGTAAGACTAAAGACTCTGGATCTAAAAATATTTGCGCTTGTTCTACCGTTTCCACACCCCGATTTACCAGCAATTGGCTGACAATCGGCGAAATATTCCTCGTTAGCGCCAGTTTTTGAGCAAATTCTGTCTGCTGCGGCGAAATTTGCCAACGTTGATTAGGTAAACGCCTGCGGGGTGTTGAAGATTCGTCGAGAAATTGGTCTAGCACAAGAAAAGTTAGGAGTTAGGAATTTGGAGATAGGACTTAGAAATGCTAACTCATCATATTATCTGTTGAGGTCGCAAAGGGAAAGGTTAATCAACAGACAAGCAAATAAGACCTTAACCTCTCACGAATGCTCTGAGATCGACTTTCTCAAAAATGGATAAAGTCGAGCTAAGACAATTGCATAAAAAAATAAGTCAAACCTATCAAGTGATTAAAAAAGTTAATTCTGTACTCATCTTACCCAGATAAAATTCTTTTTTTTACCGTTCGTTGATAAATCTTACAGCCTCCCCACCTCATCAATTAGCGTTGAATGATGGGACAAATTTTATCCTCGCGCTTCGCTTATTATTGATGTTTGTATGGGTTGGTGCAAAACCCAGCTTGCTTACAAGCATACTTTTAGCGTAAAAATAATCAAAGTATTTGTTCCACTTTTCTAACTGGCTGAAAAATTTTATGACGACTCACGAAAGTGATGTGAAAGAGGCTCCTGCATCGGCGAAAATATTCCGTAATTGGCAGGAAAATCTGACTCTGATAGCGATCGCCCTGTGTTTGGCCTTCCTGATTCGGACTTTTATCGCTGAACCCCGTTATATACCCTCAGACTCAATGGTGCCAACCTTACATACAGGCGATCGCCTAGTAGTAGAAAAAATCTCCTATCATTTTCACCCCCCCACAATTGGTGATATTATTGTTTTTCAGCCTCCGGCAGAACTACAAAGGCGCGGATATCCTAAAGACCAAGCTTTTATCAAGCGCATAATTGGTCAGCCTGGAGAGATCATTAACGTTGCTGATGGCAAAGTTTACATCAACGGTCAACCCTTGCAAGAAGACTACATCGCTGAACCACCAAATAGTCCCTTCCCACCAGTAAAAGTCCCCGAAGGCGAATTCTTTGTCATGGGAGATAATCGCAACGATAGTAACGACTCCCGCTACTGGGGTTTTTTACCGAAAAAAAATATCATCGGTCGCGCCACATTTCGCTTTTGGCCTCTTGATCGCTTTGGGTTGATTGAAAGAGCGAGCAGTGAGCAGTGAGCAGTGAGCAGTTTGGATTGTAATATCCTTTAGCTTAACCCGGCAGAAGCCCCACACCATACCCGAAGTTGGTGTGGGATGAATGACGGGATAAAAACGAGACGCCCTCTAATTGTTTTTTACCGCAAGTAAAACAGATTAGAGGGCAGTTGAGTTTTTATCAATATCTTGAGATAGGTAATCACTTCTTGCTAGAATATATAAGTGACGACAAAGCCTAAAATGCTGGTCTAACATAGTACCTTCTCCCAAAGGGAGAGGCTGCGCCAAGAAAACTGAAAATATGGGGTTTTATAGGGAAATGCAACCGTGTATGCGTTGCTACCTCCTGTAAGTAAAATTTTCAAGGAAACTAGTTTGAACTTGGAATTTTTTTAAGACCAAGAGTGGGGCAGGGCACGTACCTCACTATAAAATGCTGTGGTGGGAAAAATGGAGTACCACTAAAGAAGTTCCTGATATCCTTAACAGGACTCGGAAGCCTACACCACATTGCTTGCAATTGGTGTAGGAGTGTCACCTACATCATAGCCCCCTCATCCCTTGCGGGGGTGGTCTATTGTACCTGACTTTTAAAACCTTAAATAATACATTAACTGAGCGATCGCATCGCCAGGTAGTTGTAACCGTTGCTGGAAATCAACTAGGTTACGGTATAGTCCACCTGATAAACGATTTTCCACCACTGCTTGGGCTAGAGACAAATCTATAAAGGGAACTTCTGCTAGCTTCTCAACTGTGGCTGTATTTGGGTTAACTATATGCGTAATATTGACTAGAGATTCTTCGTCATAGTAATTAAAACTTAACACCTGCTTCAGTGGTTCTAGTCGCTGTACTGGCATTGCTAAAGCTGCAGCAATATCTTCTATACAGTAATATTTAACACCTGAACGCGAAAGTTCAACAAGCGATCGCGCTTGGTGAATTGACAAACCTGGTAGACGTAACCAATCATCTACAGTCGCCTGATTAGCGTCAATTTGCATCCCCAGTTTTGCTGCTATCTGAATTTCTTCCCCAGATTGTAATCGATAGTAGGGGTCGTTGAGGATTTTGGCACGGAGTTTTTGTAACCTCAAGTTCAAAGGTAGCCAGTTGTTCATCATGATTAGCTTAGGTTAGGTCATTTGGTCTAGCAGCTGGCGGCGTTTTTGCTCAAATTCGTACTCTGTAATCAGTCCATCTTGGCGCAGAGCATCTAACTCCCGCAAGGCGTTAGCCACTGTTTCTACCTGATTGCTTACCTGCGGTGAGTTCAAGACTTGCGACTTACCCTGATTAAAATTCCGATCAAAAGCTTCTTCATCTAGCGCTAAGTACCAAACTCCCTCAATCGCACTAGCTACCTTGGGGATAGGCGTCCAGGAAAGCAAGACATACAACACACCCCATAGCGGCTGTCCTAAATAAAACTTATGTAATCCAGAAACGGTCAGCGTGCCAGCAAAAGCTAGAATAGCGGCAACACTGCGGCTTTTTCGCTTAATTAACATATTTTCAAATATACCACTACCACATTACTAGTATTAGAGCAGAAAGCCCACCCCTAGAGGCGCAAGCGCCCCTACGGCTATCTGTGGTTATTGCATGAAAATTGCTGATGAACTACCCACAGTTGGCTCCGCCTGAACTGTGGGTTTCTACGTCCCTCAGTTCGTTTCTAGCAAAGCTTTCTGTAGATTTTTGACGCTTCTTTGCCCCTAGTTGCTTCATGCTTCCCGCTTTTTTGCGAGTACATGAAGTAGAGCTAGATGGCTCTGCGCCTACGAAGCCAGTTCCTGACTCCGGTAGAGTGCCTTTAGCCCAGTAAAGCATTACCTCGGCAGCAGCAATATCTCTGTCCTGACGGTATCCACAAACACCACACTCGTGAACTCTAATATCAAGTGTTTTCTTATGTTGATGACCGCACTTTGGACAGGTTTGGCTAGGCCTTACCTTCAGGGTTGGAACTTCTACAAATACACCACCAATTTGTTCTACTTTGTATTTGACAGTATCGCGTAGCATCCCAAAACCTACGTCAAGTATTGACTTATTCAAACCCGATTTTTGCTTCTTGCGCTTACCTTTTTTAGCCTTGCTGGTCATCTTCTTTACTTCTAGTTTTTCAGTTGCAACGAAGCTATTACCGCTGACTATTTCTGCTGCAACTTGATGCACCCAATTCTGTCTTTGATTAGCAACCTTGCGAGTTATCTTGCTAACCTTAGCTTGGGATTTTTTCCATCTTCTAGAAGCTTTAATTTTTTTCTTTCTATTTGGTGCGCGTTTGCGTCTCTTCTCTTTAGACGCTTTTTTTATTTTCTGTTCAGCATTCCTCAAAAACTTTGGCGCTTCAATCTGTTGATGATTTTCGCCATCAGTAATTGACAATGCTGCTTTACATCCTAAATCTATACCAATAGCACCCGTTGGTAAAATTTCTGGCTTGAGAACTTGGTCTAAAGCATCAATTGTGATTGATGCGTACCATTTACCATTTCTGTAAACAATTGTGCAAGTAGTTGGTTTACCCCAATACTTAGCTTTACCCCTCATTTGAATTCGTCCAATTTTAGACAGATTCAAATACCCATTTTCGCCATTAGATTCTACAGAATAACCAGTTTTAGCTGGATATGTCCAACCAGAATAATGGCGAATTGACTTGTATTTAGGGCGTTTACCCAATCCTACAAACCAGCGTTGGAAAGCAAAATCAACACGTTTTAAAGTTGCTTGTAGAGCTTGTGAATTGATTTCTTTATACTCTATCCAAACTTCTTTGAACTCTGGCAAACAATTCTGTTGTTCAAAATAATCAACCTTGTGGTTGAACTTTTGATATTGAGTGAATCTGTTATAAATAGCAGCATTATACAAGTCTTTATGGAGCTTTCGGTGATACCGCAAAGACTTCTCTATCTGCTTATTTGGGTATAACCTGAAAGTCATCCGTCTTGTAGCCACTGATTTATTTGCCTCCTTTTTACATTTATTCTATGATATTACAGTTGACCTATAGGCTTGTCAAAAGAGGCAGGGGAGCAGGGGGCAGGGAGCAAGGGGGAAAACTGAGACGGAGCTTGTACTCCGCCCCAGTAAGAGCGCCCTAGAAGGGCGGGGCTTCTCTTCGAGACGCTCCGCAAAGATACCCATGTTCCGCTCCGCTTCACGGCTTCTCTGCGAGACGCTCCGCGAACGGGACAGGGATTGCTCCCCCTGCTCCCTGCTCCCTGCCCCTCCGCCTCTTTGGTCAAGTTCTTCCCAGAAAAGGCTCTCATTCTGTTTTCTCTATTCGCCAACATTTTGTGTTTGTAACCAAGTACAGACGCAAAACAATAACCGCTTCAATGTTGGAACGGTTGCCAGAAATATTTGCAAATGTCTGTAGAAAAACCAAGTGCAGACTAATCGAGTTTTCAGGCGAAGTGGATCATGTTCATTTGCTAGTTGATTTCCACCCAGATAACAACTTATCCGTTCTTGTAGGTAGTCTAAAATCAGCATCAAGCAGAATTATTCAGAAAGAATTCTCAGAACATCTATCTAATTTTTATCGTCAACCTGTTTTTTGGTCTAGTTCATATTATGTCTCTTCTACTGGCGGCGCACCAATTGAAAAAATCAAGCAATATATACAATCTCAAGAATCCCCAAATGAATAGCGGGCTACTCCTCATACATCCATTCCCTTATCAACCTTGCGGTCGATTTTGGTCATAGATGCAATCGTCGCAGCCCGCTATTCATCCCCACCTTGCGAGTACGCTGAAGGTGGGGACTTTCGCGCTACGTTAAGCGCAAATATTTACGAAAACTTCATATTACAAACCGTTCATTGTGGACAATTTAATGATTTATTTATATTTGTATAGAGTTAAATCCAGGCACATATTCAACGGAAGGAAAATCAAAGTATATGGCTATATCTGTATTGAACATTGAGAACATTGATACCTTGGGTGAGAGCTTACTTGCCGGCAAAGTCGCTGCTGCTGATTTCGCCCGTCAGCTCAGTGATTCAGCTTTTGTTGAAAAAACCCGTTTGGCTAACCCAGCGGCTGAAACTATTGAAACTAATAGCGATGTAGCGACTGAGTTTGTTTTCAAATTTGCTCCTGATGTAGCAAAGAACGAGGTCGCTTTCAAGACATTCTTGACCGCTAATCAAACAGCCTCTACTGATGTAGTAAATAACGAGGTCGCTTTCGAGACATTCTTGACCGCTAATCGAACAGCCTCTACTGACGTACTTTTAGCCCCCTCCCAGGCTGATTCCAAACTGCTAGCTCCTGCTGTGGCTCCCAAGTTCGTTCAAATCCTTCATCCACTGAACATCATTATTGGAACACCTAGTAATAACATTTTGATCGGTACAAACACCACCCGTGATATCATTTTCGGTCTGGATGGTAATGATCTGCTCTTCGGACAAGGCAAGAATGACTTCCTTTTTGGAGGCAATGGCAATGATATCCTGATCGGTGGAATCGGTAACGATCTTCTGTTTGGCGAAAACGGAAATGACATTCTGATTAATTGTGCAGGCAGTGATATCCTCTTTGGTGGTGCTGGTAATGATTCCTTTTTCGTGTTAGATCCCAGTGGTAGCAGCCAGATCAACGGTGACACTGGATTTGATACGGCCAACTATAGTGGTTTAGGTCAGGCAATTACCCTGAAGTCTACTGGAATCGTGACAAAAGGAATCGGGTTTGGTACAGACCAACTGGTTCAAGTCGAGCAAATTATTGCAACTTCATCACTCAACGACTGGATTGATGCATCTGATGCAATCAGTCCAACTTCAGTAAGCGTTGATTTATTGAACCATTCCCTGATTGTGAATAATGTTCCTGGTCTAGGAACGCTCAACTTTACTGTCAAAAACTTTGAGAACGTCAGAGGTACGGCTCAAAACGACAGCATTACTGGTAATGCTAGCAACAACATTCTCGGTGGAGGTGCTGGCGACGATGTGTTGGGTGGTAGCACGGGCAATGATACCCTCAACGGTGATGCAGGTATTGATACAGCAAACTACAGTGGTTTAGGTCAGACAATAGTTCTCGGTACTACGGGTACTGTCACCAAAGCAGGTGGAGGTATTGACCAGTTGAACGGGATTGAAACCATCACGGCTTCTACCCTGAAGGGCGATACGATTGACGCCTCCGCTGGAACTGGTAGCACCAGTATTACGGCGAACCTGGCTATCAATAGCTTGACTGTGAATAATGTTCCTTTTCTGGGAACGCTCAACTTTACTGTCAACAACTTTGAGAATGTGACAGGTACCGCTAATAATGACACGATTATTGGCAATGCTGGCTACAATATCCTCCGTGGGGGTGCTGGCGTTGATTTCTTAGTGGGTGACGCTGGTAACGATACCCTCACCGGTGGTAGTGGTGTTGATTTCTTAGTTGGTGGTGTTGGTAACGATGAGTTCACCTTCTCAAATCCTACAGAAGGTCTAGATTTCATCACTGATTTTGTTTCTGGGTCTGATAAGATCGTGGTTTCTGCCTCTGGTTTTGGTGGTGGTCTAACCCAAGGTCTGCTTGCTGGTGGTAACTTCTTTGTGGGTGGTGCTGCAACAATCGGCACTCATCGGTTTATCTATAACAATTTTACGGGTGGATTGTTCTTTGATGTCGATGGTAACGGTGCTGCTGTACAACAGCAAATTGCTACCCTAACTTCTTTACCAACCCTGACATTCAGTGACATCCAGGTCATTGCTTAACGACTACTTGTCGTGAACTACCTACACACTCACATTGGATGAGCGCGTGTTTGAATGTAGTCATTGCTCCTTCAGTATTAATAGAGACTGAAGGAGCAATTAATTTGAGTAAAGTCGTCAGTTAGACGATGTTAGCCTGTGGACTGGTTAACGCGGACGTTACCAGAGCGTTCGCTGCTACTGCTCACTCCTAACTCCCAACTTCTAACTCCTGACACGCAAGAGTCAAGTGTTGAAATTTCGGTAATTAACCGTACTGCAACCGAAGCTTGTTCTCTATCTGAATGCCCTAGAGTAGAATAAAGATATAGGCAAAACTTTAGGCTACTGAGTGTTAGCACTCAGATTAATATAACTAATATGGGATTTTTTGATTCTGATATAGTTCAACAAGAAGCAAAACAGCTGTTTGACGATTATCAAGCGCTCATTAAGCTAGGTAATAACTACGGCAAATTTGACCGCGAGGGCAAAAAGCTGTTTATTGACCAAATGGAAGCCATGATGGATCGCTATCGCATCTTTATGAAGCGCTTCGAGCTTTCAGAAGATTTCATGGCACAAATGACTATGGAGCAAATGAAAACTCAGCTAGGTCAGTTTGGCGTCACCCCACAACAAATGTTTGACCAAATGAATCTTACCCTAAAACGGATGAAAACTGAGTTAGAAAAACAAGCTTAGGGACTGGGAATTTCCTGTTACTGAATGCGATCGCCTGGAAAAATTTTATTCAGGACTTACGCTAGTGTCACATTTAAAGAATGGTGCGTGACGCCACAACTCTTGTGACTGCGTACAATATTTATCGAAGCGTCACGCACCCTACGATTATTAATATGCCCCCAGAGTAGGTACTATTGTACTATTATTGTTCATTGTTCAGAATTGTTGTCTAATCCCCAATCCCTGGTCCCCAATCCCCAGCGATGCACTGAGCTTGTCGAAGTGTCCCCAATCCCCAATCCCTCTAATTCGATTTGGGTCGAGGAAACTCAGAAGGTGGCTTGAATTTCTCTACTGGCACATCTTTCAGGGCTTTTTCCATGAAATCGCGCCAAATTGGAGCTACCATCACCCCACCGGTTGCGCCGTGGGCTAATTGTCTGTTGTCATCCCTACCTACCCAAACAGCAGTGGTTAACTGGGGGACAGTTCCCACAAACCAAATATCCTTTTCTGAGGATGTGGTTCCCGTCTTACCAGCGGCGGGGCGACCTATGGCAGCATTTTTACCTGTGCCTTCAGTAATTACCGATTGCATCACATCAATCACTGCGGCCGAAGCCCAAGGGTCAAGGACTAGTTGGGGTTTGGGTGTGTTGTCTAGTAACACATTACCGCTACTATCGGTTACACGTGCAATGACTGTTGGTGGCGATTGCCAGCCATAATTAGCAAAGGTCGCATAGGCGCTAGTGATTTCTAGAGGTGTTACCCCAATTGCACCCAGAGGTAAAGAACTCACTGGTTCCATCGGACTCATAATCCCCAAGGTACGACAGGTTTCGATGACTTTATTCATCCCCACCGTCTTACCAATTTTGATCACGGGGATATTTCGAGACTGGGCGAGGGCTGTGCGAATTGACATCGCTCCCGCAAAGCTACCATCATAATTTCTGGGATAGTACCAACCATCACCATCTCGATAGCTGACTGGGGTATCGTACACAGTTGTATCTGGGGCAAATTTGCCAGTGGCAAAACCAGTATAGTACACAAACGGCTTAAAGGAAGAACCGGGCTGACGTTTAGCTTGAGTAGCGCGGTTAAACTCGCTGGTTTTGTAATCTACGCCACCCACTAGTGCTTTGACAAAATGGGTGCGGGGGTCAATGGCTACCAAAGCCATTTGATTTTTAGATAATCCCTGACTTTGGAGTGATTCATGCCATTTTTTGACAGTTTCCTCTGCCATTCTTTGGAAGTCGGCGTCAACTGTGGTTTGAACCCGCATTCCACCTTTAAGCAGCGCCTCACGCCCAAACTTTTTCGCCAACTCTTGGGCGACGGTATTAGTTACATAAGGTAAGGCACTACCTTGAAATGATCTGATTTTCCCAAGTTTGATTTCTTGATTTAGAGCGTCGTCATACTCTTGCTGGGTAATCCACTTCAAGACTAACATCCGTTCTAGCACTTCTTTTTGCTTCTGTTTGGCCAGCTTCATGCTCGCAAAGGGGCTGAATTCTTCTGGCGCTTGAATTAAACCAGCCATCATCGCCGATTCACCCAAGGTCAGGGTTTCTGCTGACTTATTAAAATAACTGCGCGCTGCTGTTTGAACACCATAATTGTTATGACCCCAATAAACTTGATTGAGGTACATTTCTAAAATTTGGTCTTTGGTGAGAATTTGCTCTAGGCGAATTGCTAGTACCGCTTCTGCTATCTTACGGGTAAAGGCACGCTTTTGAGTCAAAAATATGTTTTTCACCAATTGCATGGTGATGGTAGAACCACCTTCGCGCACTCCACCGGCTACGGCGTTAACGACTAAAGCACGCCCAACGCCACTAGGGTTAATCCCGTGGTGATCGTAAAAGTGGCCATCTTCACTGGCTAATACCGCCCGTTTTAGATTTGGGGAAATTCTATCTAGAGGTATGACTTCCCGATTGGCTTCCCCGTGAATACTCGTTAACAGTTTGCCTTTAATGTCATAAATATAAGTGGTTTCTGAGGGAAAGAAGTTGCGTAATTGTCTGACATCTGGCAAATTACGGAAACTAATCGCTAAACCAACTAGTCCTCCGGCTACAATAGAACTTGCCAGCATCGTAATTGATAGCAGAGTTCCGCCAGCTACCTGACCTACTCCTTTCAAAAACTCAAAACCTGATGAAGCCTTATTTGATGGCTCCTTGTCTTCAAAAGTCCTAGACGACACGGCGATTTCACTTCCTCACTGGTAAATATAACTGTAATTCATTCGGCGAAGCAAGGGGGTCGATTTTTTGCAATTATAGTAGTTTGGCAGATGAGAAAGCGAACAAATTGCAAGTGTTCACAACTAACCCTACTTCTAAAGTCGAAAACATAGTTAATAATGATGAATCTCCTAGTATGGCTCAAGATTTAACTTGGTTGCGTCGTGGTATCGTCGAAATTTTTCCACAACCAACTGATGCTGACAGTGAAAGTGAAAGTCTCGAACGGCGGTTAGCCGCTACAAACCGCCCTTTAAGGGTAAAATTGGGAATTGACCCTACAGGTGCCGATATTCATTTCGGTCATAGCATACCAGTGCGAAAACTGCGAGCTTTTCAAGATGCTGGTCATACAGCGGTGCTGATTATTGGTGATTTTACGGCGCAGATTGGCGACCCGACGGGTAAATCGGAGGTGCGTCGTCAACTGACAGCAGCAGACGTGGCGCAAAATGCTCAGACTTATCTCGATCAAGTGCGTCCTATTTTGGATTTTGACACACCCGGACGGTTAGAGATTCGTTACAACTCCGAATGGCTCTCTGGTCTAAATTTAGGGAAAATTTTAGAATTACTCAGGACGATGACAGTTGGACAAATGTTGGCTAAAGAAGGATTTGCAGAACGCTATAAAAAAGAGAATCCAATTTTCCTTCATGAGTTCCTCTATCCGTTGATGCAGGGTTATGATTCTGTCGCCGTCGCAGCCGATGTCGAATTAGGCGGTACTGACCAGAAATTTAACATTGCTGTGGGGCGAGACTTGCAACGCCATTTCGGTCAACAGCCTCAATTTGGCTTGTTGTTACCAATTTTGATTGGTACTGATGGTGTGCAAAAAATGTCTAAGTCTTTAGGTAATTATATAGGCTTGTCTGAACACCCAACACAAAAATATCAAAAGCTGCAAGGAGTGGGAGATAATCAACTGACACAGTATTTTGAACTGTTGACAGATTTACCTTTAGATAAACTGCCAGAAAATCCCCGCGATCGCCAAATACTTTTAGCCTGGGAAGTTGTTAAACAGTATCACGGCGAACAAGCAGCTAATGAAGCCAAGGAAGCCGCAAAAAGCGGTGGTAAGGAAGGTACTGTTCCCGAATTTTCTTTGGCTGAAATTTCACAGTTCCCCGTCAAGTTAGCTTATCTGCTCAACGTCACCGGCTTGTGCAAAAGTAGCGCCGAAGGTAAGCGAAAAATTCAGGAAGGTGGGGTGCGTCTAGATGGCGATCGCATTTCTGATGTTGATACTAGTTTCGCCGCTGCAATTGAGTTAGATGGTAAAGTTTTGCAAGTGGGTAAAAATAAATTCGTCCGCTTAGTTCCTTAATGGGGACTGGGGATTGGGGAGTAATGAGTAATGAGTAATGAGTAATGAGTAATGACAAATGACAAATGACAAATGACAAATAGAATTATTGTCCCCTTGGATGTGCCGGATGAAAAAAGTGCGATCGCCCTTGTGGATCTACTTCCCGAAGTCGGTTTCTGGAAGGTGGGTTTGGAGTTGTTTACTAGCACAGGTCCTTCAATTCTGGAGGTGCTAAAATCCAGGCAAAAGCGCATTTTCCTGGATTTAAAGTTTCACGATATCCCCAATACAGTCGCTGGTGCTTGTCGCGCTGCGGCTGGTTATGGCGTTGATTTATTGACAATTCACGCTACTTGTGGTAGAGATGCTCTGTTGGCTGCATCTGAGGCGGTACAAATAGGGGCGGCACAAGCGGGGGTGAAACCGCCGAAATTGATTGCAATTACTCTATTAACGAGTATTTCGGCTAGAAGGTTGGCGTTTGAGTTGAAAATACCCATAGAATTGCCAGAATACGCTCTAGAAATGGCGTTGTTGGCGAAAGAGGCGGGGTTAGATGGGGCGGTTTGTTCACCCCAAGAGGCGGCGCAATTACGGCAAACTTGCGGGGATGATTTTCTGTTGGTTTGTCCAGGAGTGCGTCCCACTTGGGCAGATAAGACAGATCAAAAGCGATCGCTTACACCATCCCAAGCTTTGAAAGCCGGCGCCGATTACCTCGTCATTGGTCGTCCCATCACCACTGCTGCTGAACCTGAGTTAGCCTGGAAGAGGATTTGTGAGGAGTTGACTTTGGTGACATGAAGGTAGGAGCAAGTTCCAACATTCAAAATTCAAAATTCAAAATTTGTTTGATGGCTGGTGGCTTCTGGTTGGTAGCAAATAGCTTTGATAACACCGCATTATCGCAGAACCTCACCCCCAGCCCCTCTGGGCAACCAGAGAGGGGAGTGAAAGTTATTTGCCCTGAAGAAAATTTAAAAGCATTAACTACAGAGTTGTTGCGTAATTTACCTAGCTATACTAATCGCACCACTCAACGCGCCCGCCGCCGCAGTAGAGGTTATGAAGTTTACAGCTATATGCTGCTGGCGGGTAGACCGGAGTTTACGCCCCTACCCCTGAATCCTGATGAGTCTACTTTAGATTTACAAAAAAGTGCTGCTTCTGGAGTTGAGCAGGTTTTCTTTACTACTTTAGAACGGCAGTATATAGGTGGAAAAGCGGTGGAATTACAGCAATTTCATCGGCTGTTTTTGACAAAAACAAAAAATGGTTGGCGTCTGGTGATGATGTTTACTCGATCTGATGTGTCTCAATTAGGACAACCACCATCGCCAGCACGGGATAGCAGCAAAAGTGCGATCGCCCAAGCAATTAACGATTGGTTACGGGATTGTCATGCGGGAAGCGTGCGGAAGTAGCACAAGAGACTGGGGATTGGGGATTGGGGACACTTCGACAAGCTCAGTGCATCGCTGGGGATTGGGGATTGGGGATTGGGGAAAAGTTTTTGTGAAAAATAATTTATTCTTGTATACCAAAAAAAACTGGGTCTAGAGCCACCGTCCTTCTAGGACGGCTTTTTGGTAAAATTGTTTTGTCTCAGGTAGAATATCCGCCGATACAGGACGACTCAATTGTTGAGTCAGACACGATAGGTCGGGAAAAAATAAAGACAACTCGGTGGCGAAAACGAGTCTAATCAAAGCTAGGGAAATCAACAGAGTACCACCAGCCAGAAAACAAAATATTCTTGTCTGTTAACGTATCGTGGGGCGCACGAAAACGCTAGATTGCATATTCTAGTAAGTCTCTGGAGATGTAGCCCTCTGGGATCGACTAAGTTAGACTCGTTAATTGGTTCTATTGAACGGTTAATTGGTTTAAGCATTGCCAGCAATGGATAGTTGATTTTAAGGTTTGTCGCTGAAAGAGAAAACCTAAAAAGTAATTTTTGGAATCACCGCACTTTTAGGGCGGTGAGAACGTCAAGCAATTCTAATTAAGCTCCACAGCCCTTGAAGTAAGGATATATTTGAGAATCTATCCTGAACAAATCCACTGTTTGTTGAATCTATGAAGTCTTATTTAGCAGCCGCTATTCAATTGACCAGTGTGCCCAATCTACAGAAAAACTTAGCACAGGCGGAGGAATTAATCGATCTGGCTGTGCGTCAAGGTGCTGAATTGGTGGGACTACCTGAAAACTTTTCTTTTATGGGAGAAGAAAACGACAAACAGGCTCAAGGGGGTGCGATCGCCCATGAATCGGAAATATTTCTCAAAAAAATGGCGCAGCGCTATCAAATTACGATTCTCGGTGGTAGTTTTCCACTTCCTGTAGACAATACGGGCAAAGTTTACAACACCACCCTCCTCATTGACCCCAACGGAGAAGAACTCACTCGCTATTATAAAGTACACCTATTTGATGTTAATGTTCCCGACGGTAACACCTATCAAGAATCCAGCACTGTGATGGCTGGTAAGCTCCTACCCCCCGTCTATTTTTCGGAAAAACTGGGTAATATAGGACTTTCTATCTGCTATGATGTCCGCTTCCCTGAATTGTACCGCCATCTTTCAGACAAGGGAGCAGATGTCATATTTGTACCAGCAGCTTTCACTGCTTTCACGGGGAAAGACCACTGGCAAGTATTACTACAAGCAAGGGCGATTGAAAATACCGCCTATGTGATTGCTCCCGCTCAAACCGGTAATAACTATGGTCGCCGTTACACCCACGGACACGCGGTAATTATCGACCCCTGGGGCGCAATTTTAGCTGATGCTGGCGAACAACCAGGAATTGCGATCGCAGAAATTAAACCCACACGTCTCGAACAAGTCCGCCGTCAAATGCCCTCCCTGCAACATCGAGTATTTTAACCTAAAAAGGATGGGCACAGCGGGGGGATGAAGGGGATGAAATATTCTCCCTCATCTCCCCCTGCTATTGAACTTTTGTCATTTGTCATTTGTCATTTGTCATTTGTCATTTGTCATTTGTCATTTGTCATTTGTCATTGGTCATTGGTCATTTGTCATTACTCCCCAGTCCCCAGTCCCCAGCGATGCACTGAGCTTGTCGAAGTGTCCCCAATTCCCAATTCCCAGTCCCCAGCGATGCACTGAGCTTGTCGAAGTGTCCCCAGTCCCCAGCGATGCACTGAGCTTGTCGAAGTGTCCCCAGTCCCTGTCTCAAACTTGAACAAGGCTTAAAACATTGTTCGCTTTTCCTTAATTAATAAAAGTTAAAGTATAAGCATTGTCTTTTTCTTGAAGTAAGATTTCGGTTATAAATCTGAATTGTTATGAACAAGGAAGTATGTCGTTAAATTCTACTAATAGTAATCCAGACTACAAACATCAGATTTGTAGCCCTCTAGGCAAATGTCGAATAATTATCGCTCATTTTTTGTGGCTATTTTTGAGTTCATATAGTTCATTACATTTATCTTCCAAGATTGCTGTTGCGGAATCTCCCACCGTCAGCGAGACTAAGGAACAAATTTGCAGTGAAAGTTTAGAGCCACATCAGCAGGTTGCTCTTGTAGCAAGCGCTTCTGTGGAAATATCTACTTGGATTAGCGAACCACAAACAAGGGTTACAGCACTAATTGACACCTTTGGTGCTGATATGTTAACTCACTTAGATCGTAATGGCTTTGGTGAATCGAAATTAGATTTGGCAATGGTCCAAATCTGGCAAGAAATTGTCTTACCTGTGTTGAACTCAGGTTTTAATTTTACAAATCCTGTACAATTGACTGAAACGACTATCGATCAAATTCCGCTAATCCTAATTAAAGGTGGTAAACCAATCACCATTCATGCTGATAGTCGTTATCAGCTGCCAGAATTGTTAGCCAAAAGTGGCACTAATGCTATAGCGGCTGTAGACGGCACCTTTTTCTCTTTGAAATACTTAACTTCTAATGTCATCATTGGCCCAGTGTTGAGCCAGGTTAATAACCAATTTATTCCTGGTAACAATAGTGAAAACCAGAAATTAACTGGACGGCCTCTGGTGGTGATTAGTCCCCAAGCAGTACGTTATATACCATTTAACCCTGCCCAGCACAACACCTTAGAGGGAATACAAGCCGAAATGCCTAATCTTACCGATGCTTTTGTGGCTGGAGCATGGTTAGTCAAAAACCGTCAACCAGCTTCTAAAGAAAGCTTTAATGGTCTTTATGGTGCTGATGTAGCGCGTCATCGAGCTTTTTGGGGGATTAACCAACTTGGACAACCAACAATCGGTGTATCTACACAACCAGTTGACTCGGTAAGTTTGGGTGAGATCTTAGTCAAAGCCGGACTGCGTGACGCGGTGATGCTTGATTCTGGTGCGAGTACTTCTCTGGCTTACAAAGGTGAATCTTTAGTAGGTTATGTTCCTCGTCCCGTACCCCATGCTGTAGCTCTGATACCGCCATCATCTATGACTAATTTCTCTTGCTTATTGGAAACCCCTAAAACCAAAAACGGCAAATCCTAACTATTTCTAGTCTACCACATTAATTTTGAAAAGTAGGTAATATTTGTAGGCTAGGCAATGCCAAGGACATCCGGGGTTTTGTGGGCAATGCCTACCCTACACAAAAGAGCAAAATTTTTGTGGTTTACTACAACGATTCTTCATTAGCATCTAGGAATTGGCAACAGAGTGGAAGGCATGAAAAAACCGATAAACCACAGATAAACACAGATGAACACAGATAAATTCGTACCTTATTTACATCAGAAACGCCATATTTTTTCTGCTTTTCTCTGGGTAGTTTGTGCTGTTACCGGATTCTTACCCAGAGTTGCAATTGCCGAATCTTCAAATGTTAATCTGACGACGCTCAAAAGCTGGTCGCTAAAGGAAGATGCCTATAGTGATTATCTCGTAATAAATGATAGAGTTGCTAGTTTTGTAAGTACTTTGGCGATGATATCAACTTTGTCAAAACAGCCGAATCCTTACTTAGAGCCACTCATTGAAACATTCTCTCCCTATGTTCTGGCTTTTTTCCAGCGAAGTCCTTGGCCAAGCATTAATGAACAGGCAAAGCTGGCAAGAGTACCGATTATGATGTACCATGATATTTTGCCAACGAAAGAAGTATTTTTTGATGTTACTCCTAGTGAATTAGAAGAGCATTTTGAGCTAATAAAAGCCCAAGGTGTTACCCCCATCAGTCTTGATTTGCTGATGACCCATTTGCAAACAGGAATCCCACTACCAGAAAAACCAATTCTGTTAACCTTTGATGATGGTTATGGGGGACACTATGAATATGTTTATCCACTGCTGAAAAAATACGGATATCCGGCTGTATTTTCGATTTATATCAAGGGAGTAGGCAATAATGTTGGTAGAACCCATGTAAACTGGGAACAACTCAGGGAAATGGCTGCTAACCCCTTAGTCACCATCGCTTCTCATAGCGTCACCCATCCAAATGATTTAACAAAACTACCAGATGAGCAACTGCAAAAGGAAATTGTCGAGTCCAAGAATATTCTAGAGACACAATTGGGTCTGAATATCCGCTACTTTACTTATCCTGTAGGCAAATATGACCCTCGCGTAGCTAATTTGGTATCTGGAGCAGGCTATCAGTTAGCATTAACTATGAACGATCTTGATGAGAGATTTGCCGGCGCATCAGAAAATTTATTGGCAGTTTCGCGCTTTGGTCAATCAAAATTAAAAGAGGCGATCGCCCAAGCTTGGGGAGGCCCCAAATTACCCTCCCGAGAAAATAGGCGCCATCAATCGTACAAATAATTTGGTTGGGATAATTTATAGCAACCGCCAAAGTGCTTAGGACATTAACTGATGATAAAACCTAGACACAATCAGACTTGTAACCCAGCGATGCACTGAGCGGTCGTTGTGTCCCCAGTCCCCTGCTATATTTTTTGCAAGTTTCTCAATCAATAAGACAAAAAACCGGGGAACTTGTCACCCGGTTGAGATCATATCATGAAAATTTGCAGTCTGATCGGAGCATAGCAGTGCTATGTTCCTACTGATTTTGTGGCAAAATTAAACCTTAGCAGCGGCCTTGGTAACAACGTTAAGTTCGCCCTTAGCGTATTTAGCAGCAAAATCTTCTAAAGAAATTTGCTTAATCTTGCTAGCGTTACCAGCGGTACCAAATTGCTTATAGCGTTCAGAGCAAACCTTCTGCATATATGTAATAGAAGGCTTGAGGAAGTGACGAGGGTCAAATTCCTTGGGATTTTTTGCCAAAGCTTCACGTACCGCAGCAGTAATCGCCAAACGGTTGTCGGTGTCAATGTTTACCTTACGCACACCGCTTTCGATTCCTTTTTGGATTTCTTCTACAGGTACGCCGTAGGTTTCAGGAATTGCACCACCATACTGGTTAATCAGTGCCAGTAAATCTTCTGGCACAGAAGAAGAACCATGCATTACCAAGTGGGTGTTGGGTAAACGGCGGTGAATTTCTTGAATCCGGCTGATTGCCAAAATTTCGCCAGTCGGCTTGCGGGTAAACTTGTAAGCACCGTGGCTTGTACCAATAGCAACAGCCAAAGCATCTACTTGAGTTTGTTCTACGAAGTCAACAGCTTGGTCGGGGTCGGTCAGCAATTGGGAGTGGTCGAGTGTACCCTCAAAACCATGTCCATCTTCAGCTTCACCAGCACCAGTTTCTAGAGAACCCAAACAACCGAGTTCACCTTCAACGCTGACACCCAAGGAATGAGCTACATTTACCACTTCGCGGGTAACATTGACGTTATACTCGTAGCTTGCGGGGGTCTTAGCATCAGCTTCCAGCGAACCATCCATCATGACGCTGGTGAAGTTGTTCTTAATTGCTGAGTAGCAAGTAGAAGGAGCATTGCCATGATCTTGGTGCATGACAATGGGAATCTGAGGATAGGTTTCTACTGCTGCTAAAATCAGGTGGCGCAGGAAGTTTTCTCCTGCATAAGCACGAGCGCCACGAGAAGCTTGCAAAATTACAGGGCTATCTGTTTCTACAGCGGCCTTCAGGATTGCCTGAATCTGCTCCAAGTTGTTAACGTTGAAAGCTGGGATGCCATAACCGTTTTCAGCCGCGTGATCCAACAACAGCCGCAATGGTACAAGCGCCATAGATAGTCCTCCTAATGTGGTTTTTAGCTGGTCGGTTTCAGAGAAGCGTAATTTCTACTCTATTGTAATTGTTACGCTAATCTTAAGAGTTTTTTCAACATATAGGAAATTATAACTAGTGACGTGTGTTTATGTTGAAAAACTTTACGCCATCGTTATAGCCACATAATTGCAGGTTTTTCATGTCGGGTGGCGATGGGGCGAAATTGTTTGAGCAAATAATCTCAAGAATAACACATCTGCTTCATCTTCATCATCCGTGTAATCTACTAATCCGTATCAATCCGTGATTCTGACAATCGGGGAAATGTGATGAACCAGGTCAGACCTAGCAAGGGTTTTAAAGCACTTTGCCGATCTACTGAATTTAAAGTCACCGGAAAATTACCACAATATGGAATTTTTGTAAAAAATACGTTACACTTGTTAGCATAAGGTTACAAACCTTAATAATCGTAGTTGAGATTACTAATCATGTCAGATACAACAACAAAAAAAGTCAATGCACCTGTAACGGAAGACCGTAATGCTTGGGCTTGGGGTTTCACTCCCGAAGCGGAAGTGTGGAATGGTCGTTTGGCTCAGATTGGGTTTTTGGCTGCAATTTTAATCGAACTGTCCTCCGGTAAGGGAGTTTTACACTTCTGGGGTATTCTGTAGGTTTGTGCCAGTTTAAATTGACAAAAAAAATGGGATTCAAGCCCCGTCCTTCTAGGACGGCTTTATCATAAAATTCAGGTATAGTCGCCATAGGGCATTGGGAGACTTTAAACGGACATGGAGGGATGGTAAGACCACTTGTGGCGCAACCCAGCGAAGTGTCAAGGAATCCTCGCTCCTTTAGGAAGAGGAAGTATGTCAAAAATACTTGATGTTTATATTTAAACCTGGGAAGAATTGTGCTTGTCTTCCCAGGTTTTTAATTTTCAGGATATTTTTTTAGTTCAAAAAGTCTATATCCTGCACGCTTTTGGTGAAAAAATAAAAGTTCCCTGGCGATTATAAATCAAGGGTCGTAATTGTAACTGGCTGTAATTTTCATTTCTCGACTTTGCATAGCTTGCACAAATAAATCTGTGGTCAGAGCCTCTTCTACAGTCCATACTCCTGGTTTTTTGAGTTTACCTTCTAGCAAGAATTGAGCAATACTACCTGCACCGCAACCTGCAGCTAATGCTGTGTTTTGATATTCTAAATTTGCACAATAAATGGCTGTTTTCCCATTTTTTTGTCCTGTAACTTCGGCGCGGACTGCTACACCAATCCCCGTAAAAGGGTTGGTGAAGCCGGTCATAAAATGACTGACATGAGATAAAAATTCAATCATGCTATCACGCTGAATTAACCATTTAGGAAATACATGTGCAGTCATCCAAGTTAGATGATTGTAAAAATCAGGAATTGAACCAAATTTAGTAATTACTGTTTTCACTGATGGGAAAGATTTGGGCATTGTAAAAGTTTCTGGCATATCAAACCAGTAAACGCCACTGCGTCCATAGGGGGGCGGAAATTCAATTGTTTCTCTATCAGAATATGGTTTAACTAACTGCCATTTACCGCCTATCCAAGCTTTAAAAGGATGTTGCAATCCCAGAAAAGTTGTCCGCATGACTGTGACGCCAGCACCACCAGAACCAGCAACTAAATAACTTAAATGCACCTTTTCTGGCTGGTCAAATTGCTCAATTCCCTGACGTACCATGCTATTAGAAATACCGGGAAAAATTCCAGTATTAATAATCGCCGTTACCCCAGCAGCGGCGGCTTGTTGATGATAATTTAAAGCCTTGCTGGTGTAGGAACGGTGGTCACTGACATCTACATAATTAACGCCTTGTTCAATGCAAATTTGCAGAACATTGGTGTCTCGGTAATGAAAAGGGCCTGCACAATGGATGACTAAATCAGAGTTGGCGATCGCCTCTCGCAATTTGTCAATTTCCGCCAAATCTAACACCAAAAGCCGTATTTGTCCGGTCGTTGGCCAACTGATAGCCCCCTGGGTAAGAGGGGAACGTCCAGTGATTGTGATTTGTGCCTGGGTGTGGGTGGCTAAATCCTGGGTAACACTGCTACCAATTCGTCCCCGTCCTCCAAGTATTAAAACGCGGTGTGTCATGACTCCTGCATGGGCAAAACTAAATTTATTTCACCAGTTTTTCGTGAAGTTTGTCATCGGTAATAAGTATGACTTAGCTGGCTAATAAATTCCGAACACCGACCCAACAGTTGATTTAATCGAATCCCTCGCATCCTTCAAAGTTTGGGAAATTGGATGCTTAGTTTGCAAAAATACCCTGGCACAATTACGACCTGGCATTCCGGAAATTGAACCGCCGGGATGTGTTCCCGCACCAGTTAAAAATAAATTCTCAATTGGTGTTTTGTAGTTAGCTATTTCTGGTAATGGACGGAAAAATATCATCTGATCTAAACTCATATCAATGTGGTAATAATTCCCTTTATAACTGCCTAATCTTTCTCCTAATTCTGCTGGACTTTCAACGCGACGGGCGATGGTTGCTTGTTTCACATTTGGTGCATAAGTTGCCAATTTATCAATTACTCTGTCTGCGACTTTGTTTTTCAATTCATCCGTCCAACCAGTACCTTTTAAACCAGTACCTTCAGCACCTGCAATTTGATAAGGGGCGAAAAATTCAATCCACAATGTATGTTTACCTGGTGGTGCTAAAGTTGGGTCAAGGGCGCTAGGCATGACAATATACATCGATGGGTCAGCATCGGGAATTTCTCCCAAGATACATTTACTATGTGCTTGTTCAACGTGAGCCACAGAATCTGCTATTAAGATTGAGCCAATAAGATATTCATCTTTGTGGTCGTGGTATGGAAAGCGTAGGGGTTCATCTAAAGCCAAATCTATCTTGAGGATAGTTTCATTATTGTTAACGATGCGGCGTTTTAATCTCTCCCATAAATCGGGAGCGACTGCATCGATATCGCTTTTATCAGTCATTTGTAAAAATAACCGTTGGGCATCAATATTAGAAATTACCCCATATTTAGCGCGATATTCTTTACCACCAGCAACCCTGACACCAGCGGCTTTATTATTATCAATCAGAATTTTTTCTACATGCTGGTCTGTGAGAATCACGCCTCCTTTGCTTTTGACTAAATTTACCAAAGCTTGCACAAGTGCGCCAGTACCACCGCGAGGTCTGGCCATACCAGGATTGTGACGCATTGCCATCATAATTGCACCAATGGCAATGGTTTTTTGTGATGGCGGCGCACCCAATTCTGATGCTAGTCTTGCCAAAGGTGCTTTGAGAAATTCCTCATCAAACCACTCGTTAACTAAATCTTCAGCGCTGGTCAACATGTTGCGAATAAAGTCCAGCGTTTTGTTTGGTGAACCAATAACTGAAAATAAATCTTTGAGTTTTTTGATATCGTAGTTACCAAAAATATCTATAATTGATTTTGGTGGAGCATTAAACATGGGAATCATTGCACCCAATGCCCGCTGCCAATAGTCTGTAAACTCGGCGTATTTTTTGGCATCCCGTTCATTATAACGGGCAATTTCCGCACAAGTTTTTTCTAGGGACTTATGAGCTAAAAAATACTTACCATCAGGATGGGGACAAAAAACAACTGGGTCGCACTCTAGATATTCCAACCCGTATTTTTCCAGTTCTAATTCTTCGACAACTGGACCAAGGTGGATAAATTCGTGGTCAATGGCGCACAAGTTAAATTTAAATCCTGGCGCTTCTTTGGGAATGCATTCTTCAGTTGTCGCGGCGCCACCGGGGACGGAACGCTTTTCTAGCAGTAGGACGCTATAACCAGCTTTCAGCAAATATGCTGCACAAACTAGTCCGTTATGTCCTGCACCGATCATCACAATATCATATTCTTCCATATGTTTAATTTTGGAATCAAGTAGCTTACTAATTATGACAAGCTTTGAAAAAATTTACATCCTTGACAATTATCAAAACTTAGGGTCTACTAAATCTGATAATTTTAACTATAAAGCCCAGTGTCAGGGATTTGGAATTAAAAAAATATCCAAGTCAGTAAAAGGTTAGGGGCGCCAGGCCTGGCGCCCCTACAAATGTATTTCAATAGTTAGATCTGACGCACCCTAGGGCTGATAATTTTAACTGGTAATCCCAGTGTAAGATGAGGGTATTTGTCTTACAGTAGCTCGGACTAAAATTATCAAAGAGTTTAGTCAGTTGATGTAAACGCCCATACAACTTCTTCAAGGAGAAGATAGAGCGAACACTATTAAGGGGAGGGATATCGAGGGGTAATTTAATAGTAAAAATACTACCTTTATTTAATTCACTTTGCACATTTATGCTACCGTGGTGTGCTTGAACAATAGCTTGAGCGATCGCTAATCCTAATCCTGAACCACCTGTACTGCGAGAGCGATCGCTATTGACTCGATAAAAGCGATCAAAGATTCGCGGTATCTCCTGCGCTGGAATCCCAATACCTGTATCTTGAACTTGAATCACAGCATGATAGTCATTGCGGTCTAAGCACACAACTACTTTACCACCTGAGGGCGTATATTGAATGGCATTAATGATTAAGTTAGACAACAAACGATAAAGCTGGTTTTGATTACCAAAGACATTGAGAGGAGTTGACACCTGTTCTACAGATGTGAGTGTAATATCAGAGGCGATCGCCAACGCTGCAAATTCTTCGATTAAGTCGTTGACAATATCATTCAAACAGCATACCTCAGACCGCATCGGCAGAGATTGTCGATCCCAGCGAGCCAGTAACAATAAATCTCCTACCAAAGTTGTGAGTCGCTGATTTTGACGGTGTATGGTTCGTAAAATCTCCTGCGTCTCTATTTCATCCCCTTGGGATATCATCAGTGCTGATTCTACCGTTGCTTGCGTTGCGGCTAAAGGTGTCCGCAATTCGTGAGATGTCTACGGCGCAGTTTTTCACACAATTCTAAACCAGAAATACCCGGAATCATCCAATCAAAAATCCCTACTGTATATTGTGCAAAGCTATTTTCTAAATACATCCATGCTTCATTCCCATCAACTACCCAATCCACCAAATACTTGTGTTGAGTAAGAGTGCGCTTAATAGCAGCACCCAAATCTGGTTCATCCTCTACTAGTAATACCCGCATAACATTTTCACAATTATCTCTCAAAGGGACTTTCAGAAATTAAATTATCCACAATACGAATAATTTTTGGCTATGTCAGGAGTTTCTCCCTCCTGACGCACCCTACAATTGTATATTTTTTTATTTGCAAGTCCCAAACTCTTACTCTGGGCGCCTCTGTGTGAACTAAATTAATATTCTTAATCAGCAACACCGCAAATTTCATCTTGATTTCATATTTATCCTCCAAGATAAAAAAGTAGGTCAATTCCATCATGCATATCAAGACTTGTAGCGTTGCTCAATAGCAAGCAGACGCGATAATTTATCCTATTTTCTAATTTTTCTGAGGAATTAATATGAATCAGCTTGTACAATACTCATCTATCGAAAACTTTTCTAACTCTCAATTACACCATCATAATAGATGGAAAAAGATTACTGCGGCTGATGTGACAGAAGCCATTGGAAATGTGCCGATTGTCAAACTCAGAAATATTTCCCCTATATGTGATATCTCTGAATGCTTAATCAAGCTAGAAAGTTGTAATCCCGGAGGATCTATTAAGGAGAAAAATGCAGTTTACCTTGTCAAACGCGCCGAAGAACAGGGGCTACTTGTACCTGGTGGTACGATTATCGAGTCAAGTTCAGGTAATTTCGGCGTTGGTTTGGCAATGGTAGGAGCAGTAAGGGGGTATCGAGTTATTATTGTAGTCGATGCAAAAACTGCGCCACCCTTTAGAAGGATGCTCCAAGCCTATGGTGCAGAACTTGTAGATGTACCGCTTCATAAAGCAGATGAATCAGGCTCGATGCAGAAGGCACGGATGAAAAAAGCTAGAGAGTTAGCTGCAACGATTCCTCATGCATGGTATCCATGTCAGCATTTAAATCCTTTAAATACGGAAGCACATTCATATTATACTGCCCGTGAGATTGCATCTCACTTTGGTGATGAACTCGATGCAGTAGTAGTTGGTGTTAGCACCGCTGGACAAATCATGGGAATTGCGCGTTATCTTGTCCCAAGATTTCCTCAACTGCGGATTGTTGGCGTTGATGTGGAAGGATCTGTGATTATGGGAACGCCAGCCAAACCATACAAAATGACGGGGATTGGGTTATCGTTTTTTCCACCTAATCTGGAGCTTTCACTGCTGAATCGTGCTTACATAGTACCGGAAATCCTCGCCTACTCAGTCTGTCATCAGCTAGCACGTCGTGAGGGATTGCTTTTAGGTGCTTCCACAGGCGCAATTGTCGCAGCTGGTTTGCATTTAGCCAGTGAAATGGGTGCTGGGGCGCGAATTCTCATGATTAACCCAGACCGAGGGGATAGATATCTAGAAACAGTGTATGATGCCCATTGGCTTTCCCGTCATGGATTTACCCTGCAAGAGGGGGAGCATCTTGATGATGCGATCGCCTCACTGAGTCCTGTGTATTTTTAAGTAGCTATCATCAACTATGTAAAGCAGTTAGTAGTTAGTAGGTTGGGTTGAGGAACGAAACCCAATCGAAACCCAACCCAAACATTCACGTGGCTTTGTTGGGTTGCGCTTCGCTTAACTCCCCACCATAACCAGTAATTGTAGGTTGGGTTGAGGAACGAAACCCAATCGAAACCCAACCCAAACATTCACGTGGCTTTGTTGGGTTGCGCTACCCTACGGGAACGCTCCGCGAACGCTTAACCCAACCTACGTTTTCTCCCCACCATAACCAGGATAAGGTGGGCATAGCCCTAACTACGTGAATTTCAAAAATCAAAAGTCCTATAGCTCATTATATTGTATTGAAACAAGTTATGAATTCCTCACCCTACCAGCAACAGGAAGGTAACAACGCACTTCCCAAGCGATCGCTATTGATGTTATTGTCACAGTTTATACCGCTTTCTCTGTCAGATGTGGCAATGACTCTAGGTGATCCGCTGCAGACAGCTGCACTCAGTCGTCTTCCATTCCCTGAAGAGACATTAGCCGGAGTAGGGGTAGTCAAAGGGGTGGCTATATTTCTGGAAAGCCCCATTATCATGATACTTCATGCCTCAACTGCCCTGGGAGGACAAGCCAAATCTCGGCGTGCATTATGGCATTTTACAGTAACTGCGGGGCTACTTCTGAGTAGTATTTTGCTATTGCTGACTTGGGAGCCTTTATATAATTGGCTACTTTTCGATGTATTTGGCGTTACTCCCTTGATTGCGACACGGGGGAGAACTACTTTCGTGTTAATGTTCCTCTGGCCTTTCGTCATTGCTTGGCGGCGATTTTTTCAGGGAATACTGATTCGCGCTCACAAAAGCATAGCCGTAGGATGGGGAAGTATTGGACGATTCACATGGGTAATTGTAGCACTGACAGTGGGCGTCACTGTCGGCACTGATGGGGGATTACTTGCAGGTATCACCATGATAGGTGCCGTAATCATTGAAGCAGTAATGGTGACATGGTTTTGTCTGCGTCTTGGAGCTATATTTATTCTTAACCAGCAAATAGAGCCTGAAAATACCAAACTTCCGCAAACCTTCCTCAGTGTCACCCTTTACTATCTGCCTTTAGCATCAACAATGCTGGTAGTTTGGGGTGCAAGGGCAATACTTTTGAGTCTGGTTGCTCGCGCATTTGATGGTAGTATAGCACTTGCTGTATGGCCTGCTGCTTGGGGATTGATGCTGTCCATTGCCAACGGTACACGAATGATTCAACAAGTGGTGATTACTGCTGAAAAAGAAACTTCCAAGCGGACACTTATGACTTTTGTCGCTATTGTGGGGTTAAGTTTTACCTTAATACCCTTGTTTCTGGGCTTTACAGATACAGGATTGTGGTTACTGCGTCAGTTTTTGGGGAATAATCCACCCCTTGTAGCCGCAACTCGTCCAGTTGTACAAATACTATCATGTTTACCCCTGCTGTTGGCATTGCAAAACACCTTTCAAGGGCTACTTATCCATCGGGGAAAGAACTGGTTGATTAATATTGCCACACTAATTGCTGCAGCTTTTACACTATTAATATGTGCAAGTCTGATTTTTACCCAACATAGCGGCGCTACTTCAGCAGCTTATGGAATGCTGGCGGGGATTTTCAGTGAAATTATAGTATTGTTTTTCGCACTGCAGCGATAATCTTCCGGGGCGCAAGGCCTTGCGCCCCTACGCGGATCTGTGGTTATTGCATGAAAATTGCTGTAATTGCTCCCACACTATATTACTGCTTATACCAAGCTTTGCGCCACTGCTGCATTTGGTTAATCTCTGTATTTTGTGCTTTAATAATCCCTTGAGCTAATTTCTTAATTTCCCCACGCTGAGATTTTTGCAAAGCATCTTTACCCATGATTACGGCAGCTTCATGGTGAGGAATCATGGCGTTAATAAAGCGCAAATCAAATTCTGTATCTGCAGCACCTAAATCCATATTCATCGTCATCGCTTGCATTTGCTGCGATGACATTTCTATGGTTTTTTGCTGTTGAGCATCATAAGCCATTGGTTTATTTGAGGCTTTGGGATACCAAGTTTGACGCCAGTTTTTCATCTGGGTAATTTCTTGATTTTGGGCTTTGATAATTTCCTCCGCTAATTTTTTAATTTCCGCACGCTTTGATTTTTGCTGCGCGGCTTTCGCCATTTCTATTGCACCTTGATGGTGCGGAATCATCGCATCAATAAATCTTAAATCATAGTTAGCATCGGCTGTGCCTAAATCCATCATATTGTGGTTCATACCACCATGATGCATCGGTTGCTTGTCGCTGGTATTGGTGATGTTTTCTTGGTGGTTTTGATATTGGGATGTCGCTGGGAAACAGGCGGTTAATACAGTGGTAGAAATAGAGGTGACTACTAATGTCAATGCCAAGAGGCTATGGTTGAGATTGGGGAAATGCATAAGTATCAATTAATATTTTTTTGATTTCATATATATTTTGACAGCCCAAAATGAAATCAAGATGAAAAACTCCGATCCGTGGGTGCAGTTTTTCATTTTTGTTTTGACAATTGGGTGTTTCGCGCACACAGCAGCAGCTATAGCACTTCCTATTCAGATGAGGTACAAAATTGTATCACGCGATGTAGGGGCACGGCACTGCCGTGCCCTTACCGATGTACCTCACTAGGGCGAGAAACGCTATACAGCTTTAACGTTATCAGCTACAGCCTTGACAATTCGGTGTTTCGCGCAGTCGGTAGCAGCTACAGCCTTGACGTTATCAGCTACAGCCTTGACAATTCGGTGTTTCGCGCAGTTGGTAGCAGCTACAGCCTTGACGTTATCAGCTACAGCCTTGACAATTCGGTGTTTCGCGCAGTTGGTAGCAGCTACAGCCTTGACGTTATCAGCTACAGCCTTGACAATTCGGTGTTTCGCGCAGTTGGTAGCAGCTACAGCCTTGACGTTATCAGCTACAGCCTTAACAATTCGGTGTTTCGCGCAGTCGGTAGCAGCTACAGCCTTGACGTTATCAACGAGAAGTTTCTCTAACTCTTCGGCGCGCTTTCCTGCATATAGTCCAAACACGGCTTGCATAATTACCCGCATGGTGATAATTTGCATTGCCGATCGCACACCAGAAGGGATGTAGGACTACTTGGCAGTTTCATAGCCTTTTTTTTGCAGAGTCTCTTCTGTTGTGCCAAAGAAATGGCAAAAAGTAAATTAATTTTTTTGAAGAAATATTAACTGTACTTATCCTTAAGATTGCAAAATAGCTATCAGCTGTGACAACCTGAAAGTTGTAAAATCTTTGTTAACTTGGACGAGCATCTACAGTTGCTCCTCTTACTTATAAGGTACTCAGCATGACGGCAATAAAACCAAAAGCATCTTCAGCGCTTCCCGATTTTTGTGAAGGAATCCAATATTTTGGGGAAGCGTTACCGGGTTTTGAAATCTATGGTGCAACTCCTGCTATCGAATCAGGTAAAGTAGCGATCGCCGATCCGAGCGAGCCATCTGCAGTCTATCAAACTTTACTCGCTGCCGATGCTTTACGTTACCTGACGTTACAAATCACCGGTAGTAAAGCCTCTGGGCATCCTGGGGGATTTGCTAGTCAAGCGGAAGCTTATGCAGCGCTTGTCATGTTGGGATACAAGAACATTATCACCGAAGTCGGACACCACGCCCCCGGATTTTATAGTGCCATATTTCTGGATCGCTCGTTGGAAGATATGGGAATCTTTACAGTCCAACAATTGCGCGATCGCTTCCGGGAAAAGCATGGACTTTTAGGACACCTTTCCGGTTACATGCCCGGTATTCTCGCACCTGCTGGGCCTTTAGGACAAGGACAACACTTTGCCATGTCTGCTGCATTATTGCACAAAGATAAATTATTTCCCTTCACCGTGGGCGACGGTGGACTAGGGGAACCCTATATTATGAGTTCGATGGCGCACTTTAACACCGCTTACCCCACCGTCACCAACTTTTTACCGGTGCTGGTGTGGAATGGTTATAGCCAAGAACACCATAGTATGGTATCTCTGAAAACTAACGAAGAGATGATAGCCTACTGGAAAGGTAACGGTTTCACCGAAGTAATATTAGTAGACGCGAAAGAATTCGACGACCAAAATCAACCAGGCGATTACGTTGACAGTACCGTCTTCTCCTTCCAAAAACGCCTAGAATTTACCAAAGCCGTACTCGTTGCTGTCGATAAAGCTGCAAAATCTGCCTTAAATGGACAGCTTACCGTCTTCATCATCAAACAACTCAAAGGTGCAGGGGTTCACGCCACAGGTTCAAAATCACACAACCTCTATCCTAAAGATACCTTAGATGCGCCCCATATCATCAGCGCCTTGCAAACCCGCGCTTTATCAGCAGCAGCTTGGCAAACAGTCCGCACCAACGCCGAACGCGCCGGTGGTGGACCGGCTGGTAAAACAGTAGTCACAGAATTTGAATTACCATTACCAGAAATCGGCGAATTACCATTAGAAGAATATACAGTAGGTGGAGATCCAAAAGTTTCCACAACCGCAATGGGAAGATTAGTGGGAATAGTTGGAAAGAAAGATCCAAATTTCCTCGTCACCAACGCCGACGGAAACGAAGCATCAGGAATCGCCAATATTAACCAAGCATTAAAGATTATTCACCCCACAACCGACGACTTATATAACCAAGCACCAAACGGACAAGTTTACGAACCATTAAGTGAAGATGCTTGTGCAGGATTAGCCGCTGGTTTATCCTTAATGGGTGCAAGAACCTTGTGGTGTTCTTACGAATCTTTTGCCATCAATGGTTTACCAATTTGGCAAACTGTCACCCAAGCAATGGCAGAATTACGCCGTCAAACTCCTTCAACAATTACATTATTTACTGCAGGCGCATTAGAGCAAGGGCGTAATGGTTGGACACACCAAAGACCAGAAATTGAAGCTTACTTTGCTTCGTTGATGAGAACTGGAAATGTTTTCCCATTATTCCCCCCTGATGCTAACAGTATCCAAGTTGCTTATGACTGGGCTTTGCAAACAAAAAATAAGGGAATTGTGATTACAGCCAGTAAATCACCCTTACCAATTCGCACCACTTTAGAACAAACTCGCCAAGGTTTAATTGATGGCGCGGTGTTATTACATGAAGTTGGTGGTGGGAAACAAGTTGTGTTTGCTGTGATTGGCGATATGACATTAATTCCCGTCTTTGAAGCTGCAGCTTTCTTGGAAACTGAAGGTATTGGGGTGAAGATTGTTTCTATTATTAATCCTCGTCGTTTATATCGTCCTAATGATGTTGCTTGGGATACTTGTTCAGAACCCGATGGTGGCTTTTTAGATGATGATAAATTTGCCGAATTATTTGGCGGTGATGCGTTAATTGGTGTTACTGGTGGTGCTGCGGCGATGCTGGAACCTATTATGTTGAGGAGTAATTCTCGCCGTGATACTTTCGCTTGGAAGCGTGGGGAAACTACCGCGAGTGCGGGTGAATTGATGGCGTTTAATGGGTTGACTGCAGAGGCGTTGACTAAGCGAGCAATTGAGTTGGTGCATTAATATTTAGGTAGGATTTTTTAACCGCAGATGTACGCTGATAAATAGACATCTCCAGAAATGAAGTATCGACCGTGACGACACAAGGCTTTTATATTCTTTTTCGGAGATGTCTAATGCGGATAATTTTACGTTTTATAACGTACATTTGCGAGTCAAAAAAATTATGGTATTATTTATAATAAATTTCTTCATTCTAAGATGGTGTAGAATAATTATGGGTAATTTTGTGATTAAATTTTTAGACCATAATGGAATGCGTCCGGTGATTGTCTTGGTTGTGATTATCGGTGGTATTTTAATAACTTTGAAAAGCGATAAGATTTGTGTAATTCAGGAACCTCCTTCAGTTACTGGAAGTCAAGCCAAAATCATCTTGAGAGATAATCCTGTTTGTTCAAAATATTTTGAAATGGGAGCATTAGTTATTGGTGGAATATTGGGACTAACCGTTCCAGCACAGGGTAAAAATGCATCAGATTCACGGGTTGCTCAACAACAAAACAACATGGAAAGCACACCATCATCATCAGATCCAACAAATACAAAAGGGTCTGAATCACAGAATACACCAAGTAAGTGAATCCGAGACTCAAGCAAGTAGAGGGACATAAGGTTTACTCTTAAAAAAATCTCCAATTTGTAGCAAGTAGTAGGCGTAACGCACCGCCAATAAAATCAAAGATGGTGCGTTCCCTCTGGGAACACACCCTACAAAATATAGGATAATTTATTGTTTGCCATTACTACTGTGGCATAATTACAGGAATAATTTGATTTTTTTGCCGACGATAGACAAGAAAGTCGCTATCAAAAGTTAATAAAACACTATTTATATACTGTTCAGACATCCGTACTAAACAAGCATCAGCTAAAGACATAGGCACAGATTGATAAGTCTTGAGAAGTTCGCCAATAATGACAGCTTCATCATCCAATTTAAAAGGTATGTCAATCACTCCATTCTTGACCAAATTTATCACAGCTTCTTGACCGCCGTAGACATTTCGCAATAAAAAACAAGCCTCAGAAATTACAGCTTCACAAGTTAATAAAGGCGGCTCAATATTAGCCCACTGTGCTGTTACCCAGCTATGAAATTGATCACGGCGATTAATTACAGCAACCAATGGACCCGTATCTAGCAATACACATCGCCTCATCACGAACCGTAACCATCCATATAATCTTTATTAGTAGACAAGTCACTTGCTGCTTCCACACAACCAATGTATTCTTGAGCCAGAGTCAAAGCTGAAACCCCTGATTTTATTCTTTGAGCAGATAAATCTTGTTTTGGCATTTTCGCCAGCAAAAATTCTACAAAATCTAACGCTTCTTGTTGCTTGTCAGGAGGTAATATTCTTACCTTTTCTAGGATGATTTCTTCAATAGTCATTTGATTTGTTTCTGAATTAAATTTATATAGTTTTAAATTGAAAGCATTACCAGCTTTGACATTTTATCATATAACCTTATTAGATAGGGGGTGTTACGCTGAGGGTACGGCACCGCCAATAATATCAAAGATGGTGCGTTCCCAGGGGGAACACACCCTACAAAATATGGGATAATTTTATTGTTTGGCATTCCCTAAATAGACGACGCGGTAGGGATGCAAGGACTTGATCGCACTGTTCATATTAATTCATCAGGCGCGATCGCGCAATTTCTCTTCTACCAATGGGACGCACTTGTATGCTGTGAAGTGAAACAATTGCCACAGTCTCCCCATCCAATGTAACAAATTCAACCTCATATCCTTTGCCACCCTGATGTACTAAAACAACTGTACCTATATCACCCTGTTCTAAACTATATTCTGGGAGATCACTAGTCAGAATAACCCTATCAAGTTCTTGAATCATTCTTCTCTCCGTTTTAGTGGGTATGAAGTAACAAACTTAGGAATAGTTTCCCCTGTTTCAATAAACCAAGCCGAAAGAATCACAGGATTTCTACCATCCGGTGAAAGCAGTCTACCTTCTACAGCATATCGAGTTCCGAATGGTGAATCTTCAATTTTTGTAACATCGTTATCAGCAACATGATTTAATAATGCATTAGCAAAAGTTTCCCAATCATCTACTGAAAAACCAAACGCAGTGAAAAACTTTTCCTTGCTCCGTCCATCGGGGTGAGTTGGTGATAACAGATACTCAGTTATTTTTCGCTGTGGCACAACTGCTAGTTCATAATTCGGCAGTTTCAATCCGCCTCTCCTACATTCTTATCTTTAGTTAATCTCCATTTATCTCTTAATTTATCTCCTTTTTGAGCATTATATTTATTTTAGGCGCTCAACTATACTAGCCAGTAAGGTGCATTATCACTGAGACTACGACACAGCCAATAATATCAAAAATGGTGCGTTCCCAGAGAGAACACAGCCGAAAAAATATGGGATAATTTATTGTTTGCCATTACCTAAATAAACCACGCGGTAGGGATGCAAAGACTTGATCGCACTGTTGACATTAATTCATCAGGCGCGATTGATCGCGCAATTTCTCTTCTACCAATGGGACGCAATTGTATGCTGTGAAGTGAAACAATTGCCACCGTCACAATTTTTTTAGATAAAATAGGAGAATATTGAGTTCAATAGCTGGATATAATTTGCATGGAAAATCCCCATCCAACATCAGACCAGCCTCTAAGTATTCTCACAGTAGCAGACTTGGAAGCTTTAATTGTCAAAATTGTTCAAAAGGTTGTCAATCAACAAACACAGAATTTAAAACAGCAGGATTTACAAATTGAAATAACGCAAGCAACCCATCCACCACAAGCTTTTTTAGCAACCTTTGGAACTTGGGAAGATACACGCACCGCAGAAGAAATTATTGATGATATATATTCAAGTCGGACTGTCAGCGAGCGAGATTATACCTTGTGAAATATTTACTTGACACTGATACATGCATCTATTATTGTTCACAACTAGATAAACCCATCCTGTATGAAATTCCAAGTAATATTCACATTTGATGCAGAATATGCAGGTTACGTTGCTGAAGTTCCCGAACTTCCAGGCTGTGTCAGTCAAGGAAAAACCTTAGATGAAGCAATTGAAAATATCAAAGATGCTATCAAAGGCTATCTTGTCGTCTTAGAAAAACATGGTAAACCTTCAGAAAATCATAGTCAGGAAAAAAGTCTCTATGACAAGTTTGATGAAATTGGATTAATTGGTTGTTGTTCCGTTGATGAAAATTTATCAACTACATATAAAATAGCATTATTTTCATGACTACAGAATTACAACGGAGATTTCATCATGAAGCTGGCATATATGATTACAGAAAGTGATAAAGATGTAGAAATTTTACAGAGATTGCTACCACGAAATCTAAGTCAAAATATCAAATTCATAGCAGGTGAAAGTTCTTACAGAGCGCGTTCTTTAGCTAGTTCACTGCTGGCTACTCGGAAAACACCTGTTGCTCTTGTTTTAGATGCACATACAGATAACAAATCTCAAATAGTTGAAAGATATGATTTAATTGATTATGTATTAAATCAAGTATCATCGGGGATATCCTACAAAGTTTTTATGGCGATTCCTCAATTAGAAATTGTATTTATTCAAGATAAATCATTAATTGAGAAAATAGCACAACGCCAATTTAATGATTTAGAATGGCAATTGGCTCAAACCAAACCTAAAGAATTTTTAGAGACAGTATTTGGCAATAGTAAGGAGCAAATAAATGCCAGAATATTTGGCAATATCAATGATGAAGAAATTAAAAAATTACAACAACATCCATTAATACAAGAAATAATTAATTTTCTATCATCGCTTATTCCATCTTCTATTGCCATGACATAAAATGACAAACATGCCATAATATAGAAAAACAGATTCAGGAAATAACCCTTGTGAAAAGTATCAATATTTCCTTACCTGACACTATACAAGCTTATGTAAAAGAACAGGTAGCTCAAGGTGGTTACACCAGCGTCAGTGAATATTTTCTTGAATTAGTCCGACAAGACCAAAAACGAGTAGCGCAAGAACGTCTAGAAACAATGCTTCTAGAAGGATTAAACTCAAAAGATGCAACAGAAATGACTGCTCAAGATTGGGAAGATATACATCAAGCAGTATTCCCGCCCTGTACTAAGCTATAATTCAGAATGCATAACTGAAGTAGTGCTAACCACAGGGCTTGTGAGGTTATCCGCCATGAACACATTGACCAAAAAACTGACCCTGGAAGAATATCTGGCTTATGACGATGGCACTGATACCAAATATGAGCTAGTCGATGGGGAATTAGTCGAAATGCCACCAGAAAATGATATAAATAACTTGATTGCCCTCTACTTGCTGACGCAATTTCTCAACGTCGTCCCCATACAACTCATCCGTCATAAAGATATGGAAATTGTGGTGACAGGAAATCGCACTCGTGTCCGCCTACCAGATTTGATTATATTAACAGAGGAGTTATTTGCCGCAATTGGTGGCAGACGCGCTACAATTACTCAGGATATGCCATCTCCCGCACTAGTGGTTGAGGTTGTCTCTCCTGGGAAAGTCAACGAAGATCGGGACTACCGCTACAAACGCTCAGAATACGCAGCGCGGGGAATTCCCGAATACTGGATTGTTGATCCTGGTAAAGAAAAAATCACAGTGCTGACCCTGGTAGACGGATTATACGAAGAAGCAGTATTTCAAGGTAGCGATGATATCGCCTCCTCAGCCACTTTTCCTAATTTGAAATTAACTGCGGCGCAAGTCTTGGGAATCGGGAAAGAGTGATTTTACTCATAATCTGCCATAACTGCGTAGTTTATAATATGAGCATATGGCAAATTTTTCGTCAATTTAGAAGTTAATTATGGTAATAAAATTTGAAGAAATATCTAGAGATATTGATACCTTACCAGAAGAAGCCCAAATTTTACTACTTGATTTTATTCAGTTACTCAAAAAGCGTTATCCACAAACAGAATCAGATAATACACTCATAACGAATGAGATAATTTTGTCATCTACCCAAAAGCCCAAACAGCATCCATTAGACACATTTATAGAAAAACATGGTGCTTGGGAAGATGAACGCACAGCAGAAGAAATAGTCAAAGAAATTTATGATAGCCGGACTATTTCTAACTATGATATTAGTTTATGACTTATTTATTAGATACTGACACTTGGGACGCACTTGTATGCTATGAAGTGAAACAATTGCCACGGTACCACCCCAATACTGCTCGGTTAAGCCTCTTTTGAGCATTCTAGACAACGATATTGCAAGGGTTTCAGCCTACTTTATTTCCTTAACCGAGCAGTATTGGGATGCTTTCTGTCCATACCTTCGGCTTAGTTATCTCTAACTTTTGTTAGATGTTTAAGCATCAGAACATATCATAATGATATGTATATTTGGAATTTGATTTTTAAGAGGTTTATAATTGTTATGAATGATTCTTCTCAAGATCCTCAAAAATTGCATAAACTGTTGCAAGATAGCAATCTTCAGTTAACTCAGATACGAGTTCATAGTAACCGTTCTTTTATGATTTGTGTAGAAGATTTTTCAATCAGAGTAAGAAAGTTTATCAGACAGCGACATCTAGATATTATTATTCCAAGCTTAATAGTAGCCTCTGCTTTTGGTTTTACTATATTTTTCATGATAAATGCAAAGGAACAAGAAAAAAAATGCTACTATGACTTAGGTGGAAATGTAAGTGCTGTAATAGGCGTTGGAGTGGGAATTTTATCTGCAATAAATACTTTTCATGATCAGTATCACTACAAGAAACTTGTTAAAGCTTCTGATTATATTAAGCTATGGCATAGTGAACATATTACTAAATTAGATATAAACAGAGGCAAGATAGTAAAAGAAGTATTTTATGATAAACATCCAATAGAATTTGATCCTATTCTTTTTAACCAGAGTCATAACCCTTTAACTGAATTTAAAAAAACTCCTGATGGAGTTGAAATTTTGAAAAAAGTCCAATATGAGATTTTAGAAAGATTAACTAAACATAGTACAGAAGAAGAGGATATTGTTAGTCTCCTAAATTTTTTTGAATATATGGGACAAGATATAAAACTTGATGTTGTAGACTCCAATTATCTCAAAGACTATTTTTATTCAGTTGTAGTCTCTCTTTATGAATGTTTTAGAAAATATATAGAATATAACCAGTTTGATGTGTGCAACAGACTTAAATTTTGCAACTTTATTTACCTAGCACAAAGATGGGAAAAAGAAGGAGATCCGCCAGAGATACCAGAAATTTGTAAAAGACCTTTAATCATTACATCTGATGATATTACGACAATTAAAAAGATAAAAGAAAAGATACAAGAAGAAAAGATACAAGAAGAAAAGAGGTTCTTGCGTATATCTGAGGGGGCGACGAAATAAGCTAAAACATAGACTCGATAAGCTTCATAGCCCTCAATCCCTGTTGATAATACTTGCGCTTATTACGATTAATTCTCATTAATTCTGTCACTAATTCCATACAAATATCTGTGAAATTGACCCAAGTTTGACCATACAAGCCAACATAAAAACTACTATGTCTCCGCACAGAGCGACCAGACTCTTTAACACGAGCTACATATTTTTGTATTCCTTTATGTTTAATTTTTTGACCCTGAATCATGGCAGAAGTGTAAGCGAGCGTTATCAGTAAAACTAGAGAAATAAATCGGTTGCCTTCAACATTAGTCTCTTCTAAATTATAACCACCTGTTTTAAAATCTCTAAACATTTCTTCTATATCAAATCTTTGTTTATAGGCAGATATTGCCGACTCTAAGTCGTCAAAATTTGTTAAAATAAACCATCCTTCTTTCGGTGCTACTCCATTGATTTTACGTTTCCATTTAGCCGCTACATTAAAGCTCATAAAACCCCGAGTCTTTGTCACTTTAACTCCTTTGATAAAAAAAGAAACTCCCGGTACTAAACCCAGATTTTTTAACTCAACAAAAACATCTTTTTCAACTTGCAAAAACTCATTCTTTTTTAATCGCAAACAAAAATACACATCCAATCCCTGGAGATACTTTGCCAGTTTGACAGAGCAAAATTCTCTATCACCTAATACACAGATTTTATAGTTTTTAAAGATTGGTATTACTTGAGACAATATTTTTTGTTGTTCAGCGATGTTACTATTACCTAATTTTGGCAATAAAGTAAAATATATTGGTACTGCTCTTTTATCCCAAATGATACTCACCATGAATAAATTTATCCGACTCCAATTAGTTCTATCAATTGCTATATAAATAATTTTTTCATCTTTGAAGTATGTTTCCAGCCATTCTTTAATAATGGGAAACCAAACTTTCTCAATGGTGAGATTTGGTAATGATAAAAATCTTTGTATTCTCTTTCTTCTACTCTCAAATTTAACTGCCAAAGGTAGCGCATTTGCTAACTTTTCTAAAGTTACTTCTTTGATTGACTGTAATAGATGGATTAAAATTTTTAGCAGCAAGTATTCTGCTAAACTTAATTGACTTTTTAAGTGGTTTTGGTAGAATGCAGGTAACATTATCATTAGATAGGTCTTATTGACAAAAGTAGACCTATCTTTTTCTACCACAAAACGTTGCCCTCCTTACATACAAAGCTTTTGAGCTTGTTTCGTCGCCCCTTCAGTGCGTATATTTTATGGTAATTGAAGATTGATGACAACAAAACCTTTATGGGGTAAGCCTTCTAAACGATTATGTCCAATATTTTCAATGAAATACCGACACAATAAGGCTTTCAAAGATTTTGAACTGAGTTCTCCATAAAAAGTACCGAAGAACCAGAAAAGATAAAAGAAAAGATACAAGAAGAAAAGAATTAGACGCTATTTTGGAGAAAAATAAATATGTAATTAATTTTGCATATGTACTTATCAATCTTTTGTTGGGGAAATAGTCGTATAAATGGGACGGTTATCAAATATTTCCGGTCTTGTAGCCAAAACCTCATTCCTACAGCATTCACTTCCACTAAAATCAAAATGGAAACATGATGCTATAAAAACTTACGCGAGTAATGTCAGAAAAAAACTTAGAAGCTTTAATAGTTAAAATTGTTAAAAAAGTGATCAAAAAAGAAACAAGTAAGCACCAGGATGACTTACCAATTGTCTCAACCACCAATAATCACCCAATAGAAAGATTTGTAGAAAATGTTGCTACCTGGGAAGACGAACGCCCAACAGAAGAAAATATTGATAATATATATACCAGTCGTTACGCAAGCGTACTTTCAAAAGAAGATGCAGAACTTGAGCGCAAGTTGCGAGAACTCAAGTTTAAGCAAGAACTGATAAAAGATTGGATATCATTTCTTGTCAGGGATGTAATAGTATATTCAGCGACTACCATTTTTATATTTGCTGTCGCCGGATTTTACCTATTCACTCTGATTACTAGAAATTAACTACAGCATTACTGGGTGTGAATCAGAATCTGGATTATCATTTTCAATTTGATATTAGCCCTTAAGCACTTTTCCATACCTAAGAAAACCAGCTTATTACTCACGCTATAATAAGGGTTTTAGCCATTTATCTCAACTTCCTACATAAATGCCATTGAAGTACTCTACCAACTGAGCTATAGTACCTTCAAAATTCTTGTCGATTATCGCGTAATCATTGGCAATTTGTCAAGTGGACTCGAAAAAAAATGTAAAGTACTGTTGCTGATATCAGGATTCAGCACTCAGCACTTGACTAAGACACCTTCAGTAAATAGCTCATACAGTGCCCCATGAGAAAGTAGACTACTAACATGGCAGCAGCGGCGAGGGCAACTAATGTCCCAGCTAACATCAGAGAGAATTCTTTATGTTGGAAGGCTTTCTCCATTAGGTGGAGTGACCAAGCCACGAGCGCCACATCAAAAAGCAAAATAGGAATCAACATATTTCTTAATATTTATTAATACTTGTAAACTAATGTTAACACTGTTTTGGGGAACTGTCTCTAACTAGGGATAGATGTAGTTGGATGCTGAATCTCAAAGTAAACCCCCATGTACTTAACACACAAACAACAATGAAAATCTTTCTGCTGCTGAGAACACACCACTAGAACGAAGTATCAGGCACTAATTTCCAGATTAGAGAGCATTCGTACTGGTACAGAGCGATCGCGCAGGTAATTTTTAATTTGGGCGACGCTTAATTCGCCATAATGTAACAGGGAGGCGAGTAGTGCGGCTTCGGCTTTACCTTCAGTCAATGCGGTGTGGATATGTTCACAATTACCTGCACCTCCAGAAGCAACTACAGGAATTTGTACAGCATTAGCGATAGATTTTGTCAACTCGATGTCATAACCGGCTTTAGTGCCGTCAGCATCCATACTTGTTACAAGCAATTCACCAGCACCGCGTTTTTCCACTTCTTGCGCCCAGAGTAAGGCATCTTTGCCTGTGTTTTGTCTGCCACCTCGTACATACACATCCCAACCAGGATTCATGGGGTCTAGTCTTCGTCTAGCATCAATAGCAACAACTATGCACTGATTACCAAAGCGATCGCTTGCCCGATTAATAAAGTCTGGGTCACGTACTGCCGCAGAATTAATACTAACCTTGTCAGCCCCAGCTCGTAACAAACCTTTAACATTTTCTAAGGATTGGATACCACCACCCACAGTCAAGGGAATAAAGACCTGCTCTGCAGTGCGGTACACCACATCAATAATCGTATCCCTGTCTTCATGAGTAGCTGTAATATCCAGAAACACTAACTCATCAGCACCGGCTTCGTTATAAACCTTTGCCAGTTCTACCGGATCACCCGCATCCTGAAGATTAACAAAGTTAACTCCTTTAACAACTCGTCCCGCCTTCACATCCAAGCAAGGTAAGATTCTTTTAGATAACATAACAACTTTTTCACTCCTGGGTAATTGTCCGGAATTTAAATTTTAAATGGGCGCGTGTATTTCAAAAACAAAATTTTGGCAACCGTGATTTCTCGCAGTTTTCCCGCCAAGATGGCGCTGACACAATCCTCAAGTTGAAGTTGATAGCTGAATTATGGCGATTATCTCCTCGAAAAAACAGCCTCAAGAACCCAATGGACAACCAAAGCAGCATCGAGAGTCGGCGAAAGCCTCTCCTAAACCAGACCTTTTGCAAGCTGAAGCCGCTATTGATGAACAAGATAAGCAAGAAGAGAGTATTCGACCCCAGCGATTTGCTGATTACATTGGACAAAAAGACTTAAAGGATGTGCTAGATATTGCAATCATTGCAGCTAAGTCACGGAGTGAAGTGTTGGATCACTTGCTGCTGTACGGGCCGCCGGGATTGGGTAAAACCACAATGGCAATGATTTTAGCATCGGAGATGGGGGTAAACTGCAAAATAACTAGTGCGCCAGCACTAGAACGTCCACGAGATATTGTAGGGCTACTGGTGAACTTAAAACCAGGGGATATTCTGTTTGTCGATGAAATTCATCGTCTTTCGCGCATGACCGAAGAAATTCTTTATCCGGCAATGGAGGATTATCGCTTAGATATTACCATTGGCAAAGGTTCTAGCGCTCGCATCCGCAGTATACCCCTGTCAAAGTTTACCTTAGTCGGTGCCACAACTCGCGCCGGCGCCCTTTCTTCACCACTGCGCGATCGCTTTGGCTTAATTCAAAAACTGCGATTTTACGAAGTTGACGAACTGTGCCAAATTGTCCGACGAACCGCACAATTACTCCAAACCGCGATCGCCGAAGATGGCGCTACAGAAATTGCTCGTCGGGCGCGGGGAACACCACGTATTGCCAATAGATTACTTAAACGAGTCCGTGATTATGCTCAAGTAAAATCCTTGGGTGAAATAAACGAAAGCGTTGCAGCCGAAGCATTGCAACTATTTCAAGTAGACCCATGCGGATTAGATTGGACAGACAGAAAAATGCTGAGTGTGATTATTGAACATTTTAATGGTGGTCCAGTCGGATTAGAAACCATTGCAGCTGCGACCGGAGAAGATACCCAAACCATAGAAGAAGTTTATGAACCTTATTTAATGCAGATAGGCTATTTAAGCCGGACTTCCCGTGGTAGGGTAGCCACAACTGCAGCCTACAAGCATTTAGGCTTTAAGCCGCCTAATGAGCAGTTGTCTTTGCTTTAAAAGGGACACTTCGGCAAGCTCAGTGCATCGCTGGGGACACTTCGGCAAGCTCAGTGCATCGCTGGGGACACTTCGGCAAGCTCAGTGCATCGCTGGGGACTGGGAAGTTTTGATCTCGGAGTTTGGAGTTTCCAGTTCCAAGCCTGAAGTTTCCAGTTCCAAGCCTGAAGTTTCGTGTTCCAAGCCTGAAGTTTCGTGTTCTGAAGCTAAAACTTCTCCCCCAATCCCCAATCCCCAATCCCCAATCCCCATGATTAAGTTAATTAGTATTTTTCTCAGTCTGTTGCTTGTGTTTGGCTGCGGTACACCAGTAGGGGCGCAAGGCCTTGCGCCCCTACCATTGGGACTTGCGCCCCTACCATTGGGATTTACGCCCCTACCATTGGGATTTACGCCCCTACCATTGGGATTTACGCCCCTACCATTGGGATTTACGCCCCTACCATTGGGATTTACGCCCCTACCATTGGGACTTGCGCCCCTACCATCCCCAGGGACTAGCATTACTGAAGAACAGTTAAAACAAGGGGATGAGTTGGCTAATAAAGCGTTTGAGGCGACAAATCAAGGAAATTTTGCCACAGCTGAACGTTATTGGACAGAGATTATTGAAAAATTTCCTACGAATGCTGGAGCATGGAGTAATCGGGGAAATTCGCGGGTAAGTCAGAACAAATTGGAAGCAGCGCTTTTGGATTACAACAAAGCCATTGAACTGGCGTCCAATGTCACCGACCCTTATTTAAATCGGGGTGCGGCGTTGGAAGGTTTAGGAAAATGGTCAGAGGCGATCGCCGATTATAATCATGTTCTAGAACTCGATCCTCAAGATGCGATGGCGTATAACAATCGCGGTAATGCCAAAGCAGGTTTAGGTTCATGGGAAAAAGCGATAAAAGACTACAAAAAATCTTTTGAAATAGCCCCAAATTTTGCCTTCGCCCGTGCTAATTATGCCCTAGCGCTGTATGAAACAGGCGCAAAAGACCAAGCCATCCGCGAAATGCGAAATATTGTCCGCAAATATCCGCAATTTGCTGATATGCGTGCTGCGTTAACAGCTGCGTATTGGGTGAGTGGAAACAAAGGCGAAGCCGAAAGCAATTGGGTAGCAGCTTTTGGACTGGATAATCGCTACAAAGATATCAACTGGGTAGCAAATATCCGCCGTTGGCCTCCTAGTGCGGTGGCTGCTTTGGATAAGTTCTTAAAATTGCAGTAGTTGCATTTTTAGAGGATTTTGGCAACCTACCGTAGAGAGATTTACTGGGTGTGTTTTTTTGTATTAGTTGATTGGTGGCTATTAAGGTAGTATCTGGGTAATCTGAAGTTTTTAGTGGATAAAGGCGGATTCATGTTTCAAAACATTACTGCTCAGATTGATTATTCTGACTCACTTCCATATTTAGCCACAGTCTTAGGCGTTACTACCATAGCGGGAACAATTGGGTGGCGCTGGTGGAAACAAAAGAACACATACAAAGCGCTACAATCACTCCCTTCTCCTCCCAAACACTGGCTGTTAGGAAATCTTCCGCAAATATTAGCAGCAGTGAAACAGAAGAAATTATTCCGGCAAATGTTTGATTGGAGTCAACAACTAGGGCCGATGTATGTGATGTGGAATGGCAGTTCTCCAGTTGTCATTTTAAGTAAGCCAAAAGTTATCGAAGATACCATTGTCAATGGGATGAGAGATGGTAGCTTAATTAGATCTGAGCGATTACGCAAAGCTTGGAACGATATCAGTAGTCCCATTATGCTAGGAGAAACCGGGACTGAGTGGCAGTGGCGACGCAAGGCTTGGAACCCGGAATTCAGTGGTTCTTGCGTACTTAACGTGCTAAATTTTTAATTACAGTCGATAACTTTGTTTTAAAATCAAGGCTTACAGGCGCTTATAGCCAAAATTTTAATCATCAGACCTAAAAGGCAGTAAATAATGGCTGTCATCTTATCCCAGCAAGGAGTTCAAGCTTATTTTTCAACATATTTAGCACGCTAAGTACGCAAGAACCAAACCTCTCTCCTACAAGGAGAGAGGCTTTGAAACCCCCATTCCCTACAAGGGAATGGGGGTTAGGTTTCTGAGCTTTTGGTGTTAGCAATAATACTTTTCAAACATCCTCTTAGACATCGCTTTTACCAAGTAACCCCTCTAAGGTATGATTTTTGTATTATTTTTGCCATCTTGGTAACGTATTTATGCCAACTTTGATGCCTCAAACTACGCTTCCCAACGGGATGAAAATATCTTGCTTGCGGAAAGATGAAGTGCAATTGATGTACCAGGAATTGACATCCTCCCACCACTAATTCGGAGTACCGAATATAGTGGGGGATTCCAAAGATCGCTCTTTGGGTTTCCTCTTTCCACGACCCGACTTACTTGGAGGAGTTTCCCCACCCATACAGAGGTCGATGTCTCCAGAGGCGTTAGTTCCGACGTGACCCGCCGTACTCAATCCTTTTGCTAAAATGTTCCGCGCTGCGTTCCAGTCCCTATCTTGGGTATGCCCACAATGAGGACAAATATGAGTTCTGGTGCTAAGAGTCTTTTTGACAACCTCTCCACAATTAGAGCAATTCTGTGAGGTATAATGTGGTGGAACAGCAACCGTGACAACACCAAACACCTTACCAAAATACTCAACCCATTCACGAAACAGCGACCATGAAGCGTCACTAATCGACTTAGCCAATCGGTGATTTTTCACCATATTCCGCACCATCAAATCCTCATACGCCACGAGGTCGTTAGACTTCACCACGCACCTTGCTGTCTTAACAGCAAAATCTTTACGCTGGCGACTTACTTTGAGGTGTTTACGAGCAAGTTTATTTCTAAACTTAATTCTATTTTGAGAACCTTTTCTAGTCTTAGACATCCGCCGTTGCAAACGCCTCAAGGACTTTTCACTTTTACGAAGATGTCTAGGGTTGGCGACTGTTTCTCCGTTACTATCTGTATAGAAGTGGTTTAACCCCACATCAATACCAATAGTTTTACCAGTTGGTTCTCGCTTTTCTACTCGTTTATGGTCGATGCAAAACTGGCAATAATAGCCATCTGCACGACGCACAACCCGCACCCTTTTAAACTGTTTCTTGTGGTAGAAATGCAGGTCACTGGTTCCCCAGAGTTTGAAAGTTCCCGCTTTAAATCCATCAGAAAAAGTGATATACCTGCGGTCATCAGAAAGTTTCCATCCACAAGTTTTGTACTCAACAGAACCATGTGTTTGTTCTTTCTTAAACTTTGGATATCCCTTTTTTCCTGGCTTATTTTTCTTGCAGTTATCAAAAAACCGAGCAATAGCAGACCACGCTCTTACCCTTCGGGAAGGCTTCGCCAACAGCACTAGCTTGACGAGCCATCGAATTAAGCTTGGCGACCCAAGGAAACTCAATATTAGCCGCAAGTACAGCGCAGAACTTACTGAGGTCGTATCGCCCAATACCCTTGTTATCCATCCAGTATCTAAGGCTGGCATTGCGAACAAAACGGGCAGTTCTAATCGCTTCATCAAGCGCTTGATACTGTCCGTCTTCTCCCTCAAGTTTGGCCTCAAATACCAGCATATTTACGTCATGTACATTAACGTAAACTATAACATGGATTGGCAAAAAACTCAACTGTTCCCTTTCCCTTACTGGCTTACAGCCAGTTGTGGTCGGGGAACGTTTCGTTTTTTACCCTCGATTCATCTCGCCGCCAAATCAAAGATTATGGCGGGAGCCTTCTCTCCGATTTAGGTAAAGTCATACTTAAAACATGGAATTAAGTTGGGTGAGGGTGACACAGTTTTTGATGTGGGAGCCAACATAGGTTTATTTACAATGTTGGTGACTCAACATTGTAACCAAAATGTGCATGTCTATGCTTTTGAGCCTATCCCGGCAATTTTTAAAGTGCTTAACAGCAATGTCGAACGTTTGGCGTTAAAAAGCGTGAAGGTTTTTCCCTGGGGATTGTCCCAGGAATCGAAGACTATGAGCTTCGCATATTATCCCAAAATAACTCTCGGCTCTACTGCATATCCAATCAGTTCTCAGGAGGAACTAGACAAACTCAAGAAAATGACTTTGGCTAATTTCAAAAACTTTCCTGCTTCTATTAGTTGGCTGCGTTGGTTACCAAAGTCTCTATTTTCGCTGATTATCGATCGCAAATTTGCTACGGCTTTTCAAGCAGAGCAAGTTATGTGCCAATTGAAAACCGTATCGCAAATGATTAGAGAGCATAATATCCAGCAGATTGACTTGCTCAAAATAGATGTAGAAAAAAGTGAGATGGATGTGCTGCTAGGTATTGAAAATCAGGATTGGCCAAAGATTAAACAACTGTTTATTGAAGTGCATGATTTAGAGCATCGCATCCAAAAGATTACAGCTTTACTTCAAGAACAGGGTTTTAGTGAGATTAAAGTTGAGCAAGAACCGATTCTCCTGGGTTCTGATATTTTCAGTTTATACGCTTGGCGATCGCCAGAAAATTAAAACAACCTCGTTTACAGCCGTTTTCAGGTAAATATACCATATGGTAGGGGCACAGCAATGCTGTGCCCTGACGATAGATATGATTCCAATGCTTGTAATCAGCTTACCAATTCCTGAATTTGCTCTGGCGTCAACTCCTGCACATTACTCAAAACTATAGCCGCTCCAGCTTTTTGTAATGTCTCACTATAAGCATCACGCCGCGCTGCAGTTTCTTGAACGTGAGGCGGTAAAATACCTACACCAATCCAATTCCTATCTGGTTTCAACTCTCGCGCTTTTTCTACTGTGTACATATCTGCTACAGTATCTCCCATATACACTATTGTTGAATTATTGTCAATATTAGTTTCTAACAGACTAAGAGTGGCAAAAAGTCCTGTGGGGTCTGGTTTACCGGGTGCATCTTCCATCGCAATCAACACCGGCGACTGTAAACCCAAGCGTTTTTCTAAGACATAGGTAGCCGAAGCGCGAGTAGCACCGCTGAAAAAGCCCCAAGGAATCCCTGCTTGTGTTAGTTCTTCTAAATAGCTAGGCTTTAATAATAAGGGTTCATGACAGATATAACCAGTCCAATTGTCGGGGTCAGAGCCTCGGTAACGGGATTGAAAAAAACTCACAATCTCGCTGTAGTCAAGTTGTAATTGCTCACGGGATTGTCCTTGAGATTGAAAGTAGCGGTAAATAAATTCTTGGGATGCTTCCCAATCGTTATTCCAGATACCTTCAGATTTCAACTGGTCAATGTCTAGTGGTGTTGGGCGATAAGCTTGGGCTGTAAACTGCTCTACGGTATCTGCTAGCGCCCGACGATAGGAACCACCGACATCGCGAACAACACCATCAATATCAAAAACTGCGATCGCTTTGTGATTTGTCATTGGTCATTGGTCATTGGTCATTGGTCATTTGTCATTGGTCATTTGTCATTGGTCATTTGTCATTTGTCATTTGTCCCCAGTCCCTAGTCCCCAGTCCCTAGTCCCCAGTCCCCAGTCCCCAGTCCCCAGTCCCCAGTCCCTAGTCCCCAGTCTCCGGTAAAAAATCAGGGTCAAGGACTTGCTCTGGCGTGAATGGAGATTGCTGGGGGAAGGTAGCAAGATGCAATTCGGTTTCATCGGCAGCTAGCAGTCTAGCATGGTCATAACACTCGGAAAACACTTCATAGAAATAGGGTTGGAGGCTAGGACTTTCTACAAAAGCAAGTCTTAGGCGTTTGCGATGTTCCCGAATTGTCGCTCGCCAACTACCAGAACGCTTTTCGGCTTGATATCTATATTTCAATAAATGCATCAGTACCACTTCCAGATTGCTTCTGGTGGCTTTCTTTTCACTGCGGCCCATTGTGGTAAGTTCTTCAATCAAATTCTCTAAATCCAGTTCTGTGAGCCGACCTTGCTGCAGGAGTTCTATATTGGTTTGAATCCACAGATAAAAATCTTGGTCATACAACTGTGAACAAGATGTATTTGGCGATTGGGGTAATTGGGCAGTCATCAGAATTCTTGGGTAGAAACCCCGTCCTTATAGGACGGCTTTGCTTTGATTAGTGACAATTAGTCCAGTTGAACGCTGAATCAATCGCACTTTGTTTTTGCTGAATTGACCTAACCGCTTCCAGTCAGCATCAGAGACAGAAACTTGTTTTTCAGTATCGCCACTTACCCAGCCGCGATAGGTTTTATTACCTTGGGTAGCCTCAACGTAGTCGCCCTTTCGGAAACCGTGACGGGTAACAGTACCGCCGTATTTCCTTCTAATCCCACCTTTTGAGGGAACCATTAGATGAAGTTGGCGGCGCGATATTGGCGGACGACGAATAACTGTAAATGGTGCGGGAGTTACGGTAACATCCCCTTTCCAGCCTCTTGAATGGCGGTCAATGATGCCGTATTTGATGAATACACTGCAAGCGAGCGCTATACCATCTACTGCGTGAGTTGCTGGAATTGCATCGCCTTTTGAGTGTTTCTGTTTTTCTAGTCCCAGTTCCCGCCTAATGTTTGAGGTTTCCCACCCGTTAAGTTCAAAGCAGAAGTCCCAATCGCTGCGGAGATTTTCTAACTGCCATTTTTGACCCACCATTACAGGACTAAATTCCTTATCTCCACGCGCTTTTATTACTTCGTAGACGATGGTAGTGATGGGGTAAATCAGCGATAACTCGTCCAGCACTCTTAGTTCTAATTCTCGATTAGCCAGAATGCTAGGAGGAATACCACGTTGGCGACGATTATCAAATCTTGCTTGACGATGAGCGCGAAGTTTAAACGCTATTTTGCGGTTAATTCTGCGACCCCGGCGACCCCTTCGCATCATGGCGCGTTGCTCCATACGGTCTCGCACGGTTTTAAATGGTAATTGGAGATGCGCTAGCCAGAGGGTAAACTTCGCAGATTGTACCGCCATACCCGTGTATAGCTTTCCTGGGTCAATTCCTACGGCGATAGGCTGGGTATTCTTAGTTTTTAGATAGTGGCGGTTGGTTAGTTGGATTTGGAAAATACCCAGGTCGTTGTGAATGACCTTTGCTTTCCCCTCTTTCAACCAACGTCTTGCTCTGCTAGCCTTTGTAGGCATTAATGGTTTCCCGCTATACGCTAATACTGGTACTCGCAACATGGAGATAATCCTCGGAGTAAAGTAGTAAGTCCCCTCGCCCAACTAATCCAGAATGTCTTGGCATTACCCAACGACTTAACAAAAAGTCTTGCAACTTGTCCGAACTGGGGAAGTATTCGGAGGTGCGTATCAGGATTAGTCTCAATGGGCTAGTCAAACACGTAAGATTTGTTTCTTACAAGCTCCGTACCTTCAGGTCGGAGTTATTGACAAGCATCTCAAAAAGCGCTGACTACAATTTATGATAAACTTTCTAGGTATCAGGAATCTGGGCATCTTCCCTACCTGAGCGTAAATTAGCTTAAGCCAAAAGAAGTATGCCCCCATCTGGTAAGGTATTGGGTTACAATAGGCGATCGCTAAGTTATTAAGCTATGCCCGGATATTCCCCGGAGGTGTGATTGACCAAGTTTATTTTGAAGATTCTTTGGTTAGACGAAAACGTCGCTCTCGCAGTTGATCAGGTTGTAGGCAAAGGCACAAGTCCTTTGACTAAGTACTTTTTCTGGCCTAGGAATGATGCCTGGGAAGAGTTAAAAAAAGAACTTGAATCCAAACACTGGATTACTGACCTTGATCGCGTTGAGTTGCTCAATAAAGCAACAGAAGTGATTAACTACTGGCAAGAAGAAGGCAGAAACCGCCCAATGGCGGAAGCTCAATTGAAGTTTCCTGAAGTTGCCTTTACAGGTAGCGCCTGATATTATCTATTGGGCATTGGGCATTGGGCATGGGGCATGGGGCATGGGGCATGGGGCATAGGGCATAGACTCTTGACCCTTGACTCTTGACAACCTTTAAGGCTGCCATAATTTGATAGTCTTGTCCCTGCTACCGCTAGCAATCAGTTGTCCAACTTGGCTCACAGCAATGGCAGATACGGAGTCTACGTGACCCCATAAAGTAGCAATTTCTTGTGCGGTACTTACTCTCCACAGTTTAACTGTCTGATCCCAACTGGCACTAATCAGCGTTTCGCCATCAGCAGTGAATGCTAATGCTACCACTGACCAGGAATGTCCTGAAAGTGTGGTAATTATCTGACCAGTGTTTACCTCCCACAATTTTATTGTGTTATCGTCGCTACCCGATGCCAAAATTTTGCCATCGGGGCTAAAAGCGATTGTTAAAACCGTCCTAGTATGTCCTGAAAAGGTGCCTAACAAGGTATAATCTAGGCGGTTTTTCAATTCTCTTGCAGGAAGTTGCCACAGGCGAATGGTTCTGTCAAAACTGGCGCTGGCTAAAAGTTCTCCTTGGGGACTAAAGGCTACTGAACTTACTTGTAATTGATGTCCAGTCAGGGTACAAATTTCTTGGCTTGTATTTACATCCCAGAGTTTGACGGTTTTATCCCAACTCCCACTAGCCAAAATTTGCCCATCTGGACTGAAAGCTACTGATTTAACTGCATTTGTGTGACCGAGTAGGGTAAAAATTTCTAGGAATGTGTTGAGATTCCACAATTTGATAGTTTGATCGTCGCTACCTGTTGCTAAAGTTTGCCCATCTGGACTAAAAGCTACAGATTTTACGGCTTGAGTATGTCCTCTGGGGCTAGTTAGCAGTTTTTTGCTGTTTAAGTCCCATAATCTCATGATTTTGTCATCGTCACCACTGGCGAGGGTGTTACCATCAGGGCTGATGGCTAGGGCATTGATACTAGCAGATATACCGGAAAATCTACTTATTGTATGTATGCATTGCCACTGTGGATGAATTGGGAATTTTGCACCGCTGATAGACTCTACAGTTATTGCTGGGTAACTGTATGTATTGGCGATACCCATTGTTTGCATGACTTCATCGGCTGTTTGAAAGCGTTGGGTAAGGGGATTTTGTAGAAGTTTATTGAGGATTTGCGTCAGGCGGTTACTGACTCTGGTGGTAAGATACTGTTGCCACACCCAGCAATCGTTAGCAATATCAAATAAATCAAAGGGCGGAATCTGGGTAAGTAGGTGAATGCAAGTTACACCTAGGCTGTAAAGGTCACTCGCAAAAACTGGTTTTCCCTGGGCTTGTTCTGGGGCGATATATTCTGGACTACCAACACTATTTTCAACAGTTAGCTGGTTAATTGCGCTGGTAATTATAGCCGCGCCAAAATCGACTAAGACGAGATTTCCGGGGGATGTACGAATAATATTTTCTGGTTTAATATCGCGGTGGATGAGATGGCGATCGCTAATCAATTTAATAACTGGTAATATATTCTCTAAAAGTTGCCAAATTTGAGTTTCACTAAATGTTCCCTCTTCTGCCAATAAGGTAGTCAAATTAGCGCCAGCAATAAACTCCTGCACCAAATAAAAATACTGATCATCTTGGAAGTGTGCAAGTAAAGCGGGAATTTGTGGATGCTGTCCTAGTTCCTCTAGCAACTGCGCCTTTTGCACAAAGGCTGCTGGTGTTTGGTTGTCATTAGAAAGTTGTTGAACAACACAAGGAACTGGGGGAAATTCGCCCTCGTCTACACCGAGGTAGGTTTTACAGAATCCACCTCTACCAATTAACTTGAGTAAGCGATAACGTTCGTGTAAGAAATTCAAAATTTTTTATCTTCCGAAATTAACAAAACATCCTCTTAACCAAATCTATGATTGCATCTGCTGGGCGCAGGTAGATACTTGATTGAGACTTTATCCTGGAGTTTAAAGAATTGGTATGACATCGGAATATTTTATTTAGATTAATTTAATGTTATTTTTTATACTAATTTGTGAAAACTAAAAACACAAATAAGACACTTAGAGACTGACAAGGAAAAAAATGTCCAATTTGGAGGGTACGTCATAAAACCAGAAAAATGATATGCTTTCAAGATTTTAGGTCTGACGCACTCTACCCTCACTCGGAATATTAGATAGTAAACTTTGAAACAATATATGGAAAATTTTCAGTATAAATATTTATTCTATTACAAAAATCTATCAATTGCAATATTTTGTAATATTTAATACATTTTTGCCTGTTGACAAATTTAGAAAATTGTCTAATTATAACGAAATAATGAATCATAAACAACGCTTTTTAGCATAAAAGGCGTAGGTTGGCAATTTCATTGATGAACATTTTATCAAGTGGAGGATTACCATGTTATTTAAAGTAACAGGAAGAGTTTACGAAGCTGAAAGCGGAGCAGGACTTAATAATTTAGTTGTCGAAGCATTTGATAAAGATATTTTGAAGAATGATAAATTAGGGCAAACACAAACTGATAATGATGGCAACTTTGAAATTACTTACACGGAAGCAAATTTCAAAAATGCATTAGAAATATTTGAAGGTAATCCCGATTTATATATCATCGTCAAAAACCCTGAAATTTCCGAAATTTTTTACAGCAGTGAAAAGAATATTCGCAATGATGCAAGCAATAACGAACATTTTGATATAGCCATTCCCAAAGCTACTTTACTTGCTTATCAACAAAAATCTTTACAAAAGAATAAGGAATTGTTCAAAATTCTGGTTGGAATGGCTTGGCTTGATGGTGTACTCGAACCCGGAGAAAAAGAATATTTAGCCAAAGTTGCAACCCAAAAAGGCTTGGCTGAAGATGCAGAGATTCAAGGTTTATTATCCGACAGCAAGCCAGTACAACCCCAAGAGTGCTTTGATTGGTTACAAGCTTATTTAGGAGAAAATCCCAGTCCGCAAAAATTCGCTACACTAGACGAAGTTCTAGAAAGCTTAGTGACAAGTGATGGGGTAATTGACGAACGGGAAAAAGAACTCTTAGCAGCTTTTGCTGACAAAAATACTCGCCAAACGGCTCTCCAGAAACGTTTAGCCAGTATCTTCCTCGATCCTAATTTCCTGGCTAAAGTGACTCCTGATACCCCCGACTCACCAGAAATAGCCGGAAAAAACCTCAAAAAAGGCTTCGCTTATGCTCGCGTTCCCCAAGCAATTTTTAGTAAAATTACAGCATCACAGTCAGACCCAAAAGTCAAAGAAGAATTAGCCCATCGCTTCTTAACCTCCAACTTCGCACCGGTTCATCAAGAAATTACGGCAGACAACCTAGAAGTCATTGGTAAACTACCACAAGAATTGTCGGGAATGTTTTTTCGGATTGGGCCGAACCCCCATTTCTTCCCCTTGGATCTGTATCATTGGTTTGATGGGGATGGCATGATTCACGGAGTACACATTCTTGACGGCACAGCCAGTTATCGTAACCGTTACGTTCGTACCGAAGGGTTTAAGATCGAAGAAAAAGAAGGTCAAGCAATTTGGCCAGGGTTACTCAATCTCCCTCGCTTCGATCAACCTCACGGGTTCATGATGAAAAATGTCGCCAATACTGCTCTAGTTTGGCATCATGGACGGTTGCTCGCTCTTTGGGAAGGAGGAGAACCGTATGAACTGAGCGTTCCCGATTTAGAAACTGTTGGCCCTTATACCTTTAATGGACAGTTGACGTTCCCCTTCACCGCTCACCCAAAGGTCGATGCTAAAACCGGGGAAATGATCTTCTTTGGCTATCAACCTCTAACTAAACCCTACGTTCAATATGGCATCGTCTCACCAGAAGGAAAAATTGTCAAAACCATACCCATTGACATTCCTTCGCCGATCAGTATGCATGATTTCGCCATTACTGAAAAATACACGATTTTCATGGATATGCCTCTAGCCCTCAAGCCGATGCGAATCATGCAAGGTAAAATACCCCTCGTTTTTGAACGCAATAAACCCAGTCGTTTTGGAATTATCCCTCGACATGGGGGAGAAATGCGCTGGTTTACTGTGCCAAACTGTATGGTTTATCACGTCGTCAACGCCTACGAAGAGGGTAACGAGGTGATTTTAGTCGCATATCGCATGGATTGGACGCAACTATTTATCCCTGACAAAGAAAATCCTGTTGATTTTGACAGCACTAACAGCTCGGCGACAAAACTTGAACCAGAACTCACTAAATTGTATCGTTGGCGGTTTAATCTATCTACTGGTCAAGTTCAAGAGGAAATGCTTGACGACGAAGTTTGTGAGTTTCCCCGCATCAACGATAACTTAATCGGACGCAAGATGCGCTATGTGTATGCGGGAATTGGCGCCATGTACATGGAACGACCACTATTTGATGGAGTCAAGAAGTATGACTTAGAAGCAGGAACAGCGCAATCTTATCATTTTGGCCGTGGACGCTTTGGTGGTGAATGTGTGTTCGCACCGCGTCCAGGTAGCAAAGCTGAAGATGAGGGATGGGTATTAACCTATATTCACGATTCTATTACCAAGCGCTCGGAATTGATTATTTTGGATGCTCAGAATATCACCGCTGAACCTGTCGCTCGCCTAATTATCCCCCAACGAGTTCCCTTTGGTTTCCATTGTGAGTGGGTGAGGAACTGTAACTTAATTACTACCCACATGTAGACATTACTGGACAAAAATGGGGAGTATTTGCTCACGCTAACCCTATTCTGATATTCTGAGAGTAGGTAAAGCCGCCGTCAAATCGGATGTTTTGCAGTACTTTATCTATTTTTTAGCCAAGACAACTTCAACAGTTGAATCTATAGGCTTAATCCAGCTAGAAAAGTAATCCCCAATTTGTTTGAGGGGATAGAGGGATTGCCGTTTATCCCTGTAGTTTTAGGACTTTGGACTTTGATTACAAACGTAGTTGTCTAGTATTGTCTATTCTTGGGTAGCTTTGTCCAGATTTCTATGAACGGTTTCTTCTGAGAAAATAGCAACCACTAACAGATAAAATTGAACAAAAATGTTGAGCGCAGTCCCTACCTATAAGGAAGTTTAGGTAGGGTTAGCGAAACCCAGGGTACGTGGTACAATACAGTTGGTACGGTAAAAGGTAAAACCTGGAGACACGACCATTTTTATATTAGTAATTATTAGTTTTGTTCCTAATATTACTAACATTTTTACTAGAGTGTATGCGCGGAGCGCAGGCTTCGCCAACGTAGGCAAAAGTTCCAACGACACACTGAGAACGCCAGTTTTTCTGGTAACGCTATTTTTAGCGCAAAGTTTCCCCAACTATATTGCCTTTATTGTTGGGGTGCGTTCAAAAAGAAGCAAGGGAGCAGGGAGCAGGGGCGCAAGGCCTTGCTCCCTTACCCTGTGGTCTGTTTACCTAAAAATGGCTGTAATTGGAAATCCGTTAGGGAGTGTGAACTTTCGGTAAATCTACAACTATCGGCGGAATACCATTTTGTGACGTGGATTGGCTTTTAACTACTGCTTGGGTATGCAATGGTGTTGGTGTCACTTCGCCTTGCTTACCGGTTTGATTCCATAAAATCATCGAAAGTAACCCATCGACCAAGCCGTTGGTGCTACCGTTGCTACCACCAACCAGGATATCTGGTATCAATCGGACGTTGCGATCGCCGATAATTTGCATCAGCTGCATTGCTGTATAACCTTGTGTTCCCAAGGCTTCCACACCAGTGCGGTAGGTTTCAGCTTTGGCGTTACCTGTGGCACGGATACCTTCAGCCTCCGCAATTGCCCGTAGTTTTGTGGACTCGGCTTGACCATTAGCTTGCTTAATTTCGGCTTGGGCTTTGAGTTCGGCAATTTGTACACTCTGCTCGGATTTCACCATTTCTTGCTGAATATCAGCCAATGCTGTCTCCCTTACTAGTTGTTGGCGTTGGGTTTGCGCCATTTGCTGCACTTCATAGGTTTTGCGTTGTTCTTCGGCAATTTTCCGGTCTGTCTGTGTCTGCATTAAGGACGCTGGCGGCTGAATATCACCGATGAGGGTGTCGATCGCTTGCACGTCATAAGCCCGCAGTGCTGTTTTAATATACTCAGCGGCTTCCGATTGGCGTTCGCTTCGGGCAGTGAGAAAGTCTAGTACAGTATAGTCTTGGGCGGAGTTGCGGAAATAGTTACCGATGGTCGGTTCTAATACATGGTCTACCAGATTTTGCATGGCACCAACGCGAGAAATTACCTTTGGCGCATCTAAAGCACCCACATGGATAATTTGCGCTACTTCTAAATCAAAGGCAAACCCATCACGCGATCGCACTGTCAGGGAAGCTAGTTTAGCATCATAGCTGTGGCGTTCGGTGCGACCTGACCAGTTTAAAACAATGTTGGTCGTAGGCACCAATTCAATTTTCATAATCCGGGAATTAATCGGGTGCTTACCAGGATAAAGTGGTTCTACCCACACGCCCTTATGTCCCTGATTCACCAAGTTACCGTGGGTGAAGGCTGCACCACTGACATCTTGATGGGCTTTCCCCACGAAAGAAATGACCACGCCCACATAGCCAATGGGAATTTCTGTCATTGGGACTTGTTCAACCTGGACAAACCAAGGATTCAGGTTCCAGGAACCAGAAAGTAGAATTTGCTCTTGCAAACCCCGTCTTCCACCGCCATCAATAAATTTCTGACCACTTTGGAAGTTATCATGTCCACCAATTATCGGACCTGCAAGTTCACCACCGGGAATTGGTAAACCATCCAAGGTAGTGACAATCCCAACTTTATCGGCGGCTAGATTATACACCCGCAACTGTTCTGGATTCATGCCGTGAGCGCTGGCGTTTGATGCCATAATCACTTTAAACAGGGCGGTGTTGATGCGGTATGTACCCGCTGTGAGAAAACCCATTTGCCGACCTTTTTCGCCACCGTGGGTGAGGAATTTCCGCGCATCTTGAAAGTTATCACAATCGACGATTTTGCCCAAAATCCGCTCTGGCGGGTTGGAAGCCCCATCTGCAGCCACAATCAGGGCGATTTCCCCTTGAGGGACAACAACCACCTGCTCTTTGCGAACTGAGTACTGCCAAGGCCAATAACCCCAGTGCCAACCAGGCGCGAGAGTATCCGCTTGCAAACCTGCTTCACCATTGAGAGCAATTAATCCTCCAGATGGGATTCCACGCCCGGAAAGGGTGAATTTTCTCACCACAATACCTACTTCCCGTTCACCAATGACGACCAATCCGCCAAAGAACAGGGTACCAAAGATGATCACACCACCAAAAAGCACAATGGGGATGATTATCCCAGGAGACAGTTCCATCGCCTGATATTGAGGCTTGTTGGTTTGTAACTGGGCAATGACTGGTTTTGTTTGATTTAGTTGGACTGATACAGGGCTATTTTGTTTTGCAGTAGCTGTTTTTACGGGAGTAGCATTAGCAGAATTAATACTTACCACCAGTGCCAATGTACCGACTATAGAAGCTGCAAAATGACCGAATTTATTCTGATTGCGCTTACCAAGAGAACATGAATAACTTTTCATAATTTTTGCCCTTCTGGGCAACTAATTATCTAAGTTATCACTACACTTTGGTGATGTCAGTTTTCTTAAACTTAGTGTAATTTTGTTAGCTACATTAATTTTAGGGAGAGAGGGAGAGAGGGATAGGGGGGAATAACTGGAAACTCCTAACTCCTAACTCCTAACTCCCCACTGTCAAATTTTAGACCGAGCCGCCTGCAGCTTGAAAGCGAGCGCGGGCGCGTTTGAAGGCTTGATTTGCCTGGAATTGTGCTTGGCGATCATCTGCTGTTACCTGACTTAGCCCTGCTTGTGCTTCGTTAAAAGCAGCACGAGCTTCCTCAATGTTAATAGTGTCGCCACGTTCAGCACTGTTAACCAGAATTGTCACTTCATTGTCATCGACTTCAGCAAAACCACCCAAAAGGGCGATCGCTTGCCAATTCTGATTTTTGCTGGCACGAACTCGCATGACCCCGGTATCTAGGGCGGTCAAAAGTGGCGCGTGACCACTCAAGATACCTAGTTGACCAGTGGTGCTGGGTAAAACTATTTCTTCAGCTTCAGCATCCCAGACTGTTTTATCTGGAGCAATTACACGGACGGTTAATGTCATAAGTTTTCAACAATCAAGAGTCAAGTGTCAAGAGTCAAGTGTCAAGAGTCAAGTGTCAATATTTTGACGTTGGACTCTTGACTGTTTGACTTTGGACTAATTTCTAACCTTTGAGTTTTTCAGCTTTAGCTTTCGCTTCGCTAATGTCACCTACTAAGTAGAAAGCCTGTTCTGGTAAAGCATCCAACTCACCAGACAGAATTTGCTGGAATCCTTTGATAGTATCTTCCAACTTCACATACTTACCAGGAGAGCCGGTGAATACTTCTGCTACGAAGAATGGCTGAGATAGGAAGCGCTCAACCTTCCGCGCCCGTGCTACGGTAAGACGGTCGTCTTCAGACAATTCGTCTAAACCCAGAATTGCAATAATATCTTGGAGTTCTTTATAACGTTGCAGGGTTGCTTGTACAGCACGGGCAGTGTTGTAGTGTTCATCACCGACAATGTTGGGCTGTAGCATGGTGGAGGTAGAATTTAAGGGGTCCACAGCTGGATAAATTCCCTTAGATGCCAAACTCCGAGACAGCACTGTAGTTCCGTCCAAGTGAGCGAAGGTGGTTGCAGGTGCGGGGTCGGTCAAGTCATCCGCTGGTACGTAGACGGCTTGAATGGAGGTGATTGAACCTTCTGTAGTTGAGGTAATCCGCTCTTGTAATGCACCCACATCGGTTCCTAGTGTAGGCTGGTATCCTACCGCTGAGGGCATCCGACCCAACAGCGCCGATACTTCTGAACCTGCTTGTACGAACCGGAAGATGTTGTCAACAAACAGCAACACGTCTTGCTTGTTAACATCACGGAAGTACTCAGCTACTGTCAATCCAGACAGACCCACGCGCATTCTTGCTCCGGGTGGCTCGTTCATTTGACCGTATACCAGAGCAATTTTCGATTCGTTGAGGTTGTCTTTGTTGATCACCCCAGATTCAATCATTTCGTTGTAGAGGTCATTACCTTCGCGGGTGCGCTCACCCACACCAGCAAAAACCGATACACCACCGTGCTGGGTAGCGATGTTGTTGATCAACTCCATCATGATCACGGTTTTACCAACACCCGCACCGCCGAACAGACCAATTTTACCACCGCGTCGATAGGGAGTTAGCAGGTCAACCACTTTAATCCCAGTCTCGAATACAGAGGGCTTGGTTTCTAGTTCAGTGAATTTAGGAGCAGGGCGGTGGATGGGTAAAGTGGCCTCAGCGTTTACAGGGCCTTGATTATCAACTGGTTCGCCAAGAACGTTGAAAATCCGACCTAAAGTCGCTTTACCAACTGGCACGCTGATGGGAGCGCCAGTATCAACGACTTCCAGACCACGTACTAAGCCATCGGTGGTACTCATAGCGACAGCCCGCACTTGATTATCGCCCAGCAGTTGCTGTACTTCGACGGTCAGGTTGATGTCCTGTTTAGCTTCGTTTGTGCCTTTGATGGTCAGAGCGTTATAGATTTGTGGCAATTTCCCGCCGGGAAATTTTACGTCTACAACCGGACCGATGATTTGGGTAATGAAACCGATGTTTGTTGTTTTTACAGTGGTGACCATGCTGCGCCTAATGGTTGAAGCTATATTTCAGATAGGGCTTTGACACTCCCATACCTGCAATGTCATCTTTCACTTTACCACTGGAGGGAGCATATCGGCTTTAGCATTTCCTTAAAAAACAGCGTGACCGCTTAGGTTCGCAGCGCATTGTCAATAGGCTAAATCATAACTGCCGGATCAGCGCTCCCTGATCCGGCAGTTAGAACCTAACGTAGTCTTTTATGCTACACAAATAATTGGTGTCAACTTCAGCCGGAAGTATGAAAAATCAACGTTTTGCCCGAAAGATTAAAACCTAATACGCAATATGTCGTAGGGGCACGGCATCCACAATCTTTTGGTATATATATACAGTAATATTATCGACGCCGTGCCCCTACCATCTGTCTTAACACCAAGCGTATTGGATTAAAACCTGTCGCTTAAGCTTGCTCTTGCGGCTTATATTTTCGGCGCAAAGCTAAACCAAAAGCACCAGCTGTCAATGAACCCAATATACTCAAAGGTTCAGGAACCGAATCAACAGTGAGATTGTCATACAAATTGCATTTGCAAATTCTCTTAATATCCCTAAGATAAATATAAAACTGCTTTATCTTCATACCTCCATCGAGTGATTGCTTATGATTTTCTCGTCAGCGCGACAATATTTTTACCAGGAGATTCAGCAGCTTGACGAGCATATCGACCTGGCTAAAGCAGCTTTATATATTGCCCAAGAAGAATATCCCGACCTTGACCCAGAAGAATACCTCAATGCCCTGGATACAATGGCAGTGGAACTCCAAGAACGCTTGCCTGACTCACGCTATCCGCTGCGGGTTATACAATGTATTAATCAGTATTTATACGATGACTTGAGATTTTCTGGCAATAAAATAGACTACTACGACCCCCGCAATAGCTTTCTCAATGATGTCATTGACCGCCGACTGGGAATTCCCATTACTTTGGCGCTGGTTTACCTGGAAGTGTCGCGACGAATTGATTTTCCCATGATGGGAGTGGGAATGCCAGGACATTTCTTGATCCGCCCAGATATTTCTGATGTGGAGATGTTTGTGGATGCGTTTGATCGCGGTAATGTAATATTTTCCCAAGATTGCCAGGAACGACTTTCGGACATGTTTCAGCAACCTGTGACACTAAAACCAGAATTTCTAGCCCCGGTAAACAATCGGCAATTTTTGGCGCGGATGCTCACGAATCTGAAATTTATTTACCTCAAACAGCAGAATTTAGCAAAAACCCTAGCCGCTGTAGACCGAATTTTGCTGTTGTTTCCCGATGTCAGCTTAGAATTGCGCGATCGCGGTCTTATCTACTATCAACTCGGTCACTACCCCCAAGCTGCTGACGACTTGCAAACCTATCTAGCCAAGGTTCCCCAGGCTGAGGATGCAATTGTCATTCGCCGTTTGCTTACTGAGATGGGCGGTTAGGGGGGAGAATCACAATAACCAATATCAAATCCGCTTAAATGAACACACAAACGTTCGGGAACAGTGCTGTGCCCCTACAAATACCATGTGCAATCAACCGGATTTGATATCACCAATCACCAATGACAAATGACCAATGACAACTGACAAATGACCGTCAACGTACTTCTTCAGCTACGCGCTTGAGACGGCGTAACTGTGCTTGCATATCTTGTTGAGTCCAAGAGGCTGCAAAGGTGTTGAAGCCCCAACTGACTAGGGGATTGGGAACATCGAACTCAAAGCGGTTGAGTAGCTGTGTTCCCTTCTCTATTGGTTGACATTCCCAGCGATCGCGTCCCGTGAAAAATCCCTGAAATTCCCAGACTACTAAACCTGGTTTTCTTTCGACGACAACGCTGTAGAGCGTGGGTTTAATTACAGGAATTTGAATTATAAACCGACTTTGACTGCCAACATCGGTACTCCAAACTCCCTTCACAGGTTCACAACGCAGAACTGGGTTAAGCCAGCGGTGCATGAGAGTTAGATCGGTAATACAACGCTCAACCACCGTTGCTGTAGCATTAATTTGAATCGACTGTTCCAAAACTTGGGACATTCTACATTTTTGATGCAGTTGTCCACCTAGTCTAGCTCAAATTGAACACATCCAGTTAATTACTGGATCAATTGACTCTTGACAATCCCTACGAAAAAAATATGATACGCAGCTTTAGTCCTAAAAGTAAAAATTACTCTTGATATCGGCGACAGATATGTTTTTACTGGTAAGTTGATAAGCAAAACACTAATGTACGTACAGGGAAGATTGTTCCGAACAATTTACTCCAGTAACATCTGCAGTGTTTTCGGCGAACACTTAACCTTAATTCCAGAAACCCATGAACACAACTTGGCCAGGAATAACTCAGGTGATGGAAGTTGGTTTGTCGATGAAGGTGCAGCAATTGTTGGCACAATCGCCAAGTCTACCAACTAATCAACCAGAGGCGCAGCAAGGAATTGGCGGTCCCCAAGAGATTTTAAATCATCTGTGGGACTCTACCCCCCGCTTACTCGAAGCAGTAGCAATTTTATTCATTGGGTTGGTAATTGCTGCGGTTGTAGCAGCAGTGATCAGGGGAATCGTCAATCGTACAGACATAGATAACCGCATTGCTTCCGGGTTGACAGGTCGAGATAATCTTCCCCAGGTGGAGCAATTAATCTCCGGCTTAGTCTTTTGGAGCATTGTCCTGTTAACGGTGGTCGCAGTTTTAGATAAACTAGATCTGCAAGTAGCCTCTGAACCCCTCAATAATTTTCTCAATCGAATTGTTGGCTATTTGCCAAACTTACTGGGTGCGGGAATTCTTTTGGGTGTTGCTTGGTTATTAGCAACCCTTGTGAGGCTGGTTACGGTACGCGCATTACAAGCCCTGAGATTGGATGAGCGTCTGAATGAGCAAACACAAGATGGTAGACCAACTCCCAATCAGTTGTCTATTAGTGAAACTATTGGGACTGCGCTTTACTGGTTCATCTTTTTGCTGTTTCTCGTCCCAGTTCTCACTAGTCTGGGGCTAACACAGGCACTACAACCAGTACAAGCTCTGATTACGGAAATTATCTCAATTTTGCCCAAGATTCTAGGGGCGACAGGAATTGCAGTAGTTGGCTGGTTCGTGGCAAATATTGTCCGCCGAATTGTCAGCAACTTACTAGCGACAACAGGAATCGACCATTTAGGCAGTCGGTTTGGACTGTCTCCATCAACAGGAGCGCAATCTCTATCAAGTATTATAGGCTTAATTGTCTATATTTTGATTTTGATTCCTGTAGGGATTTCCGCCTTGAATGCTTTGGAAATTAAGGCCATCTCAGACCCCGCAATTGCGGCGTTACAAGAGATTCTCAAAGCCTTACCCGGAGTTTTCACCGCTGTAGGCATTTTGATTTTTGCCTATTTCCTGGGACAATTTGTGTCGGATCTAGTTACCAGCATCCTCACAAGTATAGGCTTTAACAACATTTTCCAGATCCTGGGTCTACCAGTCCCCTCCAGAGAAACAGCATTCTCTGAAGAAGAAGGAACAACAGCGCCAGCACCAACTCGCACCCCATCAGAAATCGTTGGGATTATTGTCTTAGTTGGGATCTTACTGTTTGCAACTGTCGCAGCGGTGAATATTCTGAATATTCCAGCCCTGACAGTACTGGTAACTGGCATTTTAATCATCATCGGACGGATTTTAGCTGGATTAGTCATATTTGCCATTGGCTTGTTCCTCGCCAATCTAGCTTTTAACATCATTACGAGTTCCGGCGATTCCCAAGCACGAGTTTTAGGTCAAGTAGCGAGGATTTCGATCATTACTCTAGTATCTGCAATGGCGCTGCAACAAATTGGGGTTGCTCCTGATATTGTGAACTTAGCCTTTGGACTTTTACTAGGTGCGATCGCAGTTGCTATTGCTTTAGCTTTTGGTCTGGGTGGTCGCGATATTGCCCGTGAGCAAGTGCAAAATTGGTTAGAGTCTTTCAAAAGTAAAAACTAACTTCGACAAATAAAGGGGCAGATTTACCCTGAGTTCTCAGCAAGTGCAGCTACAAGCATCGAAAGTGTAGTCAATATCCCGGTAATTCTGCTCCAGAAGTGTAAAATTCTCGCTTTGAGCTTGGATGTTTGAGTCTAGAACTTGACACTCCGAGTTCAAAGCTTAAATTTTGCTGTTTGAAACAGGAATATTCTCGTTTGAAACAGGAATGTTCTCGTTTGAAACAGGAATATTCTGGTTTGAAACAGGAATATTCTGGTTTGAAACAGGAATATTCTGGTTTGAAACAGGAATGTTCTCATTTTACCGAAAAACTGAGTTGCCCTCGTTCCCAATACTGCGTAGGTTTTGAGCGTTATACCACAATACAGTTCAGTTAGGCTTGAATGATATACACTGTAGGGAACATCCAAAATTTTTTCTTCTAATGACAATTTTATTCGTGCCGTGCCCCTACGACAATTTTCCTTAACTGAACTGTATTGCGTTATACCATTTCACCAAAACTCTGATACATATAGAAGCCAGTAGGGGCACGGCATTGCCGTGCCCCTACCAACGTATTTGTATCATACTTAAAGTAATCCTAATTCTTCTGGAAAACCCAGCATAATGTTGAGGTTTTGGACAGCGGCGCCCGATGCGCCCTTACCCAGATTATCGAGACGCGCCACTAACAGAGCTTCTTGGGTATGATCATTGGCGAATAGGAAAACCTGAACAATATTAGTGTCGTTAAGAGCGATCGCATCTAAAAAAGTTCCATCGCGCAACAGTGTAGAATCTTGAAATGGAGCGACATGGACAAATTTTTCGGTTTGGTAATAGTCGGCGATCGCATCATAAATAACTTTACCTGCGGGTGGATGCGGCAAACTCCACAATGGCAAAGGTATCTGTACCACCATTCCTTGTTCAAAATCTCCGACTGCTGGGACAAACAACGGGGGTGATGCTAACCCAGAGTATTGATGCATTTCTTTAACATGTTTATGTCCAAACTGCAAACCATAGACACCATAGGAATAAAGCGATGTTTTGCCTGTTTGCTGTTCGTGGAATGTATCATACTTTTGGATGAGATTTTTACCGCCACCAGAGTAGCCAGAAACTGCATTAATAGTGATGGGAAAATTCAAAGGAAGCAGTTCCTTAGCTATCAACGGACGGATACAAGCCAAAAAACCTGTAGGATAACAGCCTGGGTTGCTGACAAACTGGGCGCTGGCGATTTTCTCTCGCTGGACTGGGTTTAATTCGGGAAAACCATATACCCACCCTGAAGCTGTGCGATGGGCCGAACTCGCATCGAGAATTTTCACCGTCGTACTGCTGACTAAGCTAACAGCTTCACGGGCTGCGTCATCAGGTAAACAGAGAATAGCCACATCAACAGCATTAATCAGTTTCGCACGTTCAGTTGCATCTTTACGCTTAGATGCTTCCAGGCTAACTAACTCAATGTCATCCCGTCCGTTGAGGCGCGAGTATATCTGTAAACCTGTGGTACCTGCTTCCCCATCAATAAAAATCTTCGGTTTAGTCATGCGTCCAGCATTTTGAGGGATTGCCAACCTTTAAATTATCTGATATTTGACGCCATAGGAAGTAGCATCACCGATGACTTTAACTCGTCACAGGCTTCTCAACTGCCCAAGGACACAATAAAAAACGCTGGAATGTTATCTGAATTTCACCCAGGTTAATCGCGGTTTTCCTTGCTATGCCATACCCTAATAATCACCACGATGCCCACATCCACCCTGTAGCGTAGAACATAACTACCTGTTCCGAAAGGCAAGAATAATTCACGCCGCCCTGTATCATCATTCATGGGCTTACCTATTTCGGGAAAATCTGCAAGAGTTTTCGCACCACCACGTATAACCTCAGCGGCTCGGCTAGCCGCCTTTGGGCTTTGATCTTCAAGGAAACCTCGTAGCCTGACTACATCTTCCAGGGCTTCCGGCAACCAGACTATTTTGGACATGGTAACTCGCTTTCACTTCCGTTACATAAGACTTAGACAAAGTTAGACAAACCTGTACTTTGTTGCTTACTTCCTGCTTTATCCTGGTAACGTCGGCGTTATCCAGTCCACAGGCTAACACTGTCTAACTGACAGCTAGGCTCAAATTGATCGCAGCGTTCAAATCACGGTCAATGACAAAGCTACAATGACCGCATTCAAACACTCGCTCATTTAAGGTAAGTGTTTCTTTTTTTGTTCCACAATTCGAGCAAGTTTTAGAACTGGGAAACCATCTGTCAACTACAACCAGCTTAGAACCGTAAAGTTCACATTTGTAGGTTAATTGACGGCGAAACTCGTAAAAACCCATATCTTGGATAGATTTAGCCAGTTTATGATTAGCCATCATCCCAGACACATTGAGGTTTTCAATCACTACTGTGCCGTGGTTCTTAGCAAGTAATGTTGTCGCTTGGTGCAAGGTATCTTTTCTAATGTTGGCTATTTTTTTATGCAGTCTGGCTATTTGCAATTGTGCTTTCTTCCAGTTAGCGGAACCGATAATTTTGTGGCGATGTAACCATTGCATTTTGCTCAACTTGACTTGGTACTTCTTGTAGGACTTTGCACCGGGAATTACCTCACCAGTAGAGAGAGTAGCCAAGGTTTTGATACCAAGGTCAACACCTACAACATCTGTGTGTTCTGATTTTTGAGTTTCCAGTTCAAATCGAAAACTAATAAACCATCTATCAGCTTGACGGCTAATTGTGGCAGATTTAGTTAATACTTGAGGTAGTCGCTCATAGGTTTTGAGAACACCAATTACAGGCACTTGAATCTTGTTGCTGCTTAAGATTTTCACTGTGCCTTCAAGCGTGAAAGAATCACGTTTACCTTTTTTCTGGAAACGGGGAACACCAGATGTTTTATTAAAACAACGTTTCCAAGCTTCTCGCAACGCCATTAAAGCTTGCTGTGGAGTGCTTTTAGAGCATTCGTAATACCATTCATTTTCTGACTTTACTAGTGCTACTAACCATTTATGAAGGTCAATAGCACTAGGAAATTTGATTTGAGAATCAGGATTTACCTTGTTATGGTCTAAGATTTGTTTTGTTAAAGCCAGTCCCCAATTCCAAGCATGACGAGCTACACCACAATGCTTCATTAATGCAGTGCGTTGTTGATTGTTCAGTTTCAATTCTGTCTTGAAACCTAATAGCATGACAATTCGAGAACCTCCTAGCTAAAATCCTCTATAATATCTAGTATATCAGACAATACAGTTAATTAATCATGCCCAGAATAAAGTTTAAGCCAGACAACGAAGTGGCGTATGATAAAGTTCCGGTACAGTTCAAAGTCTTACCCGGAGTCAAGGAAAAGCTCAGAGCCGTTCCTAACTGGCAAGAACGGCTAAGAGTATTCGTTGATGAGTTAATTGCTGAAAACTTACCCAAAAATGAGTAGCAATGGGTAGAGATGGGTAGAAATTAAGTTACAGTTTCATACCCCACGAAGCCAACCATTGATCAACGGCTTCACTAGAAACAGCATTGCCGCTCGCCTGGTAGCGCTCCCATCTCTCCCTGTCCTCACGCTTTTCACGCTCATAAGCCTCTTCGCGCTCAACATATTCAGCGATAGCAACGCACATTAACCAATGTGGGCTACGGTCTTTTACCTGACTAAGCGCCTTAAGCCGCTCATGAAGCGCGGCATCCAGCTTGACACCAGTATTAACTGTTTTAGACATTTCCGGTTCTAACATATAACACCTCTTACAACCTAGTTATACCATTTACAACCTCTTACAACTTACGGTCAATTTCTCAATCTTACCTTGTTTTGTAATTCATCTTTAATTCTGTTAAGAATAGAATTTTCATCCAGAGTTGCTAAAATTTTGCTGACAACTGCTTTTGGTCCATCTGGTCCCCAAGTCGCGCCATTGGCTAAATAAACTTTGGTCACTTGTCCAATACCATAGGAAGAAACACCAGCTACACCTGCTTGTGTGAGGGCGACTGATATATAGGGTCCAATAGCCGCACCAGCGGTAGCGGTTGCAGAGATACCAAGTAAAGTTTTCAGTCCACTTAAACCTAAATTTGCTAGTAGTTCGCTGACACCAATACCGCCCATACTCAGGGCAATTTTTTTGAGTAATTGTAAGGCACCGGTTTCGGTCATGGGGATGCCGTAGAGTTTAGATAAACCTAAAATGAGAAAAATATCGATAACAATACTACTAAGTATATCTACAACTGTCACCGGATTGAGAGCGATCGCCGTTGCTTTGGTCATGACAGCTTTCCAAATCAACTGATTAGCAGCTTGTTCGCGAATTATCAATTTACGCTGCACTAATTGCTCGTTCACAGTGTCAGCATAAAGCATCGTGTTGAGAGCTACCAAGGCTTTCCCCTCCCGCTGCAAAATCTCTAAAATTTTCAGCTTCAGTTCTTCAACTTGGGCGTTACCTGTCCGCAATTGCACACCCCTGCTACCATCGGGGCGACGAATCGCCATTTTTACCAATGGTGATGCTGCAGCCATGACAATTTCTAGGGGCGAGACTAACTCTTTTACTCTGTCATCCCTAATTTTATGATAAATTGCCATGCGGTCTGCTTCTGGATACTGGTCTACTTTGTTAAACACCAGAATTATCGGCTTACCAGCTTGGCGCAATTGGGAAAGGGCTTGGTGTTCTAGCTTTGTCATATCACCAGAAATCACAAACAGAATTAAATCTGCTTGTTTTGCTATCTGTTCAGCTAATGCAGCACGGGTTTCACCATCGATTTCGTCTAATCCTGGTGTATCAATTAATTCTACCTGTGATTGACCTGTGCCCGGTAGGGTGACTCGTAAAGACCCCCCAATCCCTTCTTCATGAATACTCCAATTTACACACTGGGCATCACGGGTAACACCGTGTAAAGGGCCAGTTTCAAACACAGGTTTTCCCACCAAGGAATTGAGTAAAGAAGATTTACCCCGTCCCACCATCCCAAAAGCCGCAATTTGCACCACCATGCGGTCTAATTTACTGAGCATGGTTGCTAAATCAGTAATTTCGGTTTCCAAGCCGGCTTTTTCTTGGGGGCTGAGGTCGAGACTGGCTACCAAATTACGCAGCGCCGTTTGTGCTTGTTTATAATTGAGTTCCGTTTGAATGTCTTCAAAGCTGAAAATGGCACTATCTAGTTCTTCGGACCAATTGGGCGAGTCGCTGTGATGTGGTTCTGGTAATGTCGAAGTCATGTCAATCTTGGATTTTGGATTTACCTCTGTTGCGATCCTAGTTATTTTTAGCAGAGGTTGACAAATGGGGAAAGAGCTAAAAAACAGAAGTGAAATAGGTTGCAGTCTTGAACTGGGACTCACAGACTCAATCTCGTCTGAAAATCCTCACCCAAAGATTTTATGGGCTTTTCGAGGCACGACTAAATAATGTGATCGGCTGCGTCGTCAATCAAATCCATATAAATATTTCATGAAGAAGTATTTTCTTCTGGTGAATGGTAGGTCTGATCCCACACCCAAAGATTTTATAGGCTTTTTGAGGCAACACCCTCTAATGGGATCAATTGTCTTTCAAGGGTAGGTATTTAACAAAGGTATGTTTTAGCAGGTAAAATACTTATCTGACTGTCCTCAGCAAAAATATCTAAGGGTGCATCAGGGGAAGGCAAGTAATAAAAAGTGAGGAATTAAGAGAATAGACTAGAAAAATGATTGAAAAAATGCCAAATCTCACAAAGCCTCAAGCAGTTGTACTAGCAATGTGGACTTTTGGGATAGTAATGACCCAATCAAGCGGGTTAACAACAGTTTCAGTTTTTTTTAGCAGAACTACTGGGCAAAAAGGAAAATATTGTACGTCAGCAACTGCGAGAATGGTATCGAGACGCATCCGATAAATAGTCTTGTCCCAGAAGTTGGTCAGTCATTCGAGGCATTTGTTTATTCGCTACAGAGATATTTTTGAATTTGTTAGTCCCTCATGTCAGCGGCGATCGCGCTCTAGGTCGTAGATCACTTTTTCCAAGTACCAGTTATCTGATTGCCCTGGTTGTTTTCGCCGCTGGTGTGCCAAAAGTCTTTTGGCTAATGCTACGTCACCTTTGACCAGAATGAGCAAGTCGCTTTGGAGGTATCTATTTTTGGGGTCAGTGCGGTATGAGCGAGAAACTTTACCCCGTGGGCGGCTGGTAAACTTGGATACGAAGGTTTGCCACTCGCAATGAATATACTGAAACAGTCGTATCAAAGCGACTATGCAGTAATAGATAATCAAAAGGTTGAGCAGAAGATTGATGAGAATTTCCATAGGAATTAAAAGGTAGATGTTCAATTCCACGATGTGGGGAACTTCCTGATAGAAACATCGGGAAAACCTCGGATTTTCAAGTTTCACAGCTACGTTATGAAAAAACCGTCCACACCCCTGCGGTAACATGAAGGCGGAAGCTGCTACAGGGTTGACGGAAGCTGCTACAGTCTGCGCGAAACACGCAAACGTGAAGGCGGAAGCTGCTACAGGGTTGACGGAAGCTGCTACAGTCTGCGCGAAACACGCAAACGTGAAGGCGGAAGCTGCTACAGGGTTGACGGAAGCTGCTACAGTCTGCGCGAAACACGCAAACGTGAAGGCGGAAGCTGCTACAGGGTTGACGGAAGCTGCTACAGCCAGCGCGAAACACGCAAACGTGAAGGCGGAAGCTGCTACAGGGTTGACGGAAGCTGCTACAGCCAGCGCGTATTGTCTAACAGAGAAATAATTTCGTGACTATACCTTCCCAATCCCCAATCCCCAATCCCCAATCCGGTGGGACGTAAAAAGTAGTAAAGTGAAAAATGCATCTCGTAGCGTTAGGAACTTGACTAAATCACCTGTGCGGAAAATCGTTATTGCCGGTAACTGGAAAATGTTCAAAACTCAGGCAGAGTCCAAAGAGTTTTTACAAGGATTTCTGCCCACCTTGGAGGAAACCCCCCAAGATCGGGAGGTTGTATTGTGCCCTCCCTTCACTGACTTAAATATTTTGTCACAGAGTTTGCATGGTAGCCGTGTACAACTGGGGGCGCAAAATGTCCACTGGGAAGAAAATGGAGCCTATACGGGTGAAATTTCTGGCCCCATGCTCAAAGAAATTGGTGTGCGTTATGTAATTGTCGGTCATAGTGAACGACGCCAATATTTTGGCGAAACAGACGCAACTGTTAATTTACGCCTAAAAGCGGCGCAAAAGTACGGTTTGACGCCAATTCTCTGTGTCGGCGAAACTAAAGAACAACGGGATGGGGGAAAGACGGAATCGCTGATTATCAGCCAGCTAGAAAAAGACTTGGTGGATATTGATCAAAATAATTTAGTAATTGCTTATGAACCAATTTGGGCAATTGGCACAGGTGATACTTGTGAATCTACGGAAGCTAATCGAGTCATTCGCTTAATTCGTAGTCAGTTGAGTAATCCTCATGTTTCGATTCAATATGGCGGCTCAGTCAAGCCAAATAATATTGATGAGATCATGGCTCAACCAGAAATTGATGGCGCTTTAGTGGGTGGCGCGAGTTTGGAAGCTGAAAGTTTCGCCAGAATTGTCAACTATTCTGTAGTCGTCATTCCCGGTGTACACCAATAACAGGTCAACCACCCACCACTAATTGCTTTCGCGGAGCGTGTCGTAGACAAGAGCAATCTAGTGGGGGCTTGAAAGAGTCCAGTTGACCAGACTAAGTACTTTGAGTACTACGTTAGAGGCAGGAGTTTAAAGACCTACCAGGGAATGCGTAGCTAGTTCCCTGCTCTAGAAATTGAGGATTAAACATCTGTACAAGGGTTAAGGAAGTGTTCTCAATATAGTTACCGACCTCTAACATTGTCGAAGCTAACATTACCCGTAAGGAGGCTCGAATGAGCAGAACATTATGTCCAAAGTATTTGTTTTAGACACAGAAAAAAGACCATTAGACCCAATTCATCCCGCCAGGGCTAGACAGTTATTAAGGAACAAAAAAGCAGCGGTATTTAGACAATTTCCGTTCACAATCATCCTCAAAAAATCTCATCCTGATTTACCAGTAACACCACTGCGATTAAAGCTTGATACTGGTGCTAAAACAACAGGAATAGCATTAGTCGATGATGCTACTGGAGAAGTTGTATTTGCTGCTGAATTAAAGCATAGAGGCTTTGCAATTAGAGATGCTCTAACCTCTAGGAGACAATTAAGACGTAGCAGAAGAAACCGTAAAACTCGTTACAGACAACCACGGTTTTTAAACAGAACTCGCCCAGATAAATGGTTGCCACCGAGTTTACAAAGTCGGGTTGAGAATATTAAAACTTGGGTTGAAAGATTACGTAAACTTGCACCAATACAGGCTATTAGTCAAGAGCTAGTTCGCTTTGATATGCAGTTAATGCATAACCCAGATATCCAAGGTGAAGAATACCAACAAGGTACACTTGCCGGTTACGAGACGCGAGAATATCTACTAGAAAAGTGGGGTAGACAATGCGCTTATTGTGGTGTTAACAATGTGACTTTTCAGGTTGAACACATTCACCCACGAGCTAAAGGAGGTTCAAATTCGATTACAAATCTTACCTTAAGTTGCGAGAAATGTAATACTAAAAAAGGGACAAAAGACATTAAAGACTTTCTGAAAAAAGACCCATCAAAATTAAACAAAATTTTGACACAAGCTAAAAGACCGTTAGCCGATGCAGCAGCAGTAAACACAACTCGGTTTGCATTGTTGAACGCATTAAAAGCAACGGGATTACCTATAGAAACAGGTTCAGGAGGATTAACAAAGTTCAATCGTAGTCAACAAAATTTAGAAAAATCTCACTGGTTAGACGCGGCTTGTGTTGGGAAAACAACGCCAAAATTGATTATTAAAGGTGTTAAACCATTGTTGATTACAGCTAACGGTCATGGCACTAGGCAATCGTGTCGCACAGATAAATTTGGTTTTCCAAATCGACATTGCTCTAGAACTAAGTTTCATTTTGGTTTTCAGACTGGGGATATTGTTAAGGCTGTTGTCACTACTGGTAAAAAAGTTGGTGAATATATTGGAAGAATAGCAACTCGTACAACTGGAAGTTTCAACATCTCGACCAGAAACGGATTAGTTCAAGGAATTAGTCACAAAACTTGTAAACACATTCACAAAAAAGATGGTTACTCTTACGCACAATAAAAGATTTAGAAATTACTCAACTGTTTCCCTTACGGTTTCTGCTGTGCAGAAAAATGTTCAGGAACCGTTTGCCTGCGGCACGCTACGCGAACATAATTTCTCTCCCATTCCTCCCACCACTAATCGGAGTACCGATATAGTGGGGGTCTCCTGGGAGGTTTAGATGATGATTCGCGATCGCTGTTTCCACTGGGGACAGCAAAGTTATCTTATGGGCGTTTTAAATGTCACGCCTGATAGCTTTAGTGATGGTGGTGAGTTTAACTCTACCACTACTGCTTTAGCACAAGCTCAAGCTATGGTAGCTGCTGGTGTTGATATTATCGATGTGGGTGGTCAATCAACTCGACCAGGGGCTAAACAAATCACCCTTGCAGAAGAACTTGAACGGGTGCTATCGGTGTTGCAAATCTTACGCCAAGAGATTTCAACACCGATTTCTGTAGACACAACTAGGGCTACTGTCGCTAAAGCCGCTGTGTCCTCTGGGGCAGATATGATTAATGATATTTCTGGCGGTACATTTGATGCTGAAATGTTGCCAACAGTCGCCAGCTTAGATGTGCCAATTGCGCTAATGCATATCCGGGGAAACCCGCAAACTATGCAACAACTGACTGATTATCAAGATTTAATGGCAGAGATTTCTAGTTTTTTGTCACAACAAATTACGGCTGCAACTGCTGCAGGGATTAAGCCGGAGAAAATTATTATTGATCCTGGGATTGGCTTTGCTAAAAATTATGAGCAAAATTTAGAAATTTTGCGCCGCTTGCGGTCATTAAAAGCGCTCAATTGCCCAATTTTAATCGGAGCATCTCGTAAAAGTTTCATTGGTCGCATTTTAAACCAACCAGATCCCAAAGCGCGAGTTTGGGGAACAGCAGCAGCTTGTTGTGCGGCTATTTTTAATGGTGCGGATATCCTCCGAGTTCACGATGTCAGAGAAATCCGCGAAGTGTCGCTGGTGGCTGATGCAATCTGGCGACAGTAGAAGCCAAAATAACCAAGGAACTAAGTAGGTAGGCGCAAATAAACCTTACTTGCTTTGGTCGTCATTTGTCATTTGTCATTTGTCATTTGTCATTTGTCATTTGTCATTTGTCATTTGTCATCGGTAAGGGTTTGGGGAATATTTACGTTTTGTAATATAGTTCGGTGCAATTACCGACTTACTTAACAAAAAAATAAATTATCAGAGAAAATCAGGGTTTTTGGCGTCGTTCGATGATCTGTAGGGGCGCAAAGCCTTGCGCCCCAAACCATAATCAAGCTCACATAGCCAAATGGGTCTTACCAAAAAAACTGGGTCTAAAGCCCCGTCCTTCTAGGACGGCTTTTTGGTAAAATAGTGGCAACAGGCAGGGCATTGTCTGTCGGGCTAGGTGATGTAAGACGGGCTATGCCTGCTATTGCTGTTTGAATCCAGAATCCCTGAACTTTCAGATCAGGGAGTATGTCAACTCTATTCGCCACCAGCTGCTAGTAGTCTGTCAATTTTGTTTTGCAATTTTGTTTTGAGGGATTTTTGGTAGTGTGAGCGTCTCGCTCACGCGGGCAAGATGCCCGCACTACAGTCCATCATTTTTATCTTGACAGAGTACTAGGGTTGGGGAAAAATTCAAAGCCTCTCCCCTTGTAGGAGAGAGGTTTTCCAGATCCCGTGAAAAGTCAGACAAATTACAGATTTTTTTAATTGAAAGTCCCTAAACACCATTTTCGGAGTTTTTACCATTAGGGTCGTGAACTACAGACTCAGCAATCAACTCCTGAAACATTTCTGTGGAGTTGGCTGGATCAACAAAGACAATTTTGGCATTATTGCTCTCACCGAGTTTTTGGCTGGCCTGGACATAATCTTGAGCGACAAGATAGCGCAAGATTTCCTTGCTTTCAGGATGCGCCCGTAAAGCCTCCGCAATTATCTCCACTGAAGTCCTAGTTCCTTCTGCTTTCTTAATCGCAGCTTGTCTTTCTCCTTCTGCTGCGGAAATTACCGCCCGTTTTTTGATTTCAGCGGCTCGCTCCTCTTCCATTGACTTCCGCACACTTTCGGGCGGGTTAATGGACTGAATATCTAACCGGATAATCTCGACTCCCCAATCTGTCGTGATCGGATTCAATTGCTCTAATATAGCTCTGTCCATATCAGCTCTTGACATAGTAGCCTCCTCCAAGGATCTTTGGGCAATAATTTCTCGGAGTGTGGTTGTCGCTAGCTGGTTCAAGGATGCTTGGAGGTCGTCAATTTCATAAAAGCTTTTTTGTATATCTCTAATCCGCCAGTAGAGAATAGCATCTACTTCCAGGTAAATGCCATCTCTGGTGATCACGTTTTGAGGCTTGATGTCTAAAAGCTGCTCTCGTGTTGTATCCTCCATCACAATCTGATCGACGAAGGGAACTATGAAGTTCAATCCGGGCTTAAGTTTGCGATGATACTTCCCTAATCGTTCCACTAGGGCTTCATTACCTTGATTAATCAGCTTGGCAGATCCTAATGCATAACCTATAAGCGCTAAGACTATAGCAATGATTGGCTCCATATATGCTCCTATGAGTGCTGTTGGCGCAAGAGATTTTAGTTTAAAGGACATGGTACTACCTTGTCCTACCTTTAAGTCTAATGTTTTGATTATGTAATTTTAGAAACACCAGCAGTAATGTCTGATGACAAGTCGCCGTGGATCTTGTGGGTCTTTTGCAGGCAGGACAAGTTATCGGAACGCAATCGCTATTAAAGCACCTTGATTACACGCTGGCAAGCAGTTACTTCTTGACATACTCCCCGGCGTGAACGCACGGGGATTCTTCACGCTTCATTGACAGATACTACCGAAGTAGGTTTACTCCGTCTCGACGTGCATTTAGAGTCGTGGCAATGCCCTATCCCGACTTTTTCTATATTCTTAGCAGCATTTCCATCGCGATCATGTTCGGTCCCGCAATTTAAGCACTTAATCTGGCGCACCTTTCAATCAAGTTTGCCCCACTTAAAACCGCATTCAGAACAGACTTGACTAGTTGGTTCCCATCGACTAATGACATGGAAAGTTCTATCATATTTTGCCGACTTAGCCTCGCATTGTGTCCGAAACTCACGCCAACCCTGCAAACTAATTACTCTTGAAAGTTTGCGGTTTTTAACCATCCCAGACACATTCAAATCTTCTAAAACAATAGCTTGGTTTTCGCTAACAATCTTAGTTGATAATTTGTGCAGAAAGTCTCTGCGGGTGTCGGCGATTTGGTTATGACGTTTTGCGATTTGAATCCGGGTTTTGTCCCGCCGCTTTGAATCTTTATGTTGTCGTGCTAATTTCTTTTGTAGTTGGCGAACTTTCCTGTCAAGCTTTTTATAGCTAGGACTTTCAGCTTTTTCACCATTACTCATTACCGCAAAAGTCTTGATACCTAAATCAATCCCGATAGCGCCAGCGTTAGCGACGCAGGAGCGTCTAGTTTGGCTTTTAGTATCAAGGCTGACAGGCTCAATATCAACCACAAAACTTAAAAAATAGCGATTAGCACAATCTTTAATAATAGTAACTGAGCTAGGTTCACAAGGTAATTGCCTAGACCAAATTGGAGCAACATTTCCAATCTTGGCTAGGTACACCACCTCTTTACTAATAGAGAAACCGCCACGAGTAAGACGCGCAGACTGTTGATTCGTTTTCTTTTTAAATCTAGGGCTACCTAGTTTCTTGCCTTTTCTTTTGCCTTTTAGGGAATCAAAAAAGTTCTTATAAGCAGTTCCTAAATCCGCGACTGATTGCTGCAAAGCAATGCTAGCTACGCTACTCAGCCAAGAACGCTGCTCAGTCTTTTTACTTTGGGTTAATACTAATTTTTGCAGATCCCCATTGCTAGGAAGTTTCTCGGACTGTTTGCACAAAGCCAAAGCATCATTCCAAACTACCCGCACACACCCAAACAACTGAGCTAGGCTCGTTCGTTGTTGATCTGTTGGATAGAATCGGTATTTATATCTGGCTTTCACGCTTTGTGTTATAGTTGGTCTGTATCTATAATATAACTTGGTCTGTAGAAAATGTCAAGTGATTTTCGTCGCGAAAGACACAGTGTTACAGACTTAAAACTTCACTTGGTCTGCATTACTAAATATCGATTGCCTATACTCACCAACGAGAGTCTTGCTTTGATTAAAAAGTCATTTAGCGAAGTATCTGAAAAGATGAATTTCAAAGTACAGGAACTTAACGGGGAGGTAGACCACGTACACGTATTAATTGAATATCCTCCTAAATTGTTTATCTCTCAGATAGTGAACGCGCTCAAAGGGGTTTCGAGTCGTCGCTATGGACAAGAGGGATTTAAGAAACCGCTAGGAAAAGACGCTTTATGGAGTCCTTCTTATTTTGCCTCTTCAGTAGGCGGCGCACCCTTGGAGGTACTAAAAAGATATATACAGAATCAATTAAAGCCGTCCTAGAAGGACGGGGCTTTTACCCATTTTTTCGGTAATTAACTTTACTGGCAATGGTTATTTAGCAGAATATCAAAGCGAAAAGTGGATTGCCGACAAACCTGAACCGCTATAATTAGGCAAAAAAACGGTTTTGTTCGGGTTTTTCCATCAATGATAAGATAAATCTGTAGGGGGGCGATCGCTACTCCAAGCCCACCAGACAAAACCACATTGGCAATTGTAGAACTCTTGCCATTTGCGCCCATGCGCTTCTGTCAACACAGGCGATCGCCGATTGATCCAAACTTGTACAGCTTCTCGGCTACTTGAGTTACAACTAGGACAACAAAACTTATAGGCGTGAATTGCCTGATTCGTCCATTCAGGGGGAACGGGAGCAAAAGCATCCATGTACTTCACCAATCAGTGACCAGTTATCAGAATACAGGTTGAAAACCCCTTGCCTTTTGTCAACGTGATAACTGTTTACGACTCTACAGCAAGCTTTGTAGGGGCGCAAGGCTTGCGCCCTTACCAAAGAAATGGGTTTAAAGCCTCGCCCTTCTAGGGCGACTTTGATATAATATTGCCATGATTACACTAAAGTTTAAGCTGTACGAACACAAAAGGAATAGACACCTGAAACGCATGATCAACGCCGCAGGGGTGATCTATAACCATTGTATTGCTCTACATAAACGGTACGAAAGCATGTGGAGCAAACACTTAAACTGTGCAAAACTCCAGTCTCATATTGCCAAATTAAGAAAACGTCATCAATTTTGGCAATCAATAGGTTATAAAGCAGTGCAAGATATCTGTCAACGCATAGAGAAAGCCTACCAATTATTTTTTAAACATAATAAGAAAGGAGTCAGACCACCGGGTTTTAAAAAGGTTAAAAAATCCAAATCATTCACGCTTAAACAAGCAGGTTATAAACTCTTAAGTGGGAATAGAATTAAAATTGCCAATCGAGTTTATCAATTTTGGAAATCTAGATAGGTAGAGGGCAAAATCAAAACATTAACCATTAAACGCACTGCACTCCGAAATTGCTAATACCCAGGCTGTAGCTCTTATTAGAGTACTGAATTATAAATAACTCCGAATCGCACACTCATTTCACACTTGAAACTGCTTTGACTACTGCTGAAGCTTTTTGATCCGCTCTAATGTCTCTTGGTGGTCTTTTGTCTGACCTTGTTTTTGATACAGTTGTGCAGCTTTTTGAAAATACTGTACTGCTGCCTGCTTATCTCCTAATTTGGAATGGGTATTTCCCAGATTGTAGAAAGCATCAGCATCGTTGGGATTAATACGGATTGCCTGGTTGTAATCTTCAATTGCTTTCTGATAGTTTCCAAGATTGTCGTAGGCATTACCACGGTTATTGTAGGGAACACTGAGTGGATCGTATTTAAGCTCGATAGCTTTGTTGTAGTCAGCGATCGCTTTCTCGTATTTACCTTGCTCGTTGTAAGCTAACCCTCGCATGTTATAAGCGTAGGAATCCTTGGGGTTAATTTGGATAGCTTTGTTTAAGTCAGTGATTGCCTGCTCGTACTTACCCAAATTATAGTAAACATTCCCTCGGTTATCGAGAGCATCGACATCATTGGGATTGTGCTGCATATACTGGTTAAAATCCTCAATTGCTCCTTTGTAGTCTTGTATTTCAGCACGGGCATAACCACGTTGGTAATAGGCAAGTATATTATTAGGCTCTAGCTGAAGTGCTTGGTTGAAATCTTCAATCGCTCCTGTGTAGTCTTGTTGATTATATTTATCGAGTCCCCTTTCGTATATTTCCTTTGCTATTATCGTGGTGGGTGTAGAAATATCTGTGGGGTTTGCAGTGGATGTAGGTTCCTTTTCTGGTCGCGGAGGCGTTCTAGGCAGAAAAGTAAGCATGAGAAGCACAACAGTGACAATACCTGCGCCAATGATAATTTTAGGTTTTCTAAAAATTGAAATAATAAAAGTAGTAAAAATTCTTCTAACCCTGATGATTGGTGGCTCAATTCTAGCTACAATCGGGGCTATATCTTCTTCTCTTAGACCCAAAACCTGCCGAAAATGTTTTAACTGGTCACTAGTACTTTGACTGAGAGGAAAATGCTCCCGTTGAATTGCCTCAACTAATGCCTGCTCATATATCCTCAATTTTTCCTTGTATCGTCGGTAAGGTTTAAGAACTTGAGCTTCAATTGCAGCAGTTTCTTCAGGCAGTAATTCCAAAGTATTTGCTAGAGCGTCTAATATTTGGCGAGAAATAATCGAAATATCGCCATATTTGGCACAACGTTCAACTTCTTTTCGATATCTAAGTTTTGGATCGTCTGGATATGGTGTATTAAACAGCAGAATCTTGGGTTCTTGGTTACTTAGCGTGCTAAAATGTTAAGATATTTTTTAATAATGTTTAATAAAATAAATTATGAAACGAATAATGACTCAACTCCTAAATTTGCCTGAAGTATTAGTAGAATCAAGCCTACAAGAGGGTCAAGTCCTAATTCTATCAGTAGGTAAAAAAGCGAAAAGTGCATCGTGCCCACACTGTGGTCAAAACTCAAGACATTTACATCAAAATCAAAAATGTTTAGTGAAAGATTTACCGATGGGGGATTTTGAAGTAATACTGAATGTCAATAGACGAAGATTCAAGTGTAAAAAATGCCGAAAAACATTTAATGAAAAGCTAGATTTTCTAGGAGCAAGAAAGAGGTATACATACCGATATGCGGAATATATTATCAAACAAGTGATTAATAGTAATGTAAGTAATGTGGCAAGAAATAATGGACTAACTAATGAATAAGTCATATCAATGCTTGAAGATGTAGCTAAAAATGTGATGCCAATAGATGTCAAAGATTTAAGAAGATTAGGAATAGATGAAATTAGTTTGGTCAAAGGACAAGGAAAATTTATTGTCGTGCTAGTAGATATAGATTCAGGTAAATTGATAGGTTTAGTAAAAGAAAGAAAACAAATTGAAATCAAAAAAACCATGAGAATGTGGGGAGAAAAAGTTTTGTCACAAATAGAAGAAGTAAGTATTGATATGACAGGCAATTATAAATCTTTAATTGAGAAGATTTGTCCAAACGCCCTTGTAACGGTAGATAGGTTCCATGTTACTAAATTAGTACATGAAGAATTAAATCGAGCTAGGATAGCAGAAAATAAAATAGCATCTGAGTTAAATGCCCCGGAAAGAAAAAAAGTATTTGAAAGTTTAAAAGGAAATAAATTTACAATTCTAAAAGCCGAGAATAAGCTCACCGAAAAGCAAAAAGATAAATTAAATAGAATTAAACAAGCTTCTCCTTTAATAGCTAGAATGCATTCATTAAAAGAAGATTTTCACAATTTATTTGAAGACAATAAAAATGTGGTAACGGGAACGCTAGAATTAATCAATTGGTTAAAAAAAGCTGAACCATATTATCAAAGAAGTGTGCAGACAATTAAACGGTGGTTTGGAGAAATAGTCGGATATTTTGAACGAAGGACTACCAGTGGAGTAGTAGAAGGAATAAATAATAAACTGAAGTTAATAAAGCGAAGTGGATTTGGATTTAGAAACTTTCGTAATTTTGAGATTAGAGCTTTACTTTCTTGGCATTATCCTATCAATTTAGCACGCTAAGTACGCAAGAGCCACAAATTGTTCTGCTGCCTGAATTGCTGCTAATAATTCTTGTCGGCTACTAGCTTTTACTTTCAGTTTTTTACCGTTAGCTTCAACTTCTAGTTCCACGGTGTTGCCTGCAAGACGCTCCCACAAAAACCCCATGAAAGTTTTGAAACTTGTGAAACTCACCTCAGCATTCAGAATACCTATGAGAATGCTTCCAATACTCTTAGCTCCTTCTGGTATTTCTCCAACTTCTACTAAGCTAGCTTGTTCGACACCATCAAATTCTTTGATTTCTCGCAGCAGATTTCGAGTTATCTGATCTAGTCTCTCTTCGTCTGAGTCCGGTTCGTTTAAAGCAATAGTGAGTTTAACAGTGGATTCACTTGTCATGCTGCCCCCTATGTGACCCGTCAATTTTAAAGATTTTTTATGTTGAATAATTTTATACTGGTTGTTTTTAAGTAACGGTTAATTGGTTCTTGCATTGCTTTTATGGTGCGGCATTAAAATTGAAGGTTTATAGGAAATCTCCAAACTTTAAAATCCATTCATAGTAAGGAACGCAGCCTATAATTAAGTTTTATTTTTTATTCGATTCCATAAAATTAAGCCGAAGAGTCGATTAATTTAACCTTGATAATAATCAAGTTATCTAACTGCACCTCAAATAAAACTTTCTAAAGATATACTTTTGGTAAAGATGGTTCTGTGCAATGGCGTAGACGTTGAGCCGAGATCATTGGTGACAACTTAAAAGAATCTATCCCACTAATAATATTTTGTTAATCCAGATGTGGATTGTAGCAAGGTCAATGAATGCGTCAAAGTAAACTTTTTGACGTTCCCATATTCCGACGAGACGGCGGTATTTTCGCTGATACCAAGCAAAACACCGCTCTTGCTGAAATCTAGGAACAGAGATTTTGATTGGTCTTCCTCTGTTTTTCTTGGTTTTCCAAACTCGT